>NZ_JAWCTQ010000006.1:0-211273 GCF_032423885.1 Streptomyces tamarix | reverse complement strand
TGCCGGCCCGCCCCCCCGCACGGGCCGGGCGGGGGGCGGGGGCCGTCCGCGCGTCCGCCCCCGCCGCCGGGGCCTTCAGCTCCGGAGCCGTCCCGGGCACACGTCGAAGTGGCTCACCCGGCACGTGTCCACCGGGGCGGCGCCGTGCAGGTGCACCGCCGTGCCGTCCCCCGCTATGTACCAGCGTCTGCCGCGCGGCACCCCCGCCACCGGGCGCACCCCCGGCTCGATCGCCACCCACCGGTCGCCCGCCGTGCGGTGCCAGCGAGCCCGGCCCCCGCAGCGCCGGCACGTCATGGGCGAACCCGCGCGCGGCGTCGGTGCCCGCCCGGGGCCGCGGCCGGAGGCGCGCAGGGCCGCCTCGGTCACCGGCAGCACGTCCCCCAGCCGTACCGGGTCGCGGTCCGCCGAGCCCGTGCCCGCCCTCGTACAGGCCGGGCAGAGCGGCATCATCAGCGAAAGGTTCCACTGCGCGCCGGGGGCCTCGCAGGCCGCGCAGGCGGGCGCCGCCGCCGGGCGGGCGGGCGCGGCCCCGGACAGGGCCGCCGAAGTCGTCGTCTCCACCAGTGCACCTCCGGTCACGCGTCGGTCAACGGTGTTTCCTCTCCGTCGATACTCGCAGCCACCACTGACAACGCCGCGTCCCCAACCCCTGCGCCCGGCCGGGCGGCCGCCCGTATGGTGTGGGCATGAGCAGCTCTCCCACCCGCTTCGACCGCGGCCACACCGACGACCTGATGACGTTCCTCACGGCCTCGCCGTCCCCGTACCACGCCGTGGCGACCGCCGCCGAGCGGCTGGAGGAGGCCGGCTTCCGCCGGGTCGAGGAGACCGCCGCGTGGGACGGCGCGGCCGGCGGCAGGTACGTGGTCCGGGGCGGCGCGATCCTCGCGTGGTACGTGCCGGAGGGCGCCGCCCCCCACACCCCGTTCCGGATCGTGGGCGCGCACACCGACTCGCCGAACCTGCGCGTCAAGCCGCGGCCCGACAGCGGCGCGCACGGCTGGCGGCAGGTCGCCGTCGAGATCTACGGCGGGCCCCTGCTGAACTCGTGGCTCGACCGCGACCTGGGCCTCGCCGGGCGGCTCACCCTCCGCGACGGCACCCACCGCCTGGTGAACGTCGACCGGCCGCTGCTGCGCGTCCCGCAGCTCGCCATCCACCTGGACCGGCAGGCCAACGAGGGCCTGAAGCTGGACCGGCAGCGCCACATGCAGCCCGTCTGGGGCCTCGACGACGACGTCCGCGAGGGCGACCTGATCCGTTTCCTCGCCGACGAGGCCGGGCTCGACGCCAAGGACGTCGCCGGCTGGGACCTCATGGTCCACTCCGTGGAGCCCCCCGCCTACCTGGGCCGCGACCGGGAGCTGCTCGCCGCGCCGCGCCTGGACAACCTGCTGTCCGTGCACGCCTGCACCGCCGCGCTCGCCGCCGTCGCCACCGCCGGCGCCCCGCCCGCGCACATCCCCGTCATGGCCGCGTTCGACCACGAGGAGAACGGCTCCGAGTCCGACACGGGCGCGCAGGGCCCGCTCCTCGGCACGGTGCTGGAACGATCCGTCTACGCGCGCGGCGGCACGTACGAGGACCGCGCCCGCGCCTTCGCCGGCACGGTCTGCCTCTCGTCCGACGTGGGCCACGCCGTGCACCCCAACTACGCGGAGCGGCACGACCCTTCGCACCACCCGCGCCCCAACGGCGGCCCCATCCTCAAGGTGAACGTCAACCAGCGGTACGCGACGGACGGCGGTGGCCGCGCGGTGTTCGCGGCGGCGTGCGAGGAGGCCGGCGTGCCGTGGCAGTCGTTCGTCTCCAACAACGACCTGCCGTGCGGTACGACGATCGGCCCGATCACCGCCGCCCGGCACGGCATCCGCACCGTGGACATCGGCGTCGCCTGCCTGTCCATGCACAGCGCGCGCGAGCTGTGCGGCGCCGACGACCCGTACCTGCTCGCCAACGCCCTGACCGCCTTCCTCAAGTGACCGCGCGCCCGGAGGCGTTGCGGGGCCCGCAGCGGGTACCCGCAGTACTCCGGACGAGTTCACACCGAGGAGGCACACCATGGGCCTGGGCGGATGCCTGCTGCTCATCGCCGGAGGCGCGATCCTCACGTTCGCGACCGACTGGGACATCAGCGGATTCAACCTGGACGTAGCCGGCCTGATCATGATGGCGGTCGGCCTGATCGGCGTCGGCGCGTACACGAGCATCGCGCGCCGGCGCAGGGCGGTCGTCCCGCCCGTGGCCCCGGTCATGGAGCCCGACCCGCTCCGCGACGACGGCCGCACGCTCTGACGCCGGTCCCCCGCGAGCGGCGCAAGCGCCCGCGGTGGACGCGGGGTGACGCCGTGTCGGGTCCTGCCGGATGAGGGCCCGCCCCTCGTACGCCGCGCCGGCGGGTCCCGTCGCGGCGGGCCCCGCCGGCGTACGACGCGGTCGACGCGGCGGGAGCGATGACGGTCGGCGCGGCGGGAGCGATGACGGTCGGTGCGGCGGGGGCCGCGGTCACGTCCCGCGCCCGCGGGCCCGGGGCCGCCCGAACGCCGCGTACGGCACCCCCGGCCCGCCACCGGCGACTTACCGGAACGCCCTCCGGCACGGCCCGACAGGCCCGTGCCGGAGGGCGTTCGCGCCGGTGCCGGGCTACGCCTCGTCGAGGCCCGCCAGGATCAGGGGGAGACGGGCGACGCCGCCCTCCTCGACCTTCACCGGAACGCCCCAGTCCTGCTGGTGGACGTGGCAGGCCGGGTACTCGTTCTCCGGGTCGTCGTCGCAGGACGCGGCCATCGCGGAGACGTGCAGGACGCCCTCCGTGACCGCCGGGTCCAGCTTCAGCTCGCGGAACAGGTCCGTGCCGCTGCCCGCGCCGTCCGCCAGCAGCTCCGGCGGCGTCGCCGAGACCAGCAACCGCGTCGACGGCCCGTACCGGTCGTCGAGCTTCTGCCCGGTCGGCGCGCGGAAGACCACGTCCAGCCGGAGCGTGCCGGGCGCGATCGCCGTCGCCTCCCGCTGCGTGCGGTGCGCCACCGCCGCGACCTGCACGGCCTCCTCCGGGAGCCGCAGCCGGGTCAGCCGGTGCCGCGCCGACTCGACGACCACCAGGTCGTCGCCGACGAGGACCGCGTCGCTCGGTTCCCGCAGGTCCGTCGCGAGGGTCGTGACCTCGCCGGTCGCCGGGTCGTAGCGGCGCAGCGCGTGGTTGTACGTGTCGCAGACCGCGACCGAGCCGTCCGGCAGGGCCGTGACGCCCAGCGGGTGCTGGAGCAGCGCCTGGTCCGCGGCGCCGTCCCGGTGCCCGAAGTCGAACAGGCCGGTGCCGACGGCCGTGTGGACGGTGCCCTCGGGGTCGACCCACCGCACGGCGCTCGTCTCCGAGTCCGCGACCCACAGCCGGTCCCCGGCCGCGGCGAGCCCGGACGGCTGCGCGAACCACGCCTCGGTGGCCGGGCCGTCGACGAGGCCCTCGTTGGTCGTGCCGGCGGCGACCTCCACGGTCCCCGCCTCCGGGTCGTACGCCCAGAGCTGGTGGACGCCGGCCATCGCGATCCACACGCGGCCCCGCCACCACGCCACGTCCCACGGCGACGACAGGGCGACCTCGCGGGCCGGGCCCGAGGTGGGGGAGCCCTGCATCCACTGGGCGCCGGTCCCCGCGAGCGTCGTCACCCCGCCGGTCGCCGGGTCCAGGGCGCGCAGCGCGTGGTTCACCGTGTCCGCGACGACGATCCGCCCGTCCGGCAGCGCGCACAGCCCCTGCGGCTCGCTGAACCGCGCCGACCCGGCCGGGCCGTCGACCAGGCCGCGCCGCCCGTCCCCGTACCGGCGCACCACGGTCTCGCCGTCCGCGGCCAGCTCGACGAGCTGGTGGCGGGTCGTGTCGGAGACCAGGAGGCCGCCGGAGTCCAGGGCGAGGGCCTTGCCGGGGAAGCGCAGGTGCGTGGCGACCGGCTCCGGCGGTACGTACGGGCCGTCGCCGCGCCGCAGCGTGCCCTTCGCCCCGTGCTCGGCCTCCAGCTCCGCGACGAGCGTCCCGATGGCCTTGGCGTGGCCCTCGCCCGCGTGCTGGGCGACGACGTACCCCTCCGGGTCGATCACGACCAGCGTCGGCCAGGCCCGCACGGCGTACTGCTTCCAGGTCACCAGCTTCGGGTCGTCCAGCACGGGGTGCTCGACCCCGTACCGCTCGACGGCGTCGACGACGGCCTGGTGCTCGGCCTCGTGCACGAACTTCGGCGAGTGCACACCGATGATCACGACGGTGTCCCGGTGCTTCTCCTCCAGCTCCCGCAGCTCGTCCAGGACGTGCAGGCAGTTGATGCAGCAGAAGGTCCAGAAGTCGAGGATGACGATACGTCCCCGCAGGTCGGCGAGGCTGTACGAGGCTCCGCCCGTGTTGAGCCAGCCCCCCTCGCCCACCAACTCAGGAGCCCGTACCCGAACGCGCCGAGACGCGGAAACGCTTTCGTTCATCCTTCAAGGGTGCCATCCCCGGACGACCGCCCCGCCGCGGCGCCCGCCACCGGCGCCCGCTACCGGGGCCCGGTCGGACCGGCCCCCGGGCGCCGCGGCGCCGTGACGCCCAGCACGCGGTCCCTCAGGGCCGGGAACTGCTCCCGCGTCGACCCGACCCGCGCGGGGTCGAGCTCCACGACCAGCACCTCCTCGCCCCGGCCCGCCTCCCCGAGCACCTCGCCCCACGGGTCCACGACCACGCTGTGCCCCGCCTGCTCGACCCCCGCGTGCGTCCCCGCCGTCCCGCACGCCAGCACGTACGCCTGGTTCTCCACCGCCCGCGCCCGCGCCAGCAGCGACCAGTGCTCGCGCCGCCGGGCGGGCCACCCCGCCGGGACGACGAACGCCGCCGCCCCCGCGTCCACCAGCCCCCGGAACAGCTCGGGGAACCGCAGGTCGTAGCAGGTCGCCAGGCCGAAGGGCAGCTTTGGGCACGGCGCGACCGCCAGCTCGCCGCCCGCCGACATCAGCACCGCCTCGCCCTGGTCGAAGCCGAACCGGTGGATCTTGCGGTACGTCCGGGCCAGCTCCCCGCCCGGGGAGAAGACGAGCGACGTGTTGTACAGCGCGTCCCCGTCGCGCTCGACGAAGGAGCCGGCGTGCAGCCACACCCGCGCGTCCGCCGCCGCGGCGGCCATCGCCTCGTACGTCGGCCCGCGCAGCGGCTCCGCGTCTGTCGCGAACGCCTCGTACGCGAACGCGCCGACCGGCCACAGCTCCGGCAGGACCACCAGGTCCGAGGCCGACTCGTCGCGCACGAGCGCGGCAGCGCGCCGCCGCCGCGCGTCCACCGTTTCGTCCGGGTTGACCGCAATCTGGATCAGAGAGGCGCGCACACTACCACCGTCCTGGCCTTGAAGCCGTCCATACGGGCCTACGATCGTCATACGAAAGAACTGCCGAGGGGCTTGAGGGGAGCGTACTGTTCTCTCCCGGGGGATCTCTCCCCCGAGGACCGCGTCCAGGGGGGACCCCCGGGGCTCCCCGGCAGATGCCACTGCACCCAGCCCGCGTACCAAGCCGCACGAGGGGTCCCGTGACCGTCCATCCCAGCCTCCAGAACTACGCCGACGCCTGGACCCACTCCGTCGAAGCCATATCCGAGCTGGTGCAGCCGCTCGTCGAGGGCGAGTGGAACCGCGCCACCCCGTGTCCCGGCTGGTCGGTCCGGGACATCGTCTCCCATGTCATCGGCATGGAGTGCGAGATGCTGGGCGACCCGCGGCCGATTCACTCCCTGCCCCGCGACCTCTACCACGTGCGCAGTGACTTCGCGCGCTACATGGAGGTGCAGGTCGATGTGCGGCGGCACCACACGGCACCGGAGATGACGGCCGAGCTGGAGTACGTCCTCATCCGCCGCGCCCGCATGCTGCGCAACGAGAGCCGCTCCCCCGACACGTTGGTGCGCGCCCCGCTGGGGGCCGAGCAGAGCCTCGAAGTGGCGTACCGGATGCGCGCCTTCGACGTGTGGGTGCACGAGCAGGACCTGCGCACGGCGCTCGGCAGGCCCGGCAACCTCGACTCGCCCGGCGCGTACGTCACGCGGGACAGTCTGCTCGCCGTCCTGCCGAGGGTCGTCGCGAAGGACGCGGGCGCGCCGCCGAACACGGCGGTCGTCTTCGACGTGAGCGGACCCGTCGAGTTCCTGCGGACGGTCCGCGTCGACGCGGAGGGGCGCGGCACGATCGACGGGACGCCGTCACTGGGGCCGGCCGTGACCCTCGCGACGGACTGGGAGACGTACGTGCGCCTCGCCTGCGGCCGGGTGCGGCCCGCCGCCGTCGCCGACCGGATCAAGGTGGAGGGCGACGAGGACCTGGCCGGCGCCATCCTCGCCCACTTCGCCGTCACGCCGTGACCCCGTCACACCGGGACCCCTCCGCGCCGTGACCCCGGGCCCCCGGGATCCCGTCGTGCCGTGTCGTCTCACGCCGTGATGCCTGACGGGCCACCGGGCGCGGCCCGCGCGCCGCGAGGCGGGCGCCCCCGCGCGCCGGGCCATCACACCGGGACGTGGACCGCCTCCACGCGGCTGGCGACCAGCCGTTCGCGCTCCAGCCGGACCGTGCGGGACCGGAGCCGGAGGATCTGGGCGACCCCGAGCGCCTGGAGGACGAACACCGACGAGAACGCCACCCGGTAGCTGCCCCCGGTCGCGTCCAGCAGGACGCCGACCGCCAGCAGCGTCGTCATCGACGCGGTGAACCCCCCGATGTTGACGATCCCGGACGCCGTGCCCTGCCGCTCCGGCGGGTTCGCGGGCCGCGCGAAGTCGAAGCCGATCATCGACGCCGGTCCGCACGCGCCCAGGACGGCGCACAGCGAGACCAGCAGCCACATCGGCGCCCGGTCCGCCGGGTACGCCACGGTGGCCGCCCACATCAGGGCCGTCACGCCTATGGTGCCCAGCGCCAGGGGGGCGCGGGCCGCGTGGTGGCGGGCGATCAGTTGCCCGTACACGAGGCCCACCACCATGTTGGAGAGCACCACCACCGTCAGCAGCTCACCGGCCCGCCCCCGCGACAGGCCCTGCGCCTCCACCAGGAACGGCATCCCCCACAGCAGCAGGAACACCATGGCGGGGAACTGCGTCGTGAAGTGCACCCACATCCCGAGCCGCGTGCCCGGCTCCCGCCAGGCGCGGGCTATCTGGTGCCGTACGTACGCGGCCCCCGCGTGCCGCACCGGCTCCGGCTCGAAGCCCTTCGGGTGGTCCTCCAGGAACACGACGACCAGCACCAGCACGACCAGCCCCGCCACCGAGCTGCCCGCGAACGTCGCCGTCCAGCCCAGCCCGTCCAGCGTCCGCGCCAGCACGATCGTCGACAGCAGGTTGCCGACGACCCCGAACAACCCGGCGACCTGCACGATCAACGGACCGCGCCGGGCCGGGAACCAGCGGCTGCCCAGCCGCAGCACGGAGATGAACGTCATCGCGTCACCGCACCCCAGCAGCGCCCGGGCCGCCAGCGCCGTCCCGTACGACGGGGAGAGCGCGAAGCCCAGTTGGCCGACCGTGAACAGCACGATGCCCAGGGTCAGGACCTTCCGGGTGCCGAGCCGGTCCACCAGCAGGCCGACGGGTATCTGCATGCCCGCGTAGACCAGCAGTTGGAGTATCGAGAACGCCGACAGCGCGGAGGCGTTGACGTGGAAGCGTTCGGCCGCGTCGAGCCCGGCCACGCCCAGCGACGTGCGGAAGACGACCGCGACGAGGTACACGCAGACGCCGACGCCCCACACGAGGGCCGCCCGGCGGCCACCGGGCGGGTCGGCGGGGAGGGCGGAGGCGGCCGGAGGGGTGGGCGAACTCACCGGTCCTCACCCCGGACCAGCACCTTCACGCGGCTGACGTGGGCGCGCACACAGCGCGCCGCGCCCTCGGCGTCACCGTCGCGCAGCGCCGCCAGGATCTCGGCGTGCTCGGCGATGTTCTTCGCGATGCGGTCGGGATGCGCCTCCATGACGGCGACTCCCATGCGCAGTTGACGGTCCCTCAGTTGGTCGTACAGCTTCGACAGGATCTGGTTCCCGGCGTGGCGGACGATCTCCGCGTGGAAGCAGCGGTCCGACACGGCGACCGCGCGCAGGTCCCCCGCGCGCGCGTGGTGGCGCTGCTCGTCGAGCAGCTCCTCCAGCCGCGCCAGGAGCGGCGCGGACAGCGGCACGGCCTTGCGGACCGCGAACTCCTCGACCAGCAGCCGCGTCTCCACGACGTCCGAGATCTCCTGCGCGGAGACGGCCAGGACCAGGGCGCCCTTCTTGGGGTAGAGCTTGAGCAGCCCCTCCATCTCCAGCTTCAGCAGCGCTTCCCGCACCGGCGTGCGGGACACCCCGACGGCCTGTGCCAACTCCCCTTCGGTGAGGAGCGTCCCGCCCTCGAAACGGCGGTCCAGGACCGCCTCCTTGACGTGGGCGTAGACCCGTTCGGCGGCGGGCGGGGGCGGAGGCGCGGCGGATGACATGGGCACAGCATAGATACAAGTGGGGTGCAACAGGGGGCGCGTCCAGCATGTGGACGTGCGCCCCCCCTGGGCGACCCCCTGGACGGCGACCCCTGGCCGGTGCCCTCCGGGGTGCCCCTCCGCGCCGTGCCGGTGCCCGTGCCCGCCCCGGTACGGCGGAGGGCCGGGCGCGGTGTCGCGCCCGGCCCTCCACCGGGGGGAGCCAGGAGGCCCCCGCTCATCCCCGGACGGACGTCACGCCCAGGTGATCAGGCGCTTGGGGTGCTCCAGGACGGCCGCCACGTCGGCCAGCACCTTCGAGCCCAGCTCGCCGTCGACGAGCCGGTGGTCGAAGGAGAGCGCCAGCGTCGTGACGTGCCGCGGCTTGACCTTGCCCTTGTGCACCCACGGCTGGAGCTTGATCGCGCCGACCGCGAGGATCGCCGACTCGCCGGGGTTGAGGATGGGCGTGCCCGTGTCGACGCCGAAGACGCCGACGTTGGTGATCGTCACCGTGCCGCCCTGCATGGCCGCCGGGGTCGTCCTGCCCTCGCGGGCGGTGGCGACCAGCTCGCCGAGCGCCGCCGCCAGCTCCGGGAGGGTCTTGGCGTGGGCGTCCTTGATGTTCGGCACGATCAGGCCGCGCGGGGTGGCGGCGGCGATGCCCAGGTTGACGTAGTGCTTGACCACGATCTCCTGGGCGGCCTCGTCCCAGGAGGCGTTGATCTCCGGGTGGCGCCGGATCGCGACGAGCAGGGCCTTGGCGACCAGCAGCAGCGGGTTCACCCGCAGCCCCGCCATGTCCTTGTCCGCCTTCAGCTCCTCGACGAGCCGCATGGTGCGGGTCACGTCGACCGTGACGAACTCGGTGACGTGCGGCGCGGTGAACGCCGAACCGACCATGGCCTGCGCCGTGGCCTTCCGTACGCCCTTGATCGGGACGCGGGTCTCCCGCGCCCCGGCCGCGACCGGCCCGGCCGCCGGGGCGGCGGTCTCCGGGGCGGCGGCCGGCGCGGGGGCCTGCGGCTGGGGCCGGGGCTGGGACGGCGCCGGTACGGCCGGGGCCGGCGCGGGGGCCGCCGCCCTGTGCACGTCCTCGCGCGTGATGATCCCGTCCGGGCCGGTCGGGACCACCACTGCCAGGTCCACGCCCAGGTCCTTGGCCAGCTTCCGCACGGGCGGCTTGGCCAGCGGGCGGGCCTGCGGCACCGGCGACACCGGGGCGGGGGCCCGGCCGTTCAGCTCGCCCTGGACCGCCGCGCGGGCGGCCGGGGCGGCACCGGTGGCCGCCGCCTGCTTGCGCGGGCGCCGCTTCGTGGACGACGCGGCCACGCCGTACCCGACGAGGACCGGCTGGCGGCCCTGCGGCTCGGCCTCCGCCTCGGCTCCGGACTCCGGCGCGGCGGGGGCGGGGGCGGGGGCGGGCGCGGGTGCGGCGGCCCCGGGCGCCTCGGGAGCCTCCGGCGCGGCGCCGTCCGGCGCCACGTTCACGGAGATGATGACCTCGCCGACGTCGACCGTCGTGCCCTCGGGGAAGCGCAGCTCGTGCACCACCCCGTCGAACGGGCACGGCAGCTCCACGGCCGCCTTCGCCGTCTCGACCTCGCAGACGACCTGGCCGTCCGTGACGGTGTCGCCGGGCTGGACGTACCACTTGAGGATCTCGGCCTCGGTGAGGCCCTCACCGACGTCCGGCATCTTGAACTCGCGGATCACGGGTGTCCTCCTCAGTACGCCAGCGCGCGGTCGACGGCGTCGAGCACCCGGTCCAGACCCGGCAGGTACTCCTCCTCCAGCCTGGCCGGCGGGTACGGCGCGTGGTACCCGCCCACCCGCAGCACCGGGGCCTCCAGGTGGTAGAAGCACCGCTCGGTGATCCGGGCGGCGATCTCCGCGCCCGAGCCGAAGAACACCGGCGCCTCGTGCACGACGACGAGCCGCCGCGTCCTCTCCACCGACGCCTGCACGGTGTCGAAGTCGATCGGGGAGACCGAGCGCAGGTCGACGACCTCCAGCGACCTGCCCTCCTCGGCGGCGGCCGCGGCGGCCTCCAGGCACACCTTCACCATCGGGCCGTACGCCGCCAGCGTCAGGTCCGTGCCCTCGCGCGCGACGCGGGCCCGGTGCAGCTCGCCGGGGATGGCCTCCGTGTCGACCTCGCCCTTGTCCCAGTAGCGCCGCTTCGGCTCGAAGAAGACCACCGGGTCGTCGCTCTGGATCGCCTGCTGGAGCATCCAGTACGCGTCCGACGGCGTCGAGGGCGAGACCACCTTCAAGCCCGCCACGTGCGCGAAGAGCGCCTCCGGCGACTCGCTGTGGTGCTCGACCGCGCCGATGCCGCCGCCGTACGGGATGCGGACGACGACCGGCAGCTTGACCTTGCCGAGCGCCCGCGCGTGCATCTTCGCGAGCTGCGTGACGATCTGGTCGTACGCGGGGAAGACGAAACCGTCGAACTGGATCTCCACGACCGGGCGGTAGCCGCGCAGGGCCAGGCCGATCGCGGTGCCGACGATGCCGGACTCGGCGAGCGGGGTGTCGATGACCCGCTCCTCGCCGAAGTCCTTCTGCAGGCCGTCGGTCACCCGGAACACCCCGCCGAGCTTGCCGACGTCCTCGCCCATGACGAGGACCTTGGGGTCGGTCTCCAGGGCCTTGCGGAGCGACTCGTTGAGCGCCTTCGCGAGGGGAAGCTTCTGCACCGCCATGATCACTCGACCTCGCCATCCGCGAACGACGCCTGGTACGCGGCGAACTGCGCGCGCTCCTCGTCGACGAGCGCGTGCCCGTCGGCGTACACATGGTCGAACATCGCCATGTCATCGGGGTCCGGCATGGCGCGCACGGCCTCGCGGACGCGCCTGCCGAGCGCCTCGCTCTCCGCCTCCAGCTCCTCGAACCAGGCCGCGTCGGCGTGGCCCTGGGCCTCCAGGTGGCGGCGCAGGCGCAGGATCGGGTCCTTCGCCTCCCAGGCCGCCCGCTCGTCGTCGTGGCGGTAGCGGGTGGGGTCGTCGGACGTCGTGTGGGCGCCCATGCGGTACGTGAACGCCTCGACCAGCGTCGGGCCCTCGCCGCGGCGGGCGCGCTCCAGGGCCCAGCGGGTCACGGCCAGGCAGGCGAGGACGTCGTTGCCGTCGACGCGGACGCCGGGGAAGCCGAAGCCCTGCGCGCGCTGGTACAGCGGCACGCGGGTCTGCTTCTCGGTGGGCTCGGAGATGGCCCACTGGTTGTTCTGGCAGAAGAACACGACGGGGGCGTTGTACACGGCCGAGAACGTGAAAGCCTCCGCGACGTCGCCCTGGCTGGACGCGCCGTCGCCGAAGTACGCGATGACCGCCGAGTCGGCGCCGTCCTTGGCCACGCCCATGGCGTAGCCGGTGGCGTGCAGGGTCTGCGAGCCGATCACGATCGTGTACAGGTGGAAGTTGTTGCCGTTCGGGTCCCAGCCCCCGTGGTTCACCCCGCGGAACATGCCGAGCAGGTTCGTCGGGTCGACCCCGCGGCACCAGGCGACGCCGTGTTCGCGGTAGGTCGGGAAGACGTAGTCGTCGTCGCGCAGGGCCCGGCCCGAACCGATCTGCGCCGCCTCCTGGCCGAGCAGCGAGGCCCACAGGCCCAGCTCGCCCTGGCGCTGGAGGGCGGTGGCCTCACCGTCGAAACGGCGGGTCATCACCATGTCGCGGTACAGGCCGCGCAGCTCCTCGGGGGTGAGGTCGACGTCGTACTCGGGGTGCTGGACCCGCTCGCCCTCTGGCGTCAGCAGCTGTACGAGCGGCGGCTCGGAGTCGGAACTCCGCGGCTTCTTCGCGCGCGCGGCGCGCTTGGTGGCACCGCCCGCGGCGGCTCTGGTGCCGCTGCTGCTGGTGCCGCTGCTGCGTCGCGGCTGGCGCGCGGCAGTGCTGTCCACGGTCACGTGCGTGCTCCTCCGTCTGTCCGGGCTCCCGGGGTCCGCCGGGTGGCCTGGGGTCCCCCCGGGCTCCTCTGGAGCTGGGGGAAGCGGCTCGCCTGGTCCGTACGCGGTGCACGGGGTGGGTGCCCTCGGCCGGAGACAGGCGTGACAGGTGCCCCGGCGAGCGCCCTGTGATAGGCACGTTACCTAGTGCGCAGCAATCCTGCGAAACCCCATCTGACCTGCGATTTTGCTTGGATTTCCAAGTAAATCGAGAAATGCGGGGACAACGCCTGGTCACGCCGTTGGCGCGGTCGGGGCCAACGCACTGGTGACGGCCTCGTGGGCCACCGGAACACCGGCACGTTATCCCGCCCACCCCGGCCTCGGGAAGGGTTCGCGGAAGCGCGATGTGACGCGGGTCATCCCGCCGTGATCTAACATCTGACAGGTGCCGCGCTCATCTGTAACGGCTCCGCCCGCCGCTCCCCACGTGCCCCTCGTCCCCCGGCCGCGCCCCGGCCGCACCGCCTCACAGCCCTCCCCGGGCCCCGCGGCCGCCTCCGCCACCCCCGCCACCGGGGCCCCGGCGGCACCGCCCGCCCCACCCGTGGCCGCCCTGCTGCGCCGCTACCCCCCGTACGGCGAACCGCTCTCCTGCGTACCGGTCACCCAGGGCCTCCTCAACCGGGGCTACCGCCTCACCACCACGCGCGGCACGTTCTTCCTCAAGCAGCACCTGGACGCCCCCACCTCCGACCACGCCACCATCGCCCGCCAGCACCGCGCGACCGAGCGACTGCACGCCCTCGGCGTCCCGGTCGCGCCCGCGCTGCCGGACGCCGAGGGCCGTACGGTCGCCCAGCTCGGCGGCGACTGCTACGCCCTGCACCCCTGGGTCGACGGGCGCCACCGCGACGGCGCCCAGCTCACGGAGGACGGCTCCCGGCGGCTCGGCGCCCTGCTCGGCTTCGTCCACACGTGCCTGGACCGCGTCCTGGGCGTGGCCGGGGTGCACCCGGCGGCGCGCGAGTACGGCAGCGCCGACCCGGAGGACACCTTCCGGCTGATCGACGAGCTGCTGGCGCTGGCCAGGGCGCGGCGGCACCGGGTCGCCTTCGACGAGCTGGCCGAGCACCGGCTGGTGGAGCGCCGCCGCCTGCTGGCCGCGCACGCGCACCGGCGCCCGGCCGCGGCGGCGCCCGCGGCGGGCGGCTGGGTGCACGGGGACTTCCACCCCCTGAACCTGCTGTACCGGGGGGCCGAGCCGGCCGCGATCGTCGACTGGGACCGGCTGGGCGTCCAGCCGCGCGCCGAGGAGGCGGTCCGGGCCGCGATGATCTTCTACGTGCAGCCGGCCGGGCGGCTGGACCTGGCGAAGGTCCGGGCCTACGCGCGCGCGTACCGGCGGGCCGCCGGGGTCGACGCGGCGGAGCTTGCCGCCGCGGTGCACCGCGTGTGGTGGGAGCGGCTCAACGACTTCTGGATACTGCGGTGGCGCTACCAGCGGCACGACAGCAGGGCCGACCCGCAGTTCCCCGCGGTGTCGGCCCTGGCGGTGTGGTGGACCCGCGAGTACGACGCGGTGTGCGACGCGTTCACGGACTGAGACGGCCGAGAGGGCCGCGGTGACCGGCGCGGGCCGGCCGAGCCGACGGCGGGCCGGCGCGGACCGACGGGGGGCCGGCGATGGACCGGCCGGGCCGGCGCGTGCTCAGTCGCCGGTCGTGGAACCGCCGGTCGTCGCGGTGCCCGCCGTCGTACCGCCCTGCTGGCCGGAGGTGGTCGCTCCGCCGCTGTCGCCGCCGCTGCCCCCACCGCTGCCGCTGCCACTGCCGCTGCCGTCGGTCGTTCCGGTCGCGCCCTGGCTCGTGGTGCCCTGGCTGGTCGTGCCCTGGCTGGTCGTACCGCCCTCGGTCGCGCCCCCGTCGCCGCCCTCGGACGTGCCGCCGTCCGTGGTGTCACCGGTCGTGCCCTGGTCGGTGGAGCCGTCCGTCGTCCCCGTGCCGCCGGTGCCGCCGCTCGTGGACGGCGTCGGGTCCTGGCTGTACGACGGCGGCCGCGGGGACCACGACGGGCGGTCCCAGCCGCTGCCCCCGCCCGTCGACGTGTCGGGCTGCCGCGTCTCCCGCTCGGACTCCGAGGCGGACGGCGAGGGGCTGGCGCTGCGCGAGACGGACGGCGACGGGGTGGGCGTCGGCTTCGTGTCCGTACCGGTCGGCGTGTCGCTCGCCTTCACCGCGTACACGACGCCCGCCACGATCGCGACCAGCGCGAGCGCCACGAACAGCAGCACCCTGCCGCGGCCCCCACCGCCGTGCCCGTTGTCGTACGCGACCGCGTAGGCACCGTCGTCGGGGTTCCTCGGCGGCAGGATCGGGCCCTGCGAGGTGTCGCCGTGCGTCGGCAGCGGACGGCCGGGGCGGGCCGGGGTCGACGGGCCCATGCCCGTCGGCACGCCCATCACGGCGGTCGCCGCGACACCGCCGTGCGGGGGGAGGCCGCCGTCGTGCGGACCGACCGGGCCCGTGTTCCACGTCCCGGTGTGGCCGCCCTGCTCCTGGAGCATGCGCAGCCCGTACTGGATCAGGCCCCGCATCTCCTCGGCGCTCTGGAACCGGTCGTCCGGGTCCTTCGCCAGCGCCCGCATCGCCAGCCCGTCCAGCTCCGGCGGGGCCACGTCGGACACCTGGGACGGCGGCACCGGCACGTCCTGGACGTGTTGGTACACGACGGACAGCGGCGTCTCGCCGACGAACGGGGGCCGCAGCGCCAGCAGTTCGTACAGCAGGCAGCCCGTGGCGTACAGGTCGGAGCGGTGGTCGACGGCCTTGCCGAGCGCCTGCTCGGGCGAGAGGTACTGGGGCGTGCCCATGACCATGCCGGTCTGCGTCATCGTCGTGGACGCCCCGTGCAGGGCGCGGGCGATGCCGAAGTCCATGACCTTGACGGCACCGCCGTGGGTGATGATGACGTTCGCCGGCTTGATGTCGCGGTGCACGATGCCGTGCTGGTGCGAGTAGGCCAGCGCCTCCAGCACGCCCGACACGATGATCAGGGCCTGCTCGGGCGGCGGGGCCTCCGCGCTGACCAGCAGCTCCCGGATGGTGCGGCCCTCGACCAACTCCATGACGATGTACGGCACGGACTGACCGTTCACCTCGTCCTCGCCGGAGTCGTACACCGCCACGATCGCGTGGTGGTTCAGCCCCGCGACGGACTGCGCCTCGCGCGTGAAGCGGGCCTTGGAGACCGGGTCCTCCGCCAGGTCGGCCCGCAGCAGCTTCACCGCGACCGTCCGGCCCAGCCGCACGTCCTCCGCCGCGAACACCTCGGCCATGCCGCCGCGGCCGAGGCGGTGCGTCAGCCGGTAGCGGCCGTCGCCGACCAGGCCGCCGACACCGAACTCGACGGCGTCCCCGCGCCCCGACGCTCCGTCGTCCGACGCTCCGCCGCCACCTGCTCCGGATCCGGGTGCCATCGTCCTCGCCGTCATTTCCGTTGCTGTCCGCGCGCTGTGCCCGCGAGCGGTGTGCCGCCGTCTTCCCAGGGGTACTTCGCCACGTCACGCTACAGCCTCCGCGCGACGCGCCGGTTCGGGCTGGACCGGCCATCCAATCGGTTCCGCGTACACCTGTGCAAATCCGATGCGGGTCACGTAACGCTTCCGAGACGCTTCCGGCGCGTACGGTCACGGAACGGGCACCCGGCTTGACGTGTCAGTGGCCTGGGGCAGACTTGGCCCGTAAAACGGGAGATCACCGCGGGCACGCGCGCGTAGGGGGAAGCACGATGAGCCAGGACGGCGCACACGGCCGCTATGCGGGCGGCTCGGTGGCGAACGGCCGGTACCAGCTGCGCGACCTGCTCGGCGAGGGCGGCATGGCCTCGGTGTACCTGGCGTACGACAGCGCCCTGGACCGGCAGGTCGCCATCAAGACGCTGCACACGGAACTCGGCCGGGAACAGTCGTTCCGCGAGCGGTTCCGGCGCGAGGCCCAGGCCGTCGCGAAGCTCCAGCACACCAACATCGTGTCGGTCTTCGACACCGGTGAGGACACGGTCACCTTCAACGACCCCTCGATGGGCGACGGCGGCGTCATGCCGTACATCGTCATGGAGTACGTGGAGGGCCAGCCGCTCGGCTCGGTGCTGGCGGCCGACATCCGACAGTACGGCGCGATGCCGGCCGACAAGGCCCTGAAGGTGACCTCGGACGTGCTGGCCGCACTGGAGACCAGCCACGAGATGGGCCTGGTCCACCGTGACATCAAGCCGGGCAACGTGATGATGACCAAGCGCGGTGTGGTCAAGGTCATGGACTTCGGCATCGCCCGCGCCATGCAGTCGGGCGTCACGTCGATGACGCAGACCGGCATGGTCGTCGGCACCCCCCAGTACCTGTCGCCGGAGCAGGCCCTCGGCCGCGGCGTCGACGCCCGCTCCGACCTGTACTCGGTCGGCATCATGCTGTTCCAGCTCCTGACCGGGCGGCTGCCGTTCGACGCGGACTCGCCGCTCGCCATCGCGTACGCGCACGTGCAGGAGGAGCCGGTCCCGCCGTCCTCCGTCAACCGGTCGATCACGCCGGCGATGGACGCGCTCGTGGCACGGGCGCTGAAGAAGAACCCGAACGAGCGGTTCCCCAGTGCCGCCGCCATGCGCGACGAGTGCCTGCGGGTGCTGTCCGCCGGACAGACCGGTGCGCCGGTGATCGTTCCGGGCACCCCGGCGAACAGCGGCGCGGGCGTCGGCTCGACCGTGTTCCCGCCGCTGGACCAGTCGTACGCGGGCCCCGGCGGGCAGCAGGGCGTCCAGACGCCGTACCAGGCCCCGGCGCCGGGCCCGTACGGCCCGCCGACCCCGGCCCCGGCTCCGACCCCCGCGCCGACCCCGGCCCCGGCGGCGTACGGCTATCCGCACCAGCCCCAGGCGCCGACACCGCCCCCCGCCTACCAGACGCCGGCCCCGTACCAGCCGGCGGCCGGCGGCGGGAGGGGCGGCGGCCGGCGGAACACGCCGCTGCTGGTGGGCGCGATCGTGGTCGCGCTGATCGCCGTCGGCGGTGTGATCACCGCGGTCAACCTCGCCAAGGAGGACGACCCGAAGACGACGGTGACGGGCACGCAGACGAGCGCCGGAACCGGCTCCGACACCGGCTCCGGCTCCGGCTCCGGCTCCGGCTCCGGCTCCGAGGGCGGCGACTACAAGGGCCCCGACCTCAGCAAGCGCATCGACACCGAGAAGTGCACGGAGCCCGGTGAGGGCGACGACCCGGAGAAGTTCAAGGTCCCGGACTTCCGGTACAAGAACATCACCTCGGTCAAGGAGTGCATCCAGGCGGCCGGCTGGAAGATCCTCAAGGAGGTCTCGGTCAACGAGAACGTCTACGGCGACGGCACGGTCCTCACCCAGTACCCGCCGAAGGACACCGAGATCAGCGCGGACGAGGCCGGTTTCACCCTGGAGGTCTCCACGGGGCGCGGTCAGCAGTAACGGCCCGGCCACGGCGTTTCCCCGCCGTTCGCCCCGCGTTCGCCCGCGCGCACTGAGCCATTCGGCTGCTCCGGGAGGCCCCGCGTGGTGCCGTGTGTGATCGTGGGCGGGAACGAGCAACCGCCGCGCGGAAGGGAGTCACCCGATGGCTCCAGGTCCCCACACGAGTCGGACGGTCGCGCTGGGAACCCTCCTCCTGTGCGCGGCGTTCGGGCCGGTCCCCACCGCGTACGCGGACGGCAGCGCGTCGCCGCCACCGCGGACGAGCACGGCGGACGGACCCGGCGGGAACGGGCCCAGCGGAAACGGGCCCGGCGGGAACAGGCCCGGCGGGTCGGCCGCCCCCGGCGGGTCGGCCGCCCCCGGCTCCTCCCCCACTCCCGGCTCCGCACCCGGCCCCGGCTCCCCCTCCGGCTCTGGTTCCTCCCCCGGCCCCGGCTCCGACACCCACTCCGACTTCGACGCCCACACCGGCTCCGAATCCGGCTCCGGAGCCGACACCGGCTCCGGGTCCTCTCCCGGCCCCCGTCCCGGCCCCGGCCCCGGCGGGGGGACCTCCCCGGGCCCCACCACGACCGGCCCGGACAGCCGGCCCGGCCCGGACGGCCGGCCCGGCCCGGGAGCCACCACGCCGCCGGGCACCCCGACCGGCTCCGCGCCGGGCACCCCTCCCGTCTCCTCGCCCCCCGGTTCCGGTGGCGGCCCCGAGGCCGAACCCCCGTCCCGGCCGGGCACCGGCAGCCCGGAGCCCTCGCTCGCCGGGCGACCCGCCGGGGCCGGGCTCCAGCGGCCCGGCCGGTCCGCGCCGCCGTCGCCGAGCCCCTCCCCCACCCCGTCCCCGTCCGCCTCTCCGGCCGCGGAAGACCCCGTACGTAACAGAACGGCACCGGACCACGGCCACCACGACGACTGGGACCCCGTGCCGGAGGCCGTACCGGAGGAGGACTCCCCCGCCGCCGTACCGCCGCACGGCAGCCCCTCCGCCGCCGCGTGGGAGCCGCACGGCCGGGCCGCCGAAACCGGCGTCGACCGGCGCGTTCCCGTGCTGACGCTGGGCGTGGGGCTCACCCTGATGGGACTCGGCCTCGGCTTCATCGGGCTCCGCGTCCGCCGCGCCTGACCGTCCCGCCCGCCGCCGCGTCCCCCTCAAGGAGGACGCCGACGCTCCCCCGGGAGTCGGTTGTGCCGGTGAACATACTCGGTATACATACTGAGTATGTCGATCCGCCACGGGCTCCTCGCCCTCCTCGAACGCGGCCCGCGCTACGGCTCCCAGCTCCGTACGGAGTTCGAGTCCCGCACCGGTTCCACCTGGCCGCTCAACGTCGGCCAGGTCTACACGACCCTCAGCCGCCTGGAGCGGGACGGCATGGTCGCCCAGGACGGCGAGGACGGGGCGGGCCACCCCCTCTACGTCATCACCGACGCGGGGCGCGCCGAGCTCCGCACCTGGTTCGAGCGGCCCGTCGACCGCACCAGCCCCGCCCGTGACGAGCTGGCCATCAAGCTCGCCATGGCGGTCGGGGCGCCGGGCGTGGACATCCGCGCCGTGATCCAGGCCCAGCGCCACCACACGGTCAGGGCGATGCAGGACTACACGCGCCTCAAGGCCCGGGCGGTGAGCGCCCTGGAGAGCGGCGGCGAGCAGCGGCGCGACGACGTGGCCTGGCTCCTCGTACTGGAACAGCTGATCTTCCAGACGGAGGCCGAGGCGCGCTGGCTGGACCATTGCGAGGCCCGGCTGATCCGCCTGTCGGCCGCCACGGCCCCGCAGGACCCGCCACCGCCCGAGGCCCCGGTGGCACCACCCGTCGCACGCACCGCACGGCGCGGCTGACCACCGCCGGCCGCCCACCGCTGTTTTCGTCGGCGCCGACCGCCACCGGCCGCCGACCGGCCGCCACCCGGGCGCCCCGAGCGGACACCGCCCGGCCGCGTCGCTCCGGTACCGGCCGGGTACCGCCCCGGGCGTCCGCCGACCGCCCCGCGGCCACACCGACCACCCGAGAACCGAACGACCACTTCCGTGCGCGTACGCCCACCGCGTCCCCGCGCACGCCCAAGGGGGGACCTCTCCATGTCATCACCGACGCCGTCATCACCGACGCCGCAGCCGTCCCAGCGACCCTCGGCGCCCCAGCGGCCCGAGTTCTCGGCCGCGGGCCGGCAGCCCGTGCTGCGGCTCCAGCAGCTCACCCGCGTCCACGGCACCGGCGCCACCGAGGTGCACGCCCTGCGCGGCATCGACCTCGACGTGTACCCCGGCGAACTGGTCGCCGTCATGGGCCCCTCCGGCTCCGGGAAGTCCACGCTCCTCACCATCGCCGGCGGCCTCGACACCCCCACCTCCGGGCGGGTCGTCGTCGAGGACACCGACATCACGACCGCCGACCGCCGGACCCTCGCCGCACTGCGCCGCCGCAGCATCGGCTACGTCTTCCAGGACTACAACCTCATCCCGGCCCTCACCGCCGCCGAGAACGTCGCCCTGCCGCGCGAACTGGACGGCACGTCCGCCCGCAAGGCGCGCGGCGAGGCCGTCGCCGCGCTGGAGGAGATGGGCCTCGGCCACCTCGCCGACCGCTTCCCCGACGAGATGTCCGGCGGCCAGCAGCAACGCGTCGCCATCGCCCGCGCCCTGGTCGGCGACCGCCGGCTGGTCCTGGCCGACGAACCGACCGGCGCCCTCGACTCCGAGACCGGCGAGTCCGTCCTCGCCCTGCTGCGCTCCCGCTGCGACGCGGGCGCCGCCGGGGTGCTCGTCACCCACGAGCCGCGGTTCGCCGCGTGGGCCGACCGGGTCGTGTTCCTCCGCGACGGCGCGGTCGTCGACCAGACCGTGCGCACCGGCGCCGAGTCCCTGCTCTCGGGCCAGGCGGGCGAGCGGTGAACGGCTGGTTCCACTCCTGGCGCGCCGCGGTGCGGATCGCCCGCCGCGACGCCTGGCGCTCCAAGGGCCGCAGCTTCCTCGTCCTCGCGATGATCGCGCTGCCCATCCTCGGAGTGAGCGCCGCCGACCTGACGCTGCGCAGCGCCGAGCTGTCCCCGCAGGAGAGGGCGACGCGCCTCCTCGGCGCCGCCGACGCCCGCGTCTCCGACCCCGGGTACGGCGGCGTGCCCGTCCAGCAGTCGCCGGACGGCCAGATGACCACCCCGGCCGACAAGGAGTACGACACCCAGCCGGTGCCCGAGGGCCACATCGACGTGAAGAAGGCGCTCCCCGCCGGAGCCACCCTCCTGGAGGACACCAACGGCTACGGGAAGCTCCGCACCGCCCACGGCCTGCTCCACACCGGGATCCGCGAGCTGAAGGCCGCCGACCCCCTCGCCGAGGGGATCCTGACACCACTGGACGGCCGCTTCCCGCAGCGCCCCGACGAGGTCGCCGCCTCGTCCCGCTTCCTGGAGGAGAGCGGCCTGGAGATCGGCGGCACGCTCGCCGCCCGCGGCCTGGAGCGCGAGTACCGGATCGTCGGCTCGTACGAGGTCCCCGATGACCTGCGGGCGCTCCAGGTCAACGCCCTCCCGGGAGCGTTCCTGGAGCCGCTTCGCAAGGGCCTCGAAGCGTCCGGCATGGCCGTGCCCGACATCAGCACCGAGCACCTGGTGAAGCTCCCGGCGGACGGCGGGCACGGTTTCACGTGGAACATGGTCCAGGAGACCAACGCCAAGGGCGCGGTCGTCGTCTCGCGCGCGGTCCTCGTCGACCCGCCCGCCAACGCCGACGTGCCGATCTTCCAGCGCGAGGGCTACACCCCGTTCGACCAGAGCCTGAGCGCCGACAAGTCGGCGCTGGTCGCCGTGGCCACCGTCGTCGGCCTCGCCATGCTGGAGATCTGCCTGCTGGCCGGCCCGGCCTTCGCGGTCGGCGCCCGCCGCTCGCGGCGCCAGCTCGGCCTCGTCGGCGCCAACGGCGGCGACCGCCGCCACATCCGCGCCATCGTCCTGGCGGGCGGCCTGGTGATCGGGGTCGCCGCGGCGGTCGTGGGCACGGTCCTCGGGTTGATCCTCACCTTCGTGCTCCAGCCGGTCCTGGAGGACTCCTTCGGCCAGCGGTTCGGCGCCTTCGACGTGCGTCCGCTGGAGTTGCTGGGCATCGGCGCGCTCGCCGTGCTGACCGGTCTGCTCGCCGCGGTCGTGCCCGCCGTCACCGCGTCCCGCGAGACGGTCCTGGCGTCGCTGACCGGCCGCCGGGGGATTCGCAGGAGCAACCGCGTCCTGCCCGTCATCGGCCTGGTGGCCGCGCTGCTGGGTGCCTCGATCGCCCTGTACGGGTCGGTGTTCTCCGACCAGTTCGTGATCGTCGCGGGCGGCAGCGCCCTCGCGGAGCTGGGCGTCGTCGCGATGACCCCGGCCCTGGTGGGGATGTTCGGCCGGGTCGGCCGCTGGCTTCCGCTGTCGCCGCGCCTGGCACTGCGGGACTCCGTCCGCAACCGGGGCCGTACGGCGCCCGCCGTGGCCGCGGTCCTGGCCGCCGTCGCCGGCACGGTCGCCGTCGCCACGTACGCCACCAGCGAGGACGCCCAGCTGAGGGCCAAGTACGAGGCCCAGCTTCCCTACGGCGCCGTCTCCGCCCTGACCGTCGAGGACGGCGGCCGGGACGTGCCGGCGATCCGCGAGGCCGTGCAGCGGCACGTCCCGGTCGAGGTGCGGGCCGACGTCGCCCGCATCGCGGTCGGCAGGGCCGGGTGCGGTCCCTTCTCGGCGGAAGCGGGCTGCGGCCGGTCCGAGGTCGTCATCCCGAAGGCCAACGAGTGCCCGCTGTGGGCGGAGTCCGCGCCGCCCGGCACGGACCCGGCGGAGCGGTTCTCCAAGGAGGAGCGCCGCAGGCTGGCCGACGACTGGCGCTGCCGGCCCGGGGGCGGCGGCTACGTTCCGACGGTCGACGGCCTGCTCGTCGCCGACGCGGCGCTGCTGAAGGTGCTCGGGGTCGACGACCCCGCCGCGGAGAAGGCGCTCGCCGAGGGCCGGGTCGTCTCGTTCCACAAGAAGCAGGTCGACGCGGCCGGCAGGATCTCCCTGCGGGTGGTCACCGACGCGAAGGCCGCCGACGAGGCCGTCGAGCGGAACGAGCCCGTACCCGGCGAGGTGAAGGCCCTCCCGGCGTACCAGGTCCCCGACGGCACCGCCTCGTACGGCGTCGCCGGCGTCCTCACCCCGGCCGCCGCCGAGGCGGCCGGCCTCGGGACGGTGCCGATGGGCTCGTACTACAGCACCGACCACCTGCCCGGCAGCGAGCAGCGGCAGCGCCTCGACGACGACCTCGCGAAGGTCGGCAGCGAGGTCCACCTCCACGTCGAGACGGGCTACGACAGCGAGAACAGCATCGTGCTGCTCGCCCTGACCGTCTTCGCCGGGCTGATCACGATCGGTGCGGCCGGTATCGCCACCGGTCTGGCCCAGGCCGACGCCGAGGCGGACCTGAAGACCCTCGCCGCGGTCGGGGCGCCGCCGCGGGTGCGCCGCACCCTCAGCGGCTTCCAGTGCGGGGTGGTCGCCGTGATGGGCGTCCTGCTCGGTACGGCCGCGGGCGTGCTCCCCGCGATCGGTCTGCGGCTGACCGAGCGCCGCCAGCAGGAGCGGTGGTACCAGGAGGGCCGCGACGCCGGCTGGGCCGGTGTCGCCGACCTGCCGCACGTGCCGATCGTGATCCCGTGGGAGACGTTCGGCGCGCTGCTGGTCGCCGTACCGCTGGGCGCGGCGCTGCTCGCCGCCCTGCTCACCCGATCCCGTACCGCCGTGGCCCGGCGCACGGCCGCTTAGTGCCGGTCGCACCGGTTCGTTCCCCCGTGCGAGGGTGGATCACCCGCGCACGGGGGCACACCGTGTGATGACGCATCTGTACGAGAGAATGGCGGCATGGAGATGCCGAGGAATGAACGGTCGCAGGAGACCCCGCAGGTCCTCATCGTCGGGCAGGACGGTATGGCGCTCGGCGGCGGCGAGGGTGACGACGAGTCGCGCGAGATCCCGGTGACGGAGATGGTCGAGCAGCCGGCCAAGGTCATGCGGATCGGCAGCATGATCAAGCAGCTGCTGGAGGAGGTGCGCGCGGCACCTCTCGACGAGGCCAGCCGCGTCCGGCTGAAGGAGATCCACCACAGCTCGGTGAAGGAGCTGGAGGAGGGGCTGGCCCCCGAGCTCGTCGAGGAACTGGAGCGGTTGTCCCTCCCGTTCACCGACGAGGCGATTCCGTCCGAGGCGGAGCTGCGCATCGCCCAGGCCCAGTTGGTCGGATGGCTGGAGGGTCTCTTCCACGGCATCCAGACGGCGCTGTTCGCCCAGCAGATGGCGGCCCGCGCCCAGTTGGAGCAGATGCGCCGGGCCCTTCCCCCGGGCATGGTCTCGCAGGACGACGACGACCAGGGGCGCGGGCGCGCCCGGACGGGCGGCCCGTACCTGTAGACCCGTACGCACACGAGAGGCGAACGGCCCGGCACACGCGGTGTGTGCCGGGCCGTTCGGCTTGGCTCCTGCTCGTTGAGGGGGCGTCAGTCCGCCGCGCCCGTGGTCAGCAGCACCTTGCCGACGTGGGTGCTCTCCTCCAGCACCCGGTGGGCCTCCGCGGCCTCCGCCAGGGGGAACGTGCGGTGCACGACGGGGCGGACCGTGCCCGCCTCGATCAGCGGCCAGACGTGTTCCCGTACGGCCGCGATGATGGTCGCCTTCTCCTCCAGCGGTCGCTGCCGCAGCGAGGTCGCCGTCACGGCGGCCCGCTTGCTGAGCAGGGCGCCCAGGTTCAGCTCTCCCTTGGCACCGCCCTGGAGGCCGATGACCGCGAGCCGGCCGTTCATCGCCAGCGCCTTGACGTTCGGCTCCAGGTACTTGGCGCCCATGATGTCGAGGATGACGTCCGCGCCCGCCCCGTCCGTCGCCCGGCGCAGCTCGTCGACGAAGTCCTGGGTGCGGTAGTCGATCAGGATGTCGGCGCCGAGCTCGGCGCAGCGCGCCAGCTTCTCCGGGCCGCCCGCGGTCACCGCGACCCGGGCGCCGACCGCCTTGCCGAGCTGGATCGCCATCGTCCCGATGCCGCTGGCGCCCCCGTGCACCAGCAGGGTCTCGCCGGGCCGCAGGTGCGCCACCATGAAGACGTTCGACCAGACGGTCGCGGTGACCTCCGGCAGCGCCGCCGCCGTCACCAGGTCGAGTCCCTTCGGTACGGGCAATAGCTGGCCGGCCGGGACGGCCACCTTCTCGGCGTAGCCGCCACCCGCGAGCAGCGCGCACACCTCGTCGCCGATGGCCCAGCCGGAGACTCCGGGGCCCAGCGCGGAGATCCGGCCCGAGCATTCGAGACCGGGGTAGGGGGACGCGCCCGGCGGGGGGTCGTAGAAGCCCTGCCGCTGGAGCAGATCGGCGCGGTTGACGGCTCCTGCCGTCACGTCGACGAGCACCTCGCCCTCGCCGGGTACGGGATCGGGGACCTCGGACCAGACGAGCGCTTCGGGGCCACCGGGTTCGGGAATCGTGATCGCACGCATGGTCGTGAGGCTACTCCGCCGACGTGCCCGTCGAGGTGCCGTTCCACGCCGTGCCCTTCAACGGGCTCACCGCGCCGCTGACGCCCTTCGACCGCTTGATGGCGATGACCCGGTCGGTCAGTTGGAGCGGACTGGCCTCCGGGTCGTCGTAGCCGATCAGCCGGTGCCCGCGCAACACGCTCACCACCAGGTCCTCGGTGTCCCGGACGCTCCGGCCCGCCTCCGCCTTGGTGACGGGCCGTTCCACGAGGTCCAGGCCGGTGCCCTGGTGGATCAGGTCCTCCAGCACCGTGCCCGCGCTGGGGCTCAGCACGGACAGGCCGAGCAGCCGTCCCGCGGCGCTGGCACTGGTGATGACGGCGTCCGCACCGGACTGGCGCAGCAGCGGGGCGTTCTCCTCCTCGCGCACCGCAGCGATGATCTTGACGCCCTTGTTCAGCTGGCGCGCCGTGAGCGTGACGAGGACCGCGGTGTCGTCCCGCTGGGTGGCGACGATGATCTGGCGGGCCCTCTGGGCCTCGGCACGGAGCAGCACATCGCTGCGGGTGCCGTCGCCGACGACCCCGGTCAGCCCCTCCGCATTGACCATCTCGATCACCTTGCTGCTCGGGTCGACCACCACGACCTGTTGCTTCTTCAGCCCCGTGGCCATCAGGGTCTCCAGCGCGGAGCGGCCCTTCGTGCCGAAGCCGACGACGACGGTGTGGTCTCGCAAGGCCAACCTCCAACGCTTCTGGCGCCACTCCTCGCGGGTGCGCTCGGCGAGCACCTCCAGGGTGGTGCCGACCAAGATGATCAGGAACAGCACGCGCAGCGGGGTCACGATCAGCACGTTGACCAGCCGGGCGGTGTCGCTCGCCGGCACGATGTCGCCGTACCCGGTCGTCGAGAGCGTCACCGTCGCGTAGTAGACGGCGTCGAGCAGGCTGACGTGCCCGTCGACGTTGTCCTTGTACCCGTTGTGGTCCGCCATGACGATCAGCACCGTCACGAGCAGGACGAACAGGGCGAGGGCCAGCCGCTGGCCGACCTGCCTCAGCGGATGCTCGACGATCGGCCTCGGCAGACTGACCCGACCGGTGGCCAGTTGCTCCTCGTCCTGACGCGCGCGGACCTGCCGACTGGGGTGTTTCACGTGAAACACCCGCCTTGGGCCGGGACCGGGGCCGAGACGGGCGCCGTCCACGGCAGGTCGAGGACCTCCAGCGCGTCGCCGGGCCGGGCGCCGCCGGGCGGGACGACGGCGAGCCCGTCGGCGGCGGCGAGCCCGCGCAGCATGGCGGGACCGGCGTAGTGGAGGGGAACGGCCTCTCCGGCGCGGCGGACGACGGGCACGAGGCGGGTGTCGTGCGGATGGCCCTGCACCCCGTCCCGTACGGACGCCCAGTACGGCTCGGGGGCGCGGCACCCGGCGAGGCCGCGCAGCAGCGGCTCGGCGAGGGACAGCAGCCCGGACACGGCCGCCAGCGGGTTGCCGGGCAGTCCGACGAGGTACTGGGACGGGGTGAGGCGGGCCAGCAGCATGGGATGCCCCGGCCGTGCCTGTACGCCGTCGACGAGGAGTTCGGCGCCCGCCCCGCGCAGGACGGGGTGGACGTGGTCGACCGGTCCGGCGGCGGTGCCCCCGGTGGTGACGACGAGGTCGGCGCCGGTGCCGGTGACGGCCTCGTACAGCGCCTCGGCGTCGTCCCCGACGCGCCGCACGGCCACGACCTCGGCCCCCAGGGCGCGCAGCCAGGGGTCGAGCATCGGGCCGAGGGCGTCCCGGATGAGCCCGTCGTGCGGGACACCGGAGGTGAGCAGTTCATCGCCGAGGACGAGGACCTCGACGCGGGGCGGCTCGACGATGGCCAGCTCGTCGTACCCGGCGGCGGCGGCCAGGCCCAGCACGGCCGGGGTGACGACCGTGGTGGCGGGGAGGAGCGCGTCGCCCGTACGGCACTCCTGGCCGCGCGGGCGGATGTCCTGGCCGGGCACCACCTCGTGCCGCGCGTACAGGTGTCCGCCGCCCGGCCCCGCACCGGAGCGGTCGCCGCGGCCGGGTTCGGCGCGGGCGTGCTCGGAGCGGATGACGGCGGTGGTGTCGGCGGGGACGCGGGCGCCCGTCGCGATGCGCACCGCGACACCGTCGGGCAGGGCGGGGATCGCGCCGTGGCCGGCGAGTACGGCGTCCCCGGTGCGGATCTCCCACGGCCCGGGTCCGGCGACCGCCCAGCCGTCCATGGCGGAGGTGTCGAACGACGGCAGGTCGGTGAGGGCGGTCAGCGGCTCGGCGAGGACCCGCCCGAGCGCCTCGCCGAGGGGCACGCGGCGGGTGCGGGGGGTCACGCCGCGGCCGGCCCGGGCGGCGATGGCGCGCGCCTGGGACCAGGGCGTGCCGCGGTGCCCGGGCGGGCTGGACGCGGCGAGGTGGGTCGGCGCTCCGCCGACCAGGGCGAGGGCTTCGTCGACGCCGTCGACGTCCGGCTCGGTCATTCCGCTTCGGCCTCGCTCGCCCAGCGGTTCGCGAGCGCGGCCGCCTTGCGGGCCGCCTCCGCCACCGCCTGCGGGCCGTCACCCTCCGCCTTGGCCGCCGCGTACCCCACGAGGAACGTGGTGAGCGGCGCCGCGGGCCGGGCGACGCCGTGGGCGGCGTCACGGGCCAGGTCGAGCAGCAGGGCGGTGTCGACGTCGAGCTCGATGCCGAGTTCGGCCTTGGCCGCGGTGATCCATTCGTCCAGCACGTTCCCATGCTCCCTGATGCGGGCCCGGGCCGTGGCGAGGTCTTCCCAGGTGTCGCAGTCGAAGGAGGCGAGCGGCTGGGCGGGGACCCGGGCGAGGTCCAGTTCCTGCGTCAGCAGACGCAGGGGCAACCCGGAGAGAGGGCCGTGCTCGGTGGCGAGGAGGGCGATCTCGCGGCGCAGCGGCTCGGTGCGGTACGCGGCGACGAGCGGCTGGTCCCGGCCGTCCGCGTCGACGGCCAGGACGGCCTCCGCGGTCGACGCGGCGAGCGCGTCGACGAGGTTCCGTACGGCCGCGCGGTCCAGGAACGGCAGGTCGCCGCCGAGGACGACGACCGTGTCCGCGTCGACGTGTCGCACCCCGGCGGCCAGTGCGGCGACGGGGCCGCCTCCCGGCGGCTCCTCCCGCGCCCAGACGACGGGCCGAGCGGTCGGACGGCGACCGCCGACCACCACGGCCCGTCCGGCGTCGCGACAGGCGTGCAGCACCCGGTCGAGCAGGGTGCGTCCACCGACGCTCAGGCCGGGTTTGTCCGCGCCACCGAGTCGCCTCGCGGCGCCTCCTGCCAGCACGACGGCGTCAAATCGGGTCACGCGCCCAGTATGGTCGCCGCCGTGGCGGAGCGGACAGCGCCCCGGCCGCTCGGTGGGGTCCCGACCCGGGGGAGGAGATCGGGACCCCGGCTCTACAGGGTGCGCAGCAGCACCGCGGGGTGTTCGACGCAGTCGGCCACGTACCGCAGGAACCCGCCCGCCGTACCGCCGTCGCAGACCCGGTGGTCGAACGTGAGGGAGAGCTGGACGACCTGGCGGACCGCCAGCTCGCCGTGGTGGACCCACGGCTTCGGGACGATCCGGCCGACGCCGAGCATGGCCGCTTCGGGGTGGTTGATGATCGGTGTGGAACCGTCGACGCCGAACACGCCGTAGTTGTTCAGCGTGAACGTGCCGCCCGTCAGGTCGGCCGGAGACAGCGTGCCCGCGCGCGCCGCCTCGGTGAGTCGGGCGAACTCCGCCGTGAGGCCCTCGGCCGAGCGGGTGTGCGCGTCGCGGACGACGGGCACGACCAGTCCGCGCTCGGTCTGGGCGGCGAAGCCCAGGTGCACCTCGGGCGACCGGACGATCTCGCGGGCCGCGAGGTCGACGCGGGAGTTCAGCTCCGGATGGCGGGCGAGCGCGGCCGTGCAGATCCGGGCCAGCAGCGCCAGCAGGGAGACCTTCTCCCCGCCGGCGGCGTTCATCGCGGCCCGTGCCGCCATGAGCTCCGTCGCGTCGGCGTCCACCCAACAGGTGGCGTCGGGGATCTCCTGGCGGCTGCGGGTCAGCTTGTCGGCGACGGCGCCGCGCACCCCGCGCAGCGGCACCCGCTCGGCGGCCCCCGCCGCCACGGCCCCGGCCGGTACGGGACGCGCCGGAGCGGTGTCCTGCGGGGCCGGCGCTTCGGTGACGGCCCGTTCGACGTCGGCCCGCAGGATCAGCCCGTGCGGGCCGGAGCCGCGCAGCCGCCGCAGGTCGACACCGCGCTCCCGGGCGAGCTTCCGCACGAGCGGCGAGATCACCGGGACCGGCCCCTCCGCGGGCGCGGCGGGCACCGGCGCGGGAGAGGGCGCGGGCGCGACGGCCCGGGGCGCGGACACGGCGATCGGCACCACCGGGCGGACGCGCCGCCTGCGGGCGGAGGCCGCACTCGTGCCGTAGCCGACCAGCACGTTCCCCGAGCCCTCCTCGGCGGAAGCGGTGGAGGCTCCGGACCCATCCGCGGGCGGGGCCGCGGCCGGCTGACCGGCGGACGCGGGCCCGGAGCCGTCCGGCGCCTCCGCGGCGCCGACGGCGACGGTCAGCAGAGGGGCGCCCACCGGCAGTTCCTCGCCCTCCTCTCCGAAGCGGGCGGTGACGACACCGCCGTACGGGCAGGGGACCTCCACCATCGCCTTGGCCGTCTCGACCTCCACGACAGGCTGGTCGACGGCGACGACGTCCCCCACCGAGACGAGCCACCGCACGATCTCCGCCTCGGTGAGGCCCTCACCGAGGTCCGGCAGCGTGAACTCCAGTACCTGGGCCATCAGCTCTCCGCCTCCCACTGGAGCCGGGCGACCGCGTCCAGGATCCGGTCGACACCCGGCAGATGGTGCCGCTCCAGCATCGGCGGCGGGTACGGGATGTCGAACCCGGCCACCCGCAGCACCGGCGCCTCCAGATGGTGGAAGCACCGCTCGGTGACCCGCGCGGCGATCTCCGCACCCGGCCCGGCGAAGCCGGTGGCCTCGTGCACGACGATCGCGCGCCCCGTGCGCCGCACCGACGCGCAGACGGTCTCGTCGTCGAACGGGACCAGCGAGCGCAGGTCCACGACCTCCAGGTCCCAACCCTCCGCCCGCGCCGCCTCGGCCGCCTCCAGGCAGACCGGCACGGACGGGCCGTAGGTGATGAGCGTGGCGCTGCGACCGCTGCGGCGCACCACGGCGCGGCCGATCGGCTCCACCGCGGCCGGGTCGTCGGGCGACCAGTCGGACTTCGACCAGTACAGCCGCTTCGGCTCCAGGAAGACGACCGGGTCGTCGGAGGCGATGGCGGCGCGGAGCAGGCCGTACGCGTCGGCGACCGTCGCGGGGGTGACGACATGGAGCCCCGGAGTCGCCATGTAGTACACCTCGGAGGAGTCGCTGTGGTGCTCGACGCCGCCGATCCCGCCGCCGTACGGGACGCGGACGACCAGCGGCATCGGCATCGCGCCGCGCGTGCGGTTCCGCATCCGGGAGACGTGGCTGACCAGTTGCTCGAAGGCGGGGTAGGCGAACGCGTCGAACTGCATCTCGACGACCGGCCGCAGCCCGTACATCGCCATGCCCACGGCCGTGCCGAGGATGCCGGCCTCGGCGAGCGGCGTGTCCGTGCACCGGTCCTCGCCGAACTCCTTGGCGAGCCCGTCGGTGACGCGGAAGACCCCGCCCAGCGTGCCGACGTCCTCACCCATGACGTGCACGGCCGGGTCCTCGGCCATCGCGTCGCGCATGGCCCGCTGGAGGGCCTGTGCCATGGTGGCGGGCTTGGTCGCCCGCCCGGCTGCCACGGTGGTCATCGCTCGTCGCCCTCCGCTTCGGCGTCCAACTCGGCCCGCAGCTGCGCGGCCTGCTCCACGAGCTGCGCGGTCGGCTCCGCGTAGACGTGGGCGAACAGGTCCATCGGGTCGAGCTCGGCGTCGGCGTTCATCCGCTCGCGCAACCGCGCGGCCATCGCCTCCGCCTGCTCGGCGGCCTCGCGGATGCCGCTCTCATCGATGAGGCCACGCTCCGTCAGTTCCCGCTCCAGGAGCTTGACCGGGTCGTGCCGCCGCCACGCCTCGACCTCGGCGGCCTCGCGGTACCGGGTCGCGTCGTCGGCGTTGGTGTGGGCATCGACGCGGTACGTCACGGCCTCGACGAGCGTGGGTCCGCCGCCGCGCCGGGCGCGGGCCACCGCCTCGGAGAGCACCTGGTGGAGGGCCGCCGCGTCGTTCCCGTCGACGAGCCGGCCCGGCATGCCGTAGCCGACGGCCTTGTGGGCGAGCGACGGGGCCGCGGTCTGCTTGGCGAGCGGCACGGAGATCGCGAAGCCGTTGTTCTGCACGAGGAAGACGACGGGGGCCCGCCACACGGCGGCGAAGTTCAGCGCCTCGTGGAAGTCACCCTCGCTGGTTCCGCCGTCGCCGACCATCGCCAGCGCCACGACGTCGTCGCCCTTGAGCCGGGCGGCGTGGGCCAGGCCCACGGCGTGCGGGAGCTGCGTGGCGAGTGGGGTGCACAGGGGGGCGATGCGGTGCTCGCGCGGGTCGTACCCGGTGTGCCAGTCGCCCCGCAGGAGCGTCAGCGCCTCGACGGGGTCCAGTCCGCGCGCCACGGAGGCCAAGGTGTCCCGGTACGACGGGAACAGCCAGTCCCGGTCCTCCAGGACGAGCGCGGCGGTCACCTCACAGGCCTCCTGGCCCGTGCTGGACGGGTACACGGCCAGCCGGCCCTGCTTGGTGAGCGCCGTCGCCTGCGTGTTGTACCGGCGGCCCCGCACCAACTCGGTGTAGAGCCGGCGCAGTACGGCGGGGGCGAAGTCGGCCGCGGCATCCGTGCCCAGCACCCGGTACGGCTCGGGGTCCGGGAGCAGCGGCGCGGGATCCGTGCGCGGCTTCCATGCCGGCGGCGGAGTGGGCTGGTAAGAGGCCGCGCCGGGCAGCTCTTGGACCGTCATGACAGCACCTCCTCGTGGGAGCGGGCATAACACCCGGGGGCGGCGCGGATGTGGCGCGCCTCACCTACCGATTGTTCGGTCGTGGAGCAAATTTGGCTACGGGCACCCCAAGCCTGTGGACAAACGGTTTTGCACAGCCTGGGATAGGGGCAGGTCGTCCAGAGGAGAGAGGCGGGGGGACATGGGGGCTGAACGAATGGCCGACGGTTGGGAGCAGGCGCCGCAGGGCGGTGACCGCACTCCGCCGCCGCGCCCGCTCGACGCCATCGACCGCGACATCCTGCGGATCCTCCAAACGGATGGGCGGGCGTCGGTACGGTCGGTGGCCGAGCGGGTCCACGTGTCGCGGGCGAACGCGTACGCGCGGATCAACCGGCTCATCGACGACGGGGTGATCCGCGGCTTCAGCGCGCGCGTCAACCACGAGCGGGCGGGGCAGGGCGCGTCCGCGTACATCACGCTCAAGATCGTGCAGAATTCGTGGCGCACGGTCCGCGAGCAGCTCCAGGCGCTGCCGGGCGCGGCGCACATCGCCCTGGTGAGCGGGGACTTCGACGTGCTGCTGCTGGTGCACACGCCGGACAACCGCAGCCTGCGCGAGCTGGTCCTGACCAAGCTCCAGGCGATCCCGGAGGTGCTGTCCACGCGCACGCTGCTGGTGTTCGAGGAGACGGACGTCCACCGCAAGTTCGCGGCCGACGGGGCGGCGGGTGGGGTGCGGAGACCGGCGACCGGGGTGTGAGGGGACGCCGACCGGCGGCGCGGGCCGGGGCGCCGGCGACGCGGGCGGGGAAGGCCGGGGCGCGGGCCACCGCCGGGACCCGCGCCACCGGGACCGGGTCCCGCGCCACCCGGCGGAGGGCCGCCCGGTGCGCAGGCGGAGGGCTCAGTGCCCGGTGCGCAGGCCGTCGAAGGCCAGGCGGACCACCGTGTCCGCCACCTGCCGGCGGTCGGCGCCGTCCCCGCCCCCGGGCTGCGGGCGGTACCACTCGACGAGCGAGTTGACCATGCCGAACAGCAGCCGGGTCGCGATCTTTATGTCCATGTCGGAGCGGAGGTCCCCGTCCGCCGCCGCCGCCTTCATCAGGTCGGCGACGCGGTGGTCGAACTCGCGGCGCCGCTCCAGCGCCCAGCGCTCGGTCCGCGTGTTGCCGCGCACCCTCAGCAGCAGCGTCACGTACGGCAGTTCGTCGACCAGCACCTCGACCGTGCGTCGGGTGACGTACTCGACCCGCTCGACGGCCCGGCCGCGGGTGGCGGGCCCCTCGTCGAGGACGGCGAACAGCCCGTCCAGGGCGCGGCTGACCGCCCGCCGCAGCAGTTCCTCCTTGCCCGTGACGTGGTGGTAGATCGAGGACTTGGAAATCCCGGCGGCCTTGGAGAGGTGCTCCATGGACGTGCCGTCGTAGCCGCGTTCGTTGAAGACCTGGACGGCGACCGAGAGGAGCGTCTCGGGCGTGTAGGTGTCGCGCCTGGTGCTCGTCATCGTCCGGTCTCCCGCTCGTCGTCGGCGTAGGAGTGGCGGTAGAGCGCCAGGGAGGGCGCGTAGCGTCCCGAGGGGTCGCGCTGGTGGAGCTCCTCCAGGATGCCGTACGCCCAGCTCCTGCCGATCTTGCGACTCCACTCGAAGGGCCCGAGCGGGTAGTTGACGCCGAGCCGCATCGCGGTGTCGATGTCCTCCTCCGTGGCGACGCCCTTGGCGACCGCCTCGTGCGCGAGGTCGACGAGCCGCGCCACGGTCCGGGCGACGATCATGCCCGGCACGTCGCCGATGACGCTGACCTTCTTGCCCAGGGCCTGGAAGAGGCCGATCGCCTGGTCGAGGGTCTCCTGGGACGTGTCCGGGCCGGCGGCCAGCGCGATGCGGGTCGCCTCGCGGTAGTCGAGGGCGAGGTCGAAGTAGACGACGTCGCGGAACTCGACGGACGTCTGGCCGTCGGCCGGTGCCAGCTGGCCCCCGCCGGGCAGTTCGAGGCGCGTGCCCCGGTCCTCCTCCTCTTCGCGGAGGGGGATCCCGGCCTCCCGGATCATGTCGAGCAGCTCACCGAAGGGGGCGAGGTCGCCCTCGACGACGACGTACGCGGGTGGGTCGGCAGGCTCGGCGGTGTGCGGCTCGGGACGGTGGACGCCCTGGTCGTCGTACGCGTACCAGCCGCGGCCGGTCTTGCGGCCGAGCATCCCGGCCTCGACGAGGCGCCGCTGGGCGAGCGAGGGGCGGAACCGGGGATCCTGGAAGAACGCCTCCCAGACCGACGTGGTCACCGCCTCGTTGACGTCCTGGCCGATGAGGTCGGTCAGCTCGAAGGCCCCCATGCGGAAGCCGCCGGACTCGCGTAGGACGGCGTCGATGGTGGCCGGGTCGGCGCCCTGCTCCTCGTAGACCGCGAACGCCTCGGCGTAGAAGGGGCGGGCGATGCGGTTGACGATGAAGCCCGGCGTGTCGGCGCAGGCGACCGGGGTCTTGCCCCAGGCGCGGGCCGTCTCGTACGCGCGCGTGGCGGACGCGATGTCCGTCGCGAAGCCGCTGACGACCTCGACGAGGGGCAGCAGCGGCGCCGGGTTGAAGAAGTGCATGCCGACGAAGCGGCCGGGGAGGCGCAGCGCGCCGCCGATGGCGGTGACGGAGAGCGAGGAGGTGTTGGTGGCGAGGAGGCAGTCGTCGTCGACGATCTTCTCCAGCGCGGTGAAGAGCTCCTGCTTGACCGTGAGGCGCTCCACGACCGCCTCGACCACGAGCGCGGCGTCGGCCAGCTCGTCGAGGTCGGCGGCCGGGTGGAGGCGCGCGGCGGCCGCGTCCCGCTCCTCCCGGGCGAGGCGCCCCTTGGCGACCAGCCGGTCCAGCCGCCCGAGGAGGGACTCGGCGGCCTGCTCGGCACGGCCGGGCGCGGCGTCGTGGAGGCGTACGCGGTGGCCGGCGACGAGCGCGACCTGTGCGATGCCCTGGCCCATGGTCCCCGCCCCGACGACGGCGACGGTCCGATCGCGTTCGACGGCGGTCCCGGCGGCCCGTGTGGTGGCCTCAGTGTCGGTCATGCCAGTGATCCTCCCCGATGCGTTGTCCACAGGTTCGGGAGACCCCCTTGTCCCGACCGATCGTTCGGTTACTCTAGCTCTGTCCGCCTGTTCCTGCCCAGCTCACCGAGGAGTTGGTCCGCCATGGCCGCCGCGCAGCTGACCCCCGCCCACCTGTCCGAGAGGCACCGGCCCACGCTCGACCAGGCCCTGGAGGCGATCCGTACGCGCGCCTACTGGTCGCCGCACCCGGAGCACCCGAAGGCGTACGGGGAGAACGGCTCGCTGAGCGCCGAGGACGGCCTCGCCGCCCACCGGGCGACCCTCGGCTCCCGCTTCGACCTGGACCAGCCGGGCACGGACGGCTGGACGGGCGGGGAGGTGTCTCCGTACGGCCCGGCGCTCGGCGTGGAGTACCCGCACGTGGACGTGGACGTGCTGCTGCCGGCGATGCGCGCCGGCCTGGGCGCCTGGCGGGACGCCGGCCCGGAGACGCGCGCGCTGGTCTGCCTGGAGATCCTGGCCCGCATCAGCGCCCGGACGCACGAGTTCGCACACGCGGTGATGCACACGAGCGGGCAGGCGTTCGTGATGGCGTTCCAGGCGGGCGGCTCGCACGCGCAGGACCGCGGCCTGGAGGCGGTGGCGTACGCGTACGAGGAGCAGGTCCGGACGCCGCGGGAGGCCGAGTGGTCCAAGCCACAGGGCAAGCGGGGTCCGCTGGAGCTGCGCAAGACGTTCACCCCGGTCGGCCGCGGCGTCGCCCTGCTGATCGGCTGCAACACCTTCCCGACGTGGAACGGCTACCCGGGCCTGTTCGCCTCCCTGGCGACCGGCAACGCCGTCCTGGTCAAACCGCACCCGCGCGCGGTCCTGCCGCTCGCCCTGACCGTGCGGATCGCGCGCGACGTACTGGCCGAGGCGGGCTTCGACCCGAACCTGGTGGCGCTGGCCGCCGAGCGCCCCGGTGAGGGCATCGCCAAGGCGCTGGCCGTCCGCCCCGAGATCCGGATCATCGACTACACGGGCTCGACGGCGTTCGGCGACTGGCTGGAGGCCAACGCCCGCCAGGCCCAGGTCTACACGGAGAAGGCCGGCGTCAACACGATCGTCGTGGACTCCACCGACGAATACCGGGGGATGCTGGCCAACCTGGCCTTCTCCCTCTCCCTGTACAGCGGCCAGATGTGCACGACCCCGCAGAACCTGCTGATCCCGCGCGACGGCATCACGACCGACGCCGGCCCGAAGTCGTACGACGAGGTGGTCACCGACCTCGCCGCCGCCGTGGAGGGCCTGCTGGGCGACGACGCGAGGGCGAACGGGCTGCTGGGCGCGCTGGTCAACCCCGACGTGAAGGCCCGCCTGGAAGCGGCCGCGGGACTGGGCGAGGTCGCCCTGCCGTCCCGCGAGGTCGTCAACCCGGACTTCCCGGACGCCGTCGTGCGCACGCCGCTCCTGGTCAAGCTGGACGGCTCCAAGCCGGACGCGGAGGCCGCCTACATGTCGGAGTGCTTCGGCCCCGTCTCGTTCGCCGTGGCCGTGGACTCCACGGCCGGCGCGCTGGAGCTGCTGCGGCGCACGATCCGCGAGAAGGGCGCGATGGCGGTCGGCGCGTACACGACCTCGCAGGAGGTGGAGCGCGCGGTCGAGGAGGTCTGCCTGGAGGAGTCGGCGCAGCTCTCGCTGAACCTGACGGGCGGCGTCTACGTCAACCAGACCGCCGCGTTCTCCGACTTCCACGGTTCGGGCGGCAACCCCGCCGCGAACGCCGCCCTGTGCGACAGCGCCTTCGTGGCGAACCGCTTCCGGGTGGTGGAGGTCCGCCGCCCGGCGTGACCCGAAGCCCGGCGTGACCCGGCGCCCTGCGTGACCGGGCAGCCGGAGCGATCCGGCGCTCGGCGTGACCGGGCACTCGGGACGATCCGGTGCCCGGCGTGTCCGGGTGCCGGGACCCCGCTCTCAGGCGGGGGAGCCACCGATCTCGGCGTACCGCTGGATCCAGGCGTGCATGGCGATCGCCGCGGCGGCTCCCGCGTTGATGGAGCGGGTCGAGCCGAATTGGGCGATGGAGCACACCATCCGGGCGTGCTTCCGGGCCTCCTCGGTGAGGCCCGGCCCCTCCTGCCCGAACAGCAGCACGCAGCGGCGGGGCAGCTCGGTGCGCTCCAGGGGCACCGCGCCCGGCAGGTTGTCGATGCCGATGATCGGCAGGCCCTCCGCCGCGGCCCAGGCCGTCAGCGACTCGGTGTCGGGGTGGTGGCGCACGTGCTGGTACCGGTCGGTGACCATCGCGCCGCGCCGGTTCCAGCGGCGGCGCCCGACGATGTGGACCTCCTTCGCCAGGAAGGCGTTGGCGGTCCGGACGACCGACCCGATGTTGAAGTCGTGGCCCCAGTTCTCCACCGCCACGTGGAAGTCGTGGCGGCGGGTGTCCAGGTCGGCGACGATCGCCTCGCGCGTCCAGTACCGGTAGCGGTCGACGACGTTGCGCCGGTCGCCCCCGGCGAGCAGCTCGGGGTCGTACCGCTCGTCCCGCGGCCAGGGCAGGGGGTGCGGCCCGACGCCGACCTCGGGGCCGTAGCCGTCGTCGTACTGGAGGGGGGTGTCCGCCTGGGTCTCGCTGCTCACCCGACGAGGGTACGGGGAGCCGGCGCGTCCGGTACGGGGCCCCGTTCCCCCGCCCCCGCGGCCCGGCCGGGGCGCAGCCGCCCCCCGGCGCGACGGACCCGGCCCTCCAGCCACAACAGGAAGGCCGTCGGCAGGAAGACGGCGTCCGCGGTGATCATGGCGAGGGAGAAGAACGGCAGCCCGAGCAGCAGCGCGATCCCCGCGTGCTCCAGCATCATCGCCGCGAGCAGCACGTTCTTGACCCGGCGGTTGAAGAGGGTGAACGGGAAGGCCACCTGCACGATCACCGTGCCGTAGGTGATGACCATGACCACCAGGCTGGCGCCGGCCAGCAGGTCGGACAGGACGGGCCACGGGCTGAAGTAGTCCAGCTTCAGCGGGTAGTACAGGGCGGTGCCGTCCTGCCAGCGCGAGCCCTGAATCTTGTACCAGCCGGCCGTCGCGTAGATCAGGCACACCTCGGCCATGATCACCGCGAGGGTGGCGTTGTGCAGCAGGTTGGCGAGGACGTCGAGCAGGACGCGCGGCTGGCCGGGGGCGAAGCGGCACACCAGCCACCACGCTCCCTGGGCGAGCCACAGCAGCCCCAGCAGCACGACGATCCACGGCTCGCCGCTCCTGTCGCGGAACAGCAGGACCGCCACGAGGCCGAGGCCCAGCACCGTCCACAGCGCCACCCCGGTCGGGTCGGAGCCCGCCCCGGCGGGGCGGCGGGCCCGGCGGCGCGCGTCCAGCGACCAGACGCGTCCGCAGCGGGTGAGGACGAGGTAGATCGCCATGAGGTGGATGACGTTGTCACCGCCGTCGCCCATGAAGACGGAGCGATTCTGCAGCGAGAGGACGCCCACCATGAACAGCGCCGACGTGGCCCGGGTGCGCCAGCCGACCAGCAGCAGGGCGCTGGACAGCACGGCGACCGCGTAGACGACCTCGAACCACAGGGCGGAGTCCGTCCACATCAGGACGGTGAAGGAGTGGTTGTCCGCGATCAGTTGCCGCGCCATGTGCCAGCCCCACGGGCTCTCGGGCCCGTACAGCTCGTGGCGGTGGGGGAACTCGCGGAGGAGGAAGAACAGCCAGGTCGCGGCGAAGCCGATCCGGACGACGGCGGTCTGGTACGGGCCGAGGACGGTGCCCGTGAGCCGCTGGACGGCCCTGGCGAGGCGCCGGTCGGGGCTCTCGCGGCGGTCCGCGGGCCGGGAGGTGCTGGTCGGGTTCACCGGGCCTCCTCCGCTGCGCGTCCGCCCGTCGCGCCGCCCGGCAGGTCGGCGGCGGTCACGGTCCACCAGGGCAGGAGCCGGTAGTACGTCCGCGTGTCGGTCTTCTCGCGGCTCCACGGCGGGGCGGCGACGCCCGTGGTCGACGAGCGCATCTGTATCCGCTCGACCTTCCCGCCCAGTCGGTGGTCCTCCAGCCGCGACATGGCGATGCGGCGTATGTAGCGCTCGGAGAGGCCGGCGCGCAGGCTGTTCGCCCGGTCGTCGTCGCCGTGCTGGTTGGCGTAGAAGTCCCAGGCGCGGCGCAGCTCGTTCTGCTGCACGTGGCTGGGGAAGGGGTTGCCGTGGATCGCCTCGGCGTCCTCGGCGGTCAGGTCGATCCACGGGGTGACCCGACGGGTGCCGTCGCGGACCACCTCGGCGCGGACCTGGACCGCGATGTTCTGCTGGAGCGGGTTGGGCGCGAAGAGCTTCCAGTTCTGCTCGAACTCCGGCATGACCCAGGCGTCGACGGTTTCGCCGTGCTGTTTGGTCAGTGTGTTCGACGGCGCGACGTGGAGGAACACCACGCCCACGTGGAAGCAGGCGACCAGACCGATCACCGCGAGGGCGACGGCACCCACCACCTGGTACGGCAGGGAGAGCGCCGCCAACCCGGCGTGATCAGGGCTTTCGCCGCCGACAGCGCCCCCGGCGCGTCCGCGCCGTTCGTCGTACGACTCCATCCCGCCCCGTTCCGCGTCTCTCCACCCCGGTTTTCCACAGGGTTGACACCATACGGGCCGCCGACTCACCATTGAAGTCATTCAACCGAACGATCGGTCGGTAGGGGGCCCGATGACGGCAGTGACGGCGAACTCGCAGGAGGCGTACGAGGCGGTGTTCAACGCCGCCGTGGCCGCCGACGAGCGCATCGAACCGCGCGACTGGATGCCGGAGGCGTACCGCACCACGCTGATCCGGCAGATCGCCCAGCACGCCCACTCCGAGATCATCGGCATGCAGCCCGAGGCGAACTGGATCACGCGTGCGCCCTCCCTGCGCCGCAAGGCGATCCTGATGGCCAAGGTCCAGGACGAGGCGGGGCACGGCCTGTACCTGTACAGCGCAGCCGAGACCCTGGGCGTCAGCCGGGACGAGCTGCTGGACAAGCTCCACTCGGGCCGCCAGAAGTATTCGTCGATCTTCAACTACCCCACGTTGACCTGGGCCGACGTCGGCGCGATCGGCTGGCTCGTCGACGGCGCCGCGATCACCAACCAGGTGCCGCTGTGCCGCTGCTCCTACGGGCCGTACGCCCGCGCGATGATCCGGGTCTGCAAGGAGGAGTCCTTCCACCAGCGCCAGGGGTACGAGGCGCTGCTCGCCCTCTCGCGGGGCACGCCGGCGCAGCACGAGATGGCGCAGGACGCCGTCAACCGCTGGTGGTGGCCGTCGCTGATGATGTTCGGCCCGCCCGACGACGAATCGGCGCACTCCGCGCAGTCCATGGCCTGGAAGATCAAGCGCCACTCCAACGACGAGCTGCGCCAGCGCTTCGTCGACATCTGCGTCCCGCAGGCCGAGTCCCTGGGCCTGACCCTCCCCGACCCCGACCTCCGGTGGAACGAGGAGCGGGGCCACTACGACTTCGGCGCGATCGACTGGACCGAGTTCCGCGAGGTCCTCAAGGGCAACGGTCCGTGCAACGAACAGCGGATCACCCAGCGCCGCCGCGCCCATGAAGAGGGAGCCTGGGTCAGGGAGGCGGCGGCCGCGTACGCCGCGAAGCAGCGCGATCGGAACAAGGGCGACGAGTCCGGGAACACCGGGGAGGCGACGGCATGACGACCAGCGACTGGCCGCTGTGGGAGGTGTTCGTCCGCTCGCGCCGCGGGCTGTCCCACACGCACGCGGGAAGCCTGCACGCCCCGGACGCCGAAATGGCCCTGCGCAACGCCCGCGACCTGTACACCCGGCGCAGCGAGGGCGTTTCCATCTGGGTCGTCCCCGCCACCGCGATCACCGCGTCGTCACCGGACGAGAAGGACCCGTTCTTCGAACCGTCCGCCGACAAGCCCTACCGACACCCGACGTTCTATGAGATCCCCGAGGGGGTGCAGCACCTGTGACGACCTCCCTGAACACCGCGGCCCTCGCCCTCGGCGACGACGCGCTGGTGCTGTCCCACCGGCTGGGGGAGTGGGCGGGCCACGCGCCCGTGCTGGAGGAGGAGGTCGCCCTCGCCAACATCGCGCTGGACCTGCTCGGACAGGCCCGCGTCCTGCTCTCCCTCGTCGCAGACGAGGACGAACTGGCCTTCCTCCGGGAGGAGCGGGCCTTCCGCAACGCCCAGCTCGTCGAGCAGCCGAACGGCGACTTCGCCCACACCATCGCCCGCCAACTGTACTTCTCCACCTACCAGCGCCTGCTGTACGGCCGGCTCGCGGCCACTGACGCGCGCCCGGGTGACGAGGGCCACGAGGCGCTGCGGGGCCTGGCCGCGAAGGCGGTCAAGGAGGTCGCCTACCACCAGGACCACGCCGAGCAGTGGACGCTCCGGCTCGGTGACGGCACCCCCGAGAGTCATGACCGGATGCGGACGGCCTGTGCCGCGCTGTGGCGCTTCACCGGCGAGCTGTTCCAGCCCGTCGAGGGCGTCGACGTCGACTGGCGGGAGCTGGAGGCCGACTGGCTGACGTCGGTCTCCGCCGTGCTGGACCGGGCGACCCTCCCCCTCCCCGAGGGACCCCGGGCGACGGCGTGGAGCGCGGGCGCCGGACGGCAGGGCGTGCACACCGAGCCGTTCGGGCGGATGCTCGCCGAGATGCAGCATCTGCACCGCAGCCACCCAGGGGCGTCATGGTGACCATGACGCCGCTCGAGGAGGAGCTGAGCCGCCTGGCCGGTTCGGTCCCCGATCCCGAGATGCCCGTGCTCACTCTGGAGGAGCTGGGCGTGCTGAGGGGCGTGCGGGTCCTCGGCCCCGGCAGGGTCGAGGTCGAGCTGACCCCCACGTACACCGGTTGCCCGGCGATCGAGGCGATGACCTCGGACATCGAACGGGTCCTCCACGACCGAGGCATGGTGGAGGTCTCGGTCCTCACGGTCCTCTCCCCCGCCTGGTCCACGGACGACATCAGTGACGAGGGGCGGCGCAAGCTCGCCGAGTTCGGCATAGCCCCGCCCCGGCCGCAGTGGCATTCCGGTGGGCCCGTGCCGCTCACGCTCGCCATCCGCTGCCCGCACTGCGGCTCGACCGACACCGAGCTGCTGAGCAGGTTCTCCTCGACCGCGTGCAAGTCGCTGCGTCGCTGCGCCTCCTGCCGCGAACCCTTCGACCACTTCAAGGAGTTGTAGATGTTCCATCCGCTCCGGGTGAGTGGGGTCGAGCGGCTCACGGACGATTCGGTGGCCGTCTCCTTCGCCCTCCCGCCAGAGCTGCGGGAGGCGTTCCGCCACGTCCCCGGCCAGCACGTGACGATGCGTCGGGCCTCCACCGGCGACGAGGAGATCCGCCGTACGTACTCGATCTGCTCACCCGCCGCCGGTCCGGGAGAGGACCCGGTGCTGCGCGTCGGCATCCGGCTCGTCGAGGGCGGCGAGTTCTCCACCTACGCCCTGAAGCAACTCGCCGTCGGGGACACGGTGGAGGTCATGGAGCCGACGGGCAGGTTCGTCCTGCCACCGCGGCCCGGGCACTTCGCGGCGATCGTCGGCGGCAGCGGCATCACCCCCGTGCTGTCGATCGCGGCGACGCTGCTGGCGCGGGAGCCGCGGGCCCGCTTCTGCCTCATACGGAGCGACCGCACGGCCGCGTCGACGATGTTCCTCGACGAGGTCGCCGACCTGAAGGACCGCTACCCCGACCGCTTCCAGTTGGTCACGGTGCTGTCCCGTGAGGAGCAGCAGACCGGGTTGCCGTCCGGCCGGCTGGACGAGGAACGGCTGTCCCGCCTCCTCCCGGCGCTGCTGGCAGTGGACGACGTGGACGGTTGGTTCCTGTGCGGGCCGTTCGGGCTGGTCCAGGGTGCCGAGCGGGCGCTGCGGGGCCTCGGCGTGCCGAGGGACCGGGTCCACCAGGAGGTCTTCCACGTGGACGGCGGCTTGTCGCCGGTCCGCCGGCCGGCCTCGGGCGGGGCGCCGGCGGCCACGCTGACGGCGACCCTGGACGGCCGGTCCGGGACGTGGCCGGTGCGGGAGGGCGAGGCCCTGCTGGAGACCGTGCTGCGCGGCCGGTCGGACGCGCCGTACGCCTGCAAGGGCGGCGTCTGCGGTACGTGCCGGGCCTTCCTCGTCTCGGGCGAGGTGCGGATGGACCGCAACTACGCGCTGGAGACCGAAGAGACGGACGCCGGCTACGTACTGGCGTGCCAGTCGCACCCGATGACACCGGAGGTCGAACTCGACTTCGACCGGTGAGACGGGCGGGCGGCGGTGACGGTGGCGGACACGCGCCGGCCCACCCGCCCGGTTCCTCACGACCGCTCGGCTCCCCGCCGCCGTTCGAAACCTCGCGGCCACCCGGCCCTTCGCCGTTGCCCGGCTCCCCGCAGCCGGCGGTTACGCGACGGCCGCGGGACCGCCGTGCTCGCTCACCATCGGGCGTCCGGCGCTCTCCCAGGCGAGCATGCCGCCGTCGACGTTCACCGCGTCGATCCCCTGCTGCACCAGGTACTGCGTGACCTGCGCGGACCGGCCGCCGACCCGGCACATCACATAGGCGCGCCGTCCGTCGGCCACCGCCTCCGTCACCTCGCCGAAGCGGGCGACGAACTCGCTCATCGGTACGTGCAGGGCACCCTCGACGTGCCCGGCGGCCCACTCGTCGTCCTCCCTCACGTCGAGGACCAGGGCGTCACCCGGCACGGACGCGGCGTCCACGACGGGCAGCGGTGCGAAGTTCATGGGGGTCATTCCTTCTCTTCGGGCAGGTACGGGGAGGTCGTCAGCGCCGCGAGCTCGGCCTCGCGCTCGGAGACCTGGGCCAGCAGCTGTTCGGCGACCTCGTCGAGGAGCCGGTCGGGGTCGTCGGGCGCCATCCGCAGCATCGCACCGATCGCGCTCTCCTCCAGCTCGCGCGCGACGACCGTCAGCAGTTCCTTGCGCTGCGCCAGCCAGTCCAGACGGGCGTACAGCTCCTCGCTCTCGCTGACCGGCGGCTCGGCGGGTGCCGGCCCCGCCTCCCACTCGCCGGCGAGCTGCCGCAGCAGCGCCTCGTCACCGCGGGCGTACGCGGTGTTGACGCGCGTGATGAACTCGTCGCGCCGTTTGCGCTCCGCCTCCTCGGCGGCCAGGTCGGGATGCGCCTTGCGGACGAGGTCCCGGTAGAGCTTGCGCGCCTCGTCGCTGGGACGCACCCGCCGGGGCGCCTGCACGGGCTGTTCGTTCAGCATCGCGGCGGCCTCCGGGGACAGGCCCTCGGAGTCGATCCAGCTGTGGAAGAGTTCGTCGACCCCAGGCATCGGCATCACCACGGCCCGGGCCTCCTGCGCCTTGCGCAGGTCCTCCGGATCGCCGGTGCGCGCCGCCCGCGCCTCCGCGATCAGCGCGTCCAGCTCGTCGAGGCGCGCGTACATCGGACCGAGCCGCTGGTGGTGCAGCCGGGAGAAGTTCTCCACCTCGATCCGGAAGCTCTCCACCGCGATCTCGAACTCGATCAGCGCCTGCTCCGCCGCCCGCACGGCACGGGCGAGCCGCGCCTCCGGAGCCTCCTGCGGCCCGGCGGCCTCGGCGGCACCGGGCGCGGCGGCACCGGCCTCCGTGGGCGGGGGGCCCTGCTGCTCGGGCTTCCGGTGCCGCTCGGCGGCAGCGGCCTCCTCCACGGGGGCGCCGGTCAGGTCGTCGCTCGGGGTCGTCACCTGTCCAGACTACGGGCGACCGGCGCCCAACCCGTCATACGCCCAGCTCGGCGGCGACACGTCCGGCCCGGACGGCCGTGACCAGGTCGGCGTGGTCGGCCTCGGTGCGGTCCGCGTACGCCACGGCGAAGGCGGCGAAGGCCGTGTCCAGCTCGTCGTTCTTGCCGCAGTACGCCGCTACGATCCGCGGGTCGGCGCTGTGGGCGTGCGCCCTCGCCAACAGGGCGCCGGTCATCCGCCCGTAGTCGTCGATCTGGTCGGCCGCCAGCGCCGCCGGGTCGACGCTGCCCTTCCGGTTGCGGAACTGCCGGACCTGGTACGGCCGCCCCTCGACGGTCGTCCAGCCGAGCAGGCTGTCGCTGACGACCTGCATCCGCTTCTGTCCCAGCACGACCCGGCGCCCCTCATGCCCGGCCGCCCCGGCCTCGAACCCGGCCTCGGGCAGGTACGGCACCAGCGCCGAGGGCCTGGCCTCCTTCACCTGGAGCACCAGCGGCTCCCCCCGGTGGTCCAGGAGCAACACCACGTACGACCGGGTGCCCACGCTGCCCGTGCCGACGACGCGGAACGCCACGTCCTGGATCGCGTACCGGGCGAGCAGCGGCAGCCGGTCCGGCGGCAGCGTCTCCAGGTACGGGCCCAGGGCGGAGGCGACCGCGGCGGCCTCGGCGTCCGGCACGCGCGACAGCACCGGCGGGGCGTCCACGAACCGCCGCGAGCCGTCCTCGCAGATCTCCGTCGCCTTCGCGGCGAACCGGGCGCTCGTGTTCCCGCGCGCCTTCTCCGACACCCGCTCCAGCGTGCCGAGCAGGTCCCGCGCGTCCGTGTACGAGACGAGTTCCTCGTCGGCGATGGCGTTCCACGCGTCCAGCACCGGCATCCGCGCCAGCAGCCGCATGGTCCGCCGGTAGGCGCCCACCGCGTCGTACGCGGCCGCCCGGCACACGTCCTCGTCGGCCCCGGCCTCCCGACCGGCCAGCACCAGGGACGTCGCGAGCCGCTTGACGTCCCACTCCCAGGGGCCGACCACGGTCTCGTCGAAGTCGTTCAGGTCGATGACCAGCCGGCCGCTCGCGTCGCCGTACAGGCCGAAGTTCGCCGCGTGCGCGTCGCCGCATATCTGCGCGCCCACGCCCGTCACCGGTGTGCCCGCGAGGTCGTGCGCCATCAGCCCGGCCGCACCGCGCAGGAACGCGAAGGGCGTCGCCGCCATGCGCCCGACCCGTATCGGTGCCAGTGCGGGCACCCGGTCGCGGCTCGACTCCTCGACCGCGCGCACCGCGTCGGGACGTCCGGCACGCAGCACCAGCGTGCCGTGCGCGGCGCGCGGCACCCGCCCGCGCAGGGCCTTGGCGTACGCCTTGGGCCCTTCGGCCCCGCCCGGTCCGTGCGTCCCGGCGGGGTGCCGCGCGAATCCCGGCACGACCGGGATCCGCTCCGCGTCGCCGCCCGTGTCCGCCGCGCCCGCGCCAATCGGCCCCGCCCCCACGCCCGTCGGCCCCGCACCCGCGCCGGCCGCGCCCGCGCCGCCACCCGTCCGCTGCGCGGGCACCACGGCCCGGTTCTCGTCCATACGCCCCCCATTCACGTGAAACAGACCGAACGTGCGACGACCGTACCCCCCTGTCCCCCACCCGTCTCCCCCTGTGGACAACCCGCACACGCCCCCGGCGCCCGCCGCCGCGTCCCCGGCCGCCCCGGCCTGCCACTGCTCACGAGACGGCGGTTCACCGCGCCGCCGCTCCCGCCACGGCGGACCGCCCAACGAGAAAGGGCCCCCACCCGGACCTTCGTCCTGGTGGAGACCCTGTCTCCTGTGGTGCGCGAGGGGGGAGTTGAACCCCCACGCCCTTGCGGGCACTGGAACCTGAATCCAGCGCGTCTGCCTATTCCGCCACCCGCGCATCGTCACCTCGGGCCCCACCTTGTTCGGTGCGACCGCCTGGCGACATCTGAAGATTAGCACGTCGCACGGGGTGGATTCACATCCGTTGTTTCGGGGCCCGGCGGGCAAACAAGGAAGAGGGGAGACGGCGGCACGGGCGGAAGCAGGCACACGCGGAAGCGGGCACACGCGGAAGCGGGCACACGCGGGACCGCGCGGAAGCGGGTACACGTTCCGTCCACCCGCCCGACCGCACACCACGCGCAGCACACACGTCGCACAGACCGCACACGCCACGCACTCCATGGAGACGTACATATGGACACCCCGCCACGGGACGACGGGAATGGACCGGCACGGAACGGAACGCCCCGCCCCCCGCTCATCCCGGCCGGGCCCCGGGTGCGGGACACTGTCCACAGGCCGCCTCTACGATCCGTACGGGAGATGTGAGAGGTGACACTCGTCCACAGGGCAGAGAAGGGGAACCAGCCGATTTCCCGACGCGTGGATACGATCAGTAAGCAGTACCAGGACGGCAACGACGGAGGAGGTGCCCCATGGGAGTCCTGAAGCGGTTCGAGCAGCGTCTCGAAGGCCTGGTCAACGGCACCTTCGCCAAGGTCTTCAAGTCCGAGGTCCAGCCCGTCGAGATCGCCGGGGCCCTCCAGCGCGAGTGCGACAACAACGCGACGATCTGGAACCGCGAGCGGACGGTCGTCCCCAACGACTTCATCGTCGAGCTGAGCGCGCCGGACTACGAGCGCCTCAGCCCGTACTCGGGCCAGCTCGGCGACGAGCTCGCCGGCCTCGTCAGGGACTACGCCAAGCAGCAGCGGTACACGTTCATGGGCCCCATCAAGGTCCACCTGGAGAAGGCCGACGACCTCGACACCGGCCTGTACCGGGTCCGCAGCCGCACCCTGGCGTCCAGCTCCTCGCAGTCGGCGCAGCCCGTCGACGGCGCGCACCCGGCCGGCCCGCCGCACGGCCAGGGCGGTCGCCCCGGCGGTTACGGCTACCCGCCGACCGGCGCGCCGCCGATGCCCGCCGCCCCGCCGCCGGGCGCCGGCGCCCCCGGCGGCGCGCACCGCCCCGGTCCCGCCGCGCACCGCCCGCCGGGCGCCTCCGGTCACGTGCCGGGCGCCGGCCAGGTGCGCCGCTGGATCGAGATCAACGGCACGCGCCACCAGATCTCCCGCCCCACCCTCGTGCTGGGCCGCAGCACCGACGCCGACGTACGGATCGACGACCCCGGCGTGTCCCGCCGCCACTGCGAGATCCGGACCGGAACGCCCTCGACGATCCAGGATCTCGGGTCCACCAACGGCATCGTGGTCGACGGGCAGCACACCACCCGCGCTACGCTCCGCGACGGCTCGCGGATCGTCGTGGGCAGTACCACCATCGTTTACCGGCAAGCCGAAGGGTGAAGCGGGGGCAATGTCAGAGCTGACCCTCACGGTCATGCGGTTGGGTTTCCTCGCCGTACTGTGGCTGTTCGTCATCGTGGCCGTCCAGGTCATCCGCAGCGACCTGTTCGGGACGCGGGTCACGCAGCGCGGTTCGCGCCGCGAGGGCGCGCGTCCGCAGCAGGGCGGCCGCCAGGGCGCGGCACCGCCGCAGCAGCGGCAGCGCCGCGGCGCCCCGACCAAGCTGGTCGTGTCCGAGGGCACGCTGGCCGGCACGACGGTCGCGCTCCAGGGCCAGACCATCACGCTGGGCCGGGCCCACGACTCCACGATCGTGTTGGACGACGACTACGCCTCCAGTCGGCATGCCAGGATCTACCCGGACCGTGACGGCCAGTGGATCGTCGAGGATCTCGGGTCCACGAACGGCACCTACCTCGACCGGACCCGACTCACCACACCGACCCCGATTCCGCTGGGCGCGCCGATCCGCATCGGCAAGACCGTCATCGAGCTGCGGAAGTAGTACGACAATGAGCGAGCGGAGCGAGCGAGCCGCAGCGGTCCCAGGGGACCGGAAGGGGCTCCCGACCGGAGGGTGGGCAGTGTGGCTCGAGACCGGCTGTACCCCGAGCCGACGGGTGAGGTGCGCATGAGTCTGTCACTGCGTTTCGCCGCCGGGTCGCACAAGGGCATGATCCGCGAGGGCAACGAGGACTCGGGCTACGCCGGACCCCGCCTGCTCGCGATCGCCGACGGCATGGGCGGCCAGGCCGCCGGCGAGGTCGCCTCCTCCGAAGTGATCTCCACGCTCGTCACCCTCGACGACGACGTCCCCGGCTCGGACATCCTCACCTCCCTCGGCACCGCGGTCCAGCGCGCCAACGACCAGCTGCGCATGATGGTCGAGGAGGACCCCCAGCTCGAAGGCATGGGGACCACCCTGACCGCCCTGCTGTGGACCGGCCAGCGGCTCGGCCTCGTCCACGTCGGCGACTCGCGCGCGTACCTCCTCCGCGACGGCGTCCTCACGCAGATCACCCAGGACCACACCTGGGTCCAGCGCCTCGTCGACGAGGGCCGGATCACCGAGGAAGAGGCCACCACCCACCCGCAGCGCTCCCTCCTGATGCGCGCGCTGGGCAGCGGCGACCACGTCGAGCCGGACCTGTCGATCCGCGAGGTCCGCGCCGGCGACCGGTACCTGATCTGCTCCGACGGCCTGTCGGGCGTCGTCTCCCACCAGACGATGGAGGAGACGCTCGCCGGCTACCAGGGCCCGCAGGAGACCGTCCAGGAGCTCATCCAGCTCGCCCTGCGCGGCGGCGGCCCCGACAACATCACCGTGATCGTCGCGGACGTCCTCGACGTGGACGGCGGCGACACCCTCGCCGGCCGGCTCAGCGACTCCCCGGTCGTCGTCGGCGCGGTCGCCGAGAACCAGCCGCAGCTCAACGACGGCGGCGCCATGCAGACCCCGGCGGGCCGCGCGTCCGGCCTCGGCCGGTCCGGGCAACCGCCGGCGGGCGGCTTCGGCCCGCCCGGCAGCGGCGACGGCATCGGCTACGGCGGCATGCCCCCCGAGGGCGGCGGCTACGGCGCGTACGGCGACGCCGACCTCAGCAAGCCGCGCCCCGGCCGCAAGTGGGCCAAGCGGATCTTCTTCGCGCTGCTGGTGGTCGCGCTCGTCGGCGGCGGTGCGTACGGCGGCTACCGCTGGACGCAGACGCAGTACTACGTCGGTGCGAACGACGGCCACGTCGCGCTGTACCGCGGCATCAGCCAGGACCTGGCGTGGCTGTCGCTGTCGAAGGTGGAGAAGGACCACCCCGACATCGAACTCAAGTACCTCCCCGCCTACCAGCAGAAGCAGGTCGAGGAGACGATCGCCGGCAGCAGCCTGGCGAAGGCCGAGGCCAAGATCAAGGAGCTGGGGGCCCAGGCGACCGCCTGCAGGAAGCAGGAGCAGGCCCGCGCGGCCGGCACGGCCCGCGCCACGACGCCTCCCAGCGAGGAGCAGGCCGGCGGCACCACGGGCTCCGCCGGCACCACCAAGCCCAAGCCCACGCCCACCACAGCCGTCCCCTCCCCGGGCCCCACCCTCACGGAGGACGAGAAGAGGCTGGCCTCGAACTGCGGCAAGCAGTAAGCACCCGTAGGGGGGCCTTTTCACCACCATGAGCGCTGTCACCAATACGACCACCATCGGCGCGATCGACGCGCCGAGCCGCCGCAACACCGAGCTGATGCTGCTCGGCTTCGCCGTCGCGATCCCGGTCTTCGCGTACCTGAACGTGGGCCTCGCCCTCGACGGCGAGGTCCCCGCGGGCATGCTGGGCTACGGCCTGGGCCTGGGTCTCCTCGCGGGCATCGCGCACCTGCTGGTGCGCCGCTTCGCCAAGTACGCCGACCCGCTGCTGCTGCCGCTGGCGACGCTGCTGAACGGCCTGGGCCTGGTGCTGATCTGGCGCCTCGACCAGTCGCCGCGGCTGATCGCCGACTCGATCCGGGCGTACGGCAGCCACAGCGGGGACGCCCCGAAGCAGCTGATGTACTCGGCGATCGGCGTGGCGCTGTTCCTGCTGGTACTCGTGTTCCTCAAGGACCACCGGGTGCTCCAGCGCTACACGTACATCTCCATGGTCGTGGCGATCGTCCTGCTGCTGCTGCCGCTCGTCCCCGGGCTCGGCACGGACAGCTTCGGCGCCAAGATCTGGATCAGGATCGGTCCGTTCTCCATCCAGCCCGGTGAGTTCGCCAAGATCGTCCTGGCGGTCTTCTTCGCCGGGTACCTGATGGTGAAGCGCGACGCGCTCGCCCTGGCCAGCCGTCGCTTCATGGGCCTCTACCTGCCCCGCGGCCGGGACCTCGGCCCGATCCTCACCATCTGGGCGCTCAGCCTGGCCATCCTGGTCTTCGAGAACGACCTCGGCACGTCGCTGCTGTTCTTCGGCATGTTCGTCGTCCTGCTGTACGTGGCGACCGAGCGGACCAGTTGGATCGTCATGGGCCTGCTGATGGCCGTGGGCGGCGCGGTGGCGGTCGGCTCGTTCGCGACGCACGTCCAGTCCCGTGTGGCCGCCTGGCTCGACCCCTTCGAGTGCCTGAAGACGGCCCCCCCGGACACGAACATGGCCTGGGCCTGCGACCAGATGACCCAGGTCCTCATGTCGTTCGGCTCCGGCGGCACCATCGGCACCGGGCTCGGCCAGGGCAACTCCGACCTGATCAAGTTCGCCGTCAACTCCGACTTCATCTTCGCCACCGTCGGCGAGGAGCTGGGTCTGGCCGGTGCCATGGCCTTCATCCTCCTGTACGGCCTGATCGTCGAGCGCGGCCTGCGCACCGCCCTCGCGGCCCGCGACCCCTTCGGCAAGCTCCTCGCGACCGGCCTCTCCGGCGCCTTCGCCCTCCAGGTCTTCGTCGTCGCCGGCGGTGTGATGGGCCTCATCCCGCTGACCGGCATGACGATGCCGTTCCTCGCGTACGGCGGCTCGTCCGTGATCGCCAACTGGGCGCTGATCGCGATCCTCCTCCGCATCAGCGACACCGCGCGCCGCCCCGCGCCCGCCCCCGCTCCCAGCCCCGACGCCGAGATGACCCAGGTGGTCCGACCGTGAACAAGCCCCTGCGCCATATCGCGATCTTCTGCGGCCTCCTGGTGCTCGCGCTGCTCCTGCGGGACAACTGGCTCCAGTTCGTCCGCGCCGACGAGCTGAACTCGCACGAGCGCAACAGGCGGGTGACGATCGAGCGGTACGCCTCGGTCCGCGGCGACATCATCGTCGACGGCAAGCCGATCACCGGTTCCGTCGACTCGAAGGACCCGCTCTACCAGTACAAGCGCACCTACATCGACGGCCCCATGTGGGCCCCGGTCACCGGGTACGCCTCGCAGGCGTACGGCTCGAACCAGCTGGAGAAGCTGAACGACTCGATCCTGACCGGCAACGACGACCGGTTGTTCTTCGACCGCACGCTCTCGATGTTCACGGGCGAGCAGAAGAAGGGCGGCAACGTCGTCACGACCCTCAGCGGCGCCGCGCAGAAGGCCGCCTACGAGGGCCTCGGCAAGAAGAAGGGCGCCGTCGCGGCGATCGACCCGCAGACGGGCAAGATCCTCGCGCTGGCCTCCACCCCGTCGTACGACCCGGGCTCCTTCGCCGGCTACCAGGCCGCCGACGAGAAGGCGTGGGTGGCGCTGGAGAAGGACAAGGACAAGCCGAAGCTGAACCGCGCGCTGCGCGAGATCTACCCGCCCGGCTCGACGTTCAAGGTCCTCACGGCCGCCGCCGCGATCGAGAACGGCAAGGTCAAGGACATCAACGCGCCGACGGACACGCCGGAGCCGTACTACCTGCCGCTGTCCACGGTGCCGATGAAGAACCACGCGAGCGGCTGTGAGAACGCCACCCTGAACTACGCGATGGAGGTGTCCTGCAACTCCGTCTTCGCGAAGCTCGGCGACGAGGTCGGCCGCGACAAGATGGCCGAGATGGCGGAGAAGTTCGGCTTCAACAACCCGGAGATCGACACCCCGGTCCGCGCGGCCGCCTCCGTCTACGACCGGAAGATGGACCGCGGCGGCAACGCCCTGTCGTCCATCGGCCAGTTCAACACGGCGACGACGCCGCTCCAGATGGCCATGGTCACCGCCGCGATCGCCAATGACGGCAAGCTGATGAAGCCGTACATGGTCGACCACCTCGTGGCTCCGAACCTCGACGTCATCGAGAAGAACGAGCCCGAGGAGATGAGCCGCCCGATGTCCCCGGAGACCGCTCAGCTCGTCCAGCAGATGATGGAGAACGTCGTCGAGAACGGCACGGGCGGCAAGGCCGCCATCCGCGGCGTCACGGTCGGCGGCAAGACCGGTACGGCGCAGCACGGCGAGAAGAACAAGGCCCGCCCGTACGCCTGGTTCATCTCCTACGCGAAGACGGACAGCGGCTCTCCGGTCGCCGTCGCCGTGGTCGTGGAGGACTCCGACGCGACCCGCGACGACATCAGCGGCGGCGGCCTGGCCGCGCCGATCGCGCGCGACGTGATGAAGGCGGTACTCGACAGCCGGAGGTGACGGCGATGCCTGTGTACCGGTCCCGTATCAGCTTCCGGTACCGGACGGATCGGCTCCCCGTGGCCGGTAGCCTTTGCGCGAACAGCACACCGCCGGACCACACACACGGTTGCGGCCGGGACTGACGGAGAGGGCTGGAACAGTTATGGATGAGCCGCGTCGCCTCGGCGGCCGGTACGAGCTGGGCTCGGTGCTCGGCCGTGGTGGCATGGCCGAGGTCTACCTCGCCCACGACACCCGGCTCGGCCGCACCGTCGCCGTGAAGACGCTGCGGGCCGACCTGGCCCGCGACCCGTCCTTCCAAGCCCGGTTCCGCCGTGAGGCCCAGTCGGCCGCCTCGCTCAACCATCCGGCGATCGTCGCCGTGTACGACACCGGCGAGGACTACGTCGACGGCGTGTCCATCCCGTACATCGTGATGGAGTACGTCGACGGGTCCACCCTGCGTGAGCTGCTCCACTCCGGGCGCAAGCTGCTGCCCGAGCGCACGCTGGAGATGACGGTCGGCATCCTCCAGGCCCTGGAGTACTCGCACCGCGCGGGCATCGTCCACCGCGACATCAAGCCGGCTAACGTCATGCTGACGCGCACGGGCCAGGTCAAGGTCATGGACTTCGGCATCGCCCGCGCGATGGGTGACGCCGGCATGACCATGACGCAGACGGCCGCCGTGATCGGCACCGCCCAGTACCTCTCCCCCGAGCAGGCGAAGGGCGAGACCGTCGACGCCCGCTCCGACCTGTACTCCACCGGCTGCCTGCTGTACGAGCTGCTGACCGTCCGCCCGCCGTTCGTCGGCGACTCCCCGGTCGCGGTCGCCTACCAGCACGTGCGGGAGGAGCCGCAGCCGCCGAGCGTCTTCGACCCGGAGATCACGCCGGAGATGGACGCCATCGTCCTGAAGGCGCTCGTCAAGGACCCGGACTACCGCTACCAGTCGGCCGACGAGATGCGCGCCGACATCGAGGCGTGCCTGGACGGCCAGCCGGTCGCCGCGACGGCCGCGATGGGCGCCATGGGCGCACCCGGCGGCTACGGCTATCCGCACCCGGACCAGCAGACCGCGGCCATGCACTCGGCGGACCCGGGCGCGCAGACGTCGATGCTGCCGCCGATGAACCCGGACGACGGCGGATACGGGTACGACGACCGGGGCGCCGGGCGCCGCCGCCAGCCGCAGAAGAAGTCGAACCTCTCGACGATCCTGCTGGTCCTCGCGGGCGTCCTCGTGCTCGTCGGCGCCATCCTCATCGGGAAGACGGTCTTCAGCGACGACGGCGCGCGCCAGGTGACCGTCCCGAACCTCGTCGGGAAGACGTACGCGGACGCCGAGAAGACGGCCATCAGTTCCGGCGTCAAGGTGACCAACGCGGGTGGGGAGCAGTGCGACCAGCCCAAGGGCGCGGTCTGCCGCCAGGACCCCGTCGCGGACGGCACCGCGCAGATGGACGAGAACGGCACCATCAGCGTCTGGGTGTCGGCGGGCGCGGAGAAGGTCAAGGTGCCCACCGTCCTGGAGCAGTCCGAGGACCTGGCGACGACCACCCTCAAGAGTGAGGGCTTCACCGTCAAGGTGGAGACGCGGGAGTCGGAGAAGCCCGAGGGCACCGTCATCGAGCAGAACCCCGAGGGCGGCACGGAGCAGGAGAAGGGCACCGAGGTCACGATCACCATCGCCGTGAAGGGGAAGGTGCCCGTACCGAGGGTCATCGACAGCCAGTTCGACAACGCGAAGGCACAGCTGGAGACGTTGAAGTTCCGGGTGCTGCGGGAGGACGTGGACTCGGACAAGCCGGCGGGCCAGGTCGTCGACCAGAACCCGCAGGCGGACGAGCAGGTCTCCGAGGGCACCACGGTCACCCTGAAGGTGTCGAAGGGGCCGCAGCAGCAGCAGGTCGAGGTGCCCCGCGTCACCGGCATGCTGCTGGGTCAGGCGAAGCAGGTCCTCGCGCAGCGGGGCCTCCAGCTGGCCGTCTCCGAAGGCCCGGACAACGACGCGGTGTTCGTCGTCGACCAGGACCCCAAGCCGGGCAAGAAGGTCGACCCGGGCACGTCGGTCACCGTGAAGACCCAGGGCCTGGGCGGCAACGGCGGGAACGGCGACAACGGCAACGGCAACGGGAACGGCAACGGCGGGAACGGTGGCGACCAGGGCGGTGACGGCGACGGCGACAACGCCGGCTGGTTCGGCGGCGTGACCGGCGCGGCCTTCCGCTCCGAGCCGTAGACGAGCCGTAGCGAAGGCGCGGCCACCACAGGACACGGCGGAGGCCCGGCACCGAGGGGTGCCGGGCCTCCGCCGTGTCCGGCGCGGGCGGCCGGGCCTTCGCCGAGGCGCCGCCGGGGTGTGGCCCGGGTGTTGCCGGGGTGCCGCGGCGGCTCCGCGCCGCCGCGACGGGTTCAGCGCAGCTCGGCCGGCTTGGTCCGCTCGTGGTCGACCTTCTCCGTACGGACCAGCTCGCCCCAGACGATGTACCGGAAGTCGGAGGTCAGGATCGGTGTGCAGGTCGTGAGCGTGATGTACCGGCCCGGCTTGGTCCTGCCGGACTCCTTCGGGACGGGCTGGAGCACGTCCACGTTGAACCGGGAGGTCTTCGGCAGGGTCTCGTAGACCTTGTAGACGTACCAGGTGTCCTTCGTCTCGAAGACGATCGGGTCGCCGGTCTTCAGCTTGTGGATGTTGTGGAACTTGGCGCCGTGCCCGTCGCGGTGCGCGGCCAGCGTGAAGTTGCCGGTCTTGTCCTGCGGGAGGGCCGACTTGACGGGATCGGTGTAGTACCCGGCGACGCCGTGGTTGAGGACGTCCGGGCTGGTGCCCTCCTTGACCAGGACCTCGTCGCCGCCCATCGCCGGAACGTGGAGGAAGCCGAGGCCGCCCCGGGTGTCGAGGGCGCCGGGGCTCGTGTCGGTCCAGCTGTCGCGCACGGCGTCGCCCTGCTTGTCCGCCTCGCGGTCCGCCAGCACGTTCGTCCACCACAGCGAGTAGACGACGAACAGTCCCATCAGCACGCCTGCGGTGATCAGCAGTTCGCCGAAGACACTGATGACGCCGGCGATCCGGCTGCGCGCACGTGCCACAACATCTGTCCCGTCTTGAGGTGTCAGCCGGCGAGCGCGTCCGGTACGCCCTTGCTGCGCGGCCGTTCTTCGACCATCTTGCCCCACACGATCATGCGGTAGGTACTGGTGAACTCCGGGGTGCACGTGGTCAGCGTGATGTACCGGCCCGGACCGGTGAACCCCGAACCCTCGGGGACGGGCTTGAGCACCGAGACGTTCGACGGCGGGGTCTGCGGCAGGATGCTGGCCATCTCGTAGATGTAGTACGCCTCGCGGGTCTCGACGACGATGGGGTCGCCGGGGCGCAGCCGGTTGATGTAGCGGAACGGCTCGCCGTGGGTGTTGCGGTGCCCGGCGACCGCGAAGTTGCCCTCCTTGTCGGACGGCATGGCGGTCTTGAGGGCGCCCTCGGCGTAGTGGCCGGCCATGCCCTTGTCGAGGACCTTCTCCTTGTCGATGCCCTCGGCGACGGGCACGACGACGTCGAGCTTGGGGATGTGGAGTATCGCGAAGCCCTCGCCGGCCTCGAAGACGCCCGGCTCCCTGTCGGAGTCGCCCTTCGCCCAGTTCTGCGCGATCCGGTCCTTCGCCTTGTCGACCTCCAGACCGGCCTGGACGTTCGTCCACCACAGCTGGTACGCGACGAAGAGCAGCATGACCACGCCGAAGGTGATGAAGACCTCCCCCATGACGCGGCTGGCGATCACGCCGAAGCCGTCCTTCGCGGCGCGGGCGGCGCGGCGGGCCTCGACCCGGGACAGGGGCGCGCCGGTCGGGGCGGCCGTCGGGGGCGGGGACCCGGGGGCGCGGCGGCGACCGCCGCGGCCCTTCGCGGCGCGGCGCCTCTCGGCCCGGCCCCCGGTCCGCGGTTCCCCGGCGCCTCGCGGCGCGGGGACGGCCATCGGGTCGGCGGCCACGTCACCGGCCGTGTCACCGGCCGGTCCGGGGGTCCGGCGCGCGGCCGGGCCGGTGACGGGGAGCACCGCCGTCGCATCCGCGTCGGCACCGGCGGGCGGGGTGCCCGCCGCCCCGCGCGGGGCGTAGGGCCGCTCGTAAGGGCCCGGCTCGTCGTACCCCTGCGGGCGCGCGTACGCCTGGGAGGTGCCGTACGGCTGGGGAGCCTGGTGCGGCGGTACGGCGTCGAAGGGCGGTCGGGGCTCGGCGTACTGCTGGGGCACCGCGTAGGGGTCCTGCGGGCCGCCCTGGGCGCCGTACGCCCCGTGCCCTGCGTACGCCTCGGGCGCCGCGTACGCCTCGTACGGCGGCTCGTACGTCCCGGCCGGTCCCGGCGTCCCGGGAGGTCCGCCGGGCGGCGCGTACGGCTGCTGTTGCCACTCCTGGGGCTCCGGTACGGATCCGGGCACCGGCTCCTCCTGCCGCGGGGGCTGGTTCGTGGCCCGGAACCAGGGCGACCCCTCCGGGCCGCTCCCGGTCGCGTCGTGCTCCGGGCGCACGGGGGTCACGCGACGGCCTTGCCCACCACCGGCGCGAGGCCCACGGAGCGGCCGACCGCACCGGTGTCGCCGCACCGCTCCAGCCAGTTGGCGAGCATCAGGTGGCCGTGCTCGGTGAGCACCGACTCGGGGTGGAACTGCACGCCCTCCACGGCGTGCTCACGGTGCCGCAGCCCCATGATGATCCCGTCCTCGGTGCGCGCCGTGACCTCCAGGACGTCCGGCAGGGTGGCCGGTTCGGCGGCCAGCGAGTGGTACCGGGTCGCGGTGAACGGCGACGGCACCCCGGCGAAGACCCCCTGCCCCCCGTGGACGACGAGGGACGTCTTGCCGTGCAGCAGCTCGGGCGCGCGGTCGACGACACCGCCGTACGCCACGGCCATCGACTGCATGCCGAGGCAGACGCCGAAGACGGGGACGCCCGTCGCGGCGCAGTGCCGGACCATGTCCACGCAGACGCCGGCCTCCTCGGGCGTGCCGGGGCCGGGCGAGAGGAGGACGCCGTCGAAGCCGTCCTGGGCGTGGCCCAGCTCGACCGCGTCGTTGCGGACCACCTCGCACTCGGCACCGAGCTGGTAGAGGTACTGGACGAGGTTGAAGACGAAGCTGTCGTAGTTGTCGACGACGAGGATGCGTGCGCTCACTGACCGTCCACCGTCACATCGTTGAACGGAAGCAGAGGCTCCGCCCAGGGGAACACGTATTGGAAGAGCAGGAAGACGGCCCCGAGGACGAGCACGAGCGAGATCAGCCCCCGCACCCATGCGTTGCCCGGGAGATGCCGCCAGATCCAGCCGTACATGACGCCTGCCGTCCCTTCCGTCGATACCGCACCAGAGTACGGGGCGATCCCCTCCCGATGGGCCCCCTGTGGAAAACGCGGGCGCTCCGTGCTAAGCGGCCGGTCGCGCGTACCGCAGGTCCACCGTGCCCGCGTAGCCGGGCAGGGTCATCGCCCCGTGCTCCTCGACCTTCCAGCCCAAGCCGTACGCCTTCACGTAGAGCTGGTAGTTCTGGACCGCGGGGGAGGCGGCGAGGGCCTCGCGCAGCCTGCCCGTGTCGCCGACGGCCGTGACCTTGTAGGGCGGGGAGTAGACGCGGCCCTGGAGGATCAGGGTGTTGCCGACGCAGCGCACGGCGCTGGTGGAGATCAGCCGCTGGTCCATGACCCGGATGCCGCGCGCGCCGCCCTGCCAGAGGGCGTTGACGACGGCCTGGAGGTCCTGCTGGTGGATGACCAGGTCGTTGGCGTGCGGCTCGGGGTAGCCGGGGGCCGCCCTGGCGTCCGGCGGGGCGTCGTCGAGCGTGACCGTGAGGCCGTCGCCGGCGACCTCCGTGGTGCCCGCGGCCTTCTCCAGGGCGCCGAGCCGCGCGTCCTCGGCGCCGTTGGAGCCGTCGTCGCGGCGGGCCAGTCCGTCGACCTCGTCGCGTACGGCCGCCGTGGACTCCTCCAGCTCGGCGTTCTTGTCGCTGCGCTCCCGGACGAGGTCGGAGAGCCTCAACAGGGAGTCGTCCGTGCGGATGTTGGTGCCCTTGGCGGTGTGGAAGCTGGTGACGAAGATCAGGCCCGCGAGCGCGAAGACGGCAGCGGTCAGCAGCCGTACCGGCCGCCACCTACCGCGCCGGGCCGGCTCCGCGGGGGAGTCGGCGGAATTGCTCAACGTACCCTTATCTCCTTAGGCGTCGCGGAAGCACTACGCTAACGGACGCCTGGGCGAGGAGGCGGGCCACCTCGCTCTCAGCCCGTACCAGCAAAAGTCACCGTTTCCGCGCGGTCACGCAGCGCATCGACAGGAGAGTTCCTCGTGCCGAAGTCACGTATCCGCAAGAAGGCCGACTTCACGCCGCCCCCCGCCGCGAAGCAGGCGACCGCCATCAAGCTGACCAACCGCAGCTGGGTCGCTCCGGTCATGCTGGCGCTGTTCGCGATCGGGCTGGCCTGGATCGTGGTCTTCTTCGTCACCGACGGCACTCTCCCCATGGAGTCGCTGAGGAACTGGAACGTCGCCGTCGGCTTCGGCTTCATCGCCGCCGGCTTCGCCGTCTCGACGCAGTGGAAATAGCGGAGTAGCGGAAGGCCCTTCGCGCCGTCACACACCCGTCCGGGTTATCCACAAGGTTGTGCACAGCCGTGGAAAAGTTCAGACGATCTGTGGATAACTCACATGATGTTGATGGCGTCGTGACCGCTCTCCCCTCCACAAGCCTTCACCCCGGCCCCTCGCCGCACTGGAAACACCCAGGTCAGCGACGAGGGGCACAGGCGTTCCCGACGCCGTGCAGCAACGTCGTCACCGGCTGTGGACAACTCTGGGGAAAGCTTTTGCTCAGACGAGCGCGGTCGTCCTCATGACGACCATCACCACCGTCGCGGCCAGCACCAGCGCGCAGGCCCCCCACTGCAGCAGCGGGCGCTTCCCGCGCGGGCCGCTCACCATGCCGTACGCGATGACCGCCCCGGCGACCAGGCCGCCCAGGTGCGCCTCCCAGGCGATGACCTCCCGGAAGACGACCGTGATCAGCACGTTCAGCACGATCAGGCCCAGCACCGGCCGCAGGTCGTACCGGAGCCGGCGGAACAGCACGAACGTCGCGCCCATCAGTCCGAAGACCGCCCCGGACGCCCCCAGGGAGGGCTGGTTCGGCGCCACGATCGCATAGGTGAGCGCGCTGCCCGCGAGCCCGGAGAGCAGGTACAGCGCGAGGTAGCGGACCCGGCCGAGAGCCGCCTCCAGCGGCCCGCCCAGCACCCACAGGCCGATCATGTTGAAGCCGACGTGCCACACCTCCTGGTGCAGGAACACCGCCGTCAGCAGCCGGTACCACTCCCCGTCGGCCACCCCGACCACCCGGAACAGCTCCGGGTCGAAGGCGAGCCCGATCAGCACCAGTTCGTCGACGAGGCCCGAGAAGAACAGGCCGCCCAGGAACACCAGCAGGTTGATCCCGATCAGGACCTTGGTGACCAACTGCCGGTCGCCGCCGGCGATGGCTCCGCCCGCGATGTTCCGCGGTCGGGCGGCGTCCGGCCCGTGGCCCGTGCCCGATCCGTTCCGCACGCACTCGGGGCACTGGAAGCCGACCGACGCCCCGACCATGCAGTCCGGGCAGATCGGCCGCTCGCAGCGCGTGCAGCGGACGCCGGTCTCCACCCCGGGGTGGCGGTAGCAGCTCGACAACCCGTTCGGCGCCTGACCCTGCTCCATGGGGATCCCCTCGTCGTCGTGCGCGTACCAACGCCCCGCCCATCCTTACGGACGGGCGGGGCGGAAAGGTTCCCGGGGGAACCGGGGCGACCGCGGGTCGCCCGGGGCGTCAGCGCGTCTCGACCACGACGGACTCGATGACCACGTCCTGGACCGGACGGTCCGTGCGCGGGTTCGTCCGCGTGCCGGCGATGGCGTCGACGACCTTCTTGCTCGCCTCGTCGGTGACCTCACCGAAGATCGTGTGCTTGCCGGTCAGCCAGGTGGTCGGCGAGACGGTGATGAAGAACTGCGAGCCGTTGGTGCCCGGGCCGGCGTTGGCCATGGCCAGCAGGTACGGCTTGGTGAACGCCAGGTCCGGGTGGAACTCGTCCTTGAACTCGTACCCCGGGCCGCCCGTGCCGTTGCCCAGCGGGTCGCCGCCCTGGATCATGAAGCCGCTGATGACGCGGTGGAAGACCGTGCCGTCGTACAGCGGGGCGGTGGTCTTCTGGCCCGTCGCCGGATTCGTCCACTCGCGCTCACCCTTGGCGAGCTCGACGAAGTTCCGGACCGTGACCGGCGCGTGGTCCGGGAAGAGCCGGACCTCGATGTCGCCGTGGTTCGTCTTCAGGGTGGCGTAAAGCTGCTCGGCCACGATGTGCCTTCCTTAGGTCTTCTCTTACGCGTCCGATCCTCGCACGGAAGCCGCGGCGGGGGACAAAAGCCGGGAGGGTCGCACGGGAATGCCCCGGATGCCCGCACCGCATGCCGACCGCGATCCACCGGGGCATGATTTCCAAAACGGCGGAAAGGTGAGGTATCGAACCGCCACCGAGGAGGAGGATCCCGTGACCCGCATGGACAGCGTGCGCGCCGCCACCGATTCGGCCAAGGAGAGCGTGCTGCACGCCGCGGACGTGGTGGCGCCCTACGCCGGCGCGGCCAGGGAACAGGCCGCGCATTACGCGCGCGAAGCACGCGTCAGGATGGCGCCGAAGGTCTCCAAGGCCACCCAGCAGGCCCGTGTCCAGTACGGCGTGTACGTCGCGCCGCACGTACCGCCGAAGCTCGACGCGGCCGCGCACCGCGCCGCGCACCACACCCGCAGGGCCGCACGTCAGGCCGCCTACTACACCGCGCCCCGGCTGGAGCTGGCGAGGGCCGCGGCGGGTCCCGTACGGGAGGAGGCCGTGTCCCGTTCGACCGCCGCCCTCGCCGCGCTGCGCGGCCAGGTGACGGCGGAGGAGGTCAGGAAGCTGGTCCGCCGGCACGAGCGCCGCGCCCGCACCAGGCGGACGGTGCGGGGGATCGCGGTCCTGGGCGTGGTCTTCGGCGGTGCCGTGGCCGTGTGGAAGTGGTGGGACAACCAGGCCAACCCGGACTGGCTGGTCGAGCCCCCCACGGAGGTCTCCGAGGGCGCCACGCTCACGTCGGTCGACGGCAGCGAGCCCGCCACGGCGAGGGCGGAGGCCGGCACCGAGATGATCGAGGACGGCACGGTCGATGCGATCGAGAGGGAGAAGCCGGAGGACGGCGACGAGCTCCGTTGACCCCGGCGGACGAGGGACGGCGGTCGGCACGTCCGGTCGTCGGTCGGCGTACGGCCGGTCGGCGCGCGGTCAGACGGCGTACGGTCGCACGTCGGTTGGCGCACGGCCGGTCGGTGATCGGTGCGGCCGGTCGTCGGTCGGCGCGCGGTCAGACGGCGTACGGTCGGTCGTCGGTCGGCACGCGGTCGGTCCGTGACCGTCCCGCCGCCGGTTGCCGGCTAGCGCGCGGCGGTCGCGCCCGCGGGGACGGCCGCCTCGGCCTCCGCGTCGGTGCCCCCGCCGTCGGCCCGGTGGTCCGCCGCCAGGGCGCCGACGGTGGTCAGACGCCGCACGGCGGGGGAGGTGCCGTGCGCCTCGGCGTGGATCCGCTGCTTGATCGTGGGTGGCAGGGCCCGCGCGCGCGGCGCCCGCCGTCCTCGTCCGGCACCGATCCCGGGTGCCGCTGCGGTCCGCTGCGGCGGCAGGGCCACGGCAGCGGTACGGGCCGTACGGGCGGCGGTTTCGGCGCCGGCACCGGGGCGCCGGTGCGCGACGGGCGCCGCGGGCCTGAAGGAGGCGAGGAGCCCGCAGAAGAAGGAGACGATCGCGGTCCAGAACTGCTTGACCTTGCCGGCGGCCATGGCCCCTCACTTTCCCGACGTGTTGCGGATTGGTCGATCTACATACCTTTCTCATGATGTGTACGCATCTCGGGATCCGGGGGAGCGACGCCGTCCGCACGCGGATCTTCCGATGAACACCACCCGTACGGACCAGCCCGGCTTGCGCTTCCGCCTGCCGGGCCCCATGGCGCCGGTCAGTGGGCGTGGATCGAGCCCCAGGCGAAGTTCTGCCCGAACCCGGTGCCCGAACCTCCCGTGTACACCTGGTCGGTGGCGTAGTACGTCGCCTTCACGTCCGCGTTCGTGTTGATCCCCGTCTTGGTCAGCGCGGAGCCCCAGGTGCTCCAGATCACCCACGGGCTGCGGGTCAGCGCGTTCGAACCGCCCGCCGTGATCGGCACGTTGAACGTCTCCGCGAGCATCCGCGGCTTCGCGTAGCCGGCCAGCCCCGTGTAGCACGTGTGCGTGAGGTCCGAGGCGGCCGGCGCGTAGTCGTCGACGCCGACGACGTCGACGAGGTCGGCCCCGGGGTAGTAGTCCCACGGCACGTCGTCCCCCTGCGGCTTCCAGGCGTTGGGCGACCAGACGAAGACCAGGTTGTGCAGGCCCTTCGTCTTCACCAGGTAGTCGTACGTGATGCGCCACAGCTTCTTGTAGGAGGCCGGCGTCTTCCCTCCCCACCAGAACCAGCGGCCGTTCATCTCGTGGTACGGCCGGAGCAGCACGGGAACGTCCCACGCGGCGAAGTACGAGAGCGCCGCCGCGAGGAAGCGCAGGTCCGCGAGGAGCGCCCGGTACTCGGGGGTGTCCGACTCCCAGTCGACCACGCGGTCGAACCACGCCTGGTCGGTGGTGAGCGTGGCCACCGGATGGGAGGCGTTCCCGCCCGGGTGCTCCCCCTCGACCTGGGCGAGGACCCGGCTCCAGGACTTCGTCGGGGAGCCCGGGTACGGCTGGTGGAAGCTCATGCCCACGATCCCGGAGGCCGCGCCGCCGTTGGCGAGGGCCGCGGCGGTGCCGTCGGCCCGGACCATGGTGCCGTCCGGGTTGTACGTGCCGTCCGCCACGCGCGGCAGCCCCTTCCACACGCCGAAGGCGAGGTCGACGGCGTCGTCCGCGTACTGCCACTGCCGCTGCCCCGTCGACAGCCCCAGCGGCCGGTTGTAGGAGCGGTCCCCGTACGTCCCCCAGCCGGTCGCGCCGTACCCGGGTCCGAGGTCGATCTCGATGAAGCCGGACAGCTTGCCCGTGATGTCCCGGGCCTTCTTGTAGTAGTAGCCGGAGAACGTCGTGCCGCCCGTGTCCCCGTAGCTCGCGTTGTACAGCTCCTGCTGGGTCTCGATGTGCTGTCCGATGATCGTCATCGGGCGGTTCCCGGAGCGCGCGGCGTTCTCCAGCGACACCAGGTGGCGGTAGACCGCCCGCGCGTTCGCCGACGCCGCCGGGTCCCGGCCCGTCAGCGTGGGCGCGATGAGCGGGGCGGCGGCCCGCGCCACTCCCGGTACGGCGGACGCGGCGGCTGCGGCGCCGAGGGCGGTGACGAACGTACGCCTGCGCAAGGCTCGACCTCCGAGGAAGGGAGTGGATCTTCCCCAGGCTATGGCCGGGCCGGCTTCCGGGACAGGGCTGTGGTCTCCGTGGGGTCCGCGGCGGGCGGCGGTGGCGGGCCGCGGACGGGCCCGCCGCCGGACCGGCGCTCCCTCCGGGGCCGTCGCTCCCGGGACCCCCCGCCCGCGCCGGACGGGGCACGCGCCCTCTCCCCCCGCGCGGATTCGCTCCTGTGTGTACGCAATGCCGAGCACGCCGACCGGGCCCCGCGCGGTGCGCGCGTCCGCTCGCACAAAGAGGCCCCCCGGCCGCGTTTCCGCAGGCCGGAGGGCCTCTTGTCCTGTGGAGCCTAGGGGAGTCGAACCCCTGACATCTGCCATGCAAAGACAGCGCTCTACCAACTGAGCTAAGGCCCCGGAGACCGCCGGGCCCCGGCGGTCGCAGACCAGGGTACCGGGTGGCGGGGGGTGCACCGCAAAAGGATAAGGACTCCCCGTCGGCAACCGCCCTCCGTAAGATGCTCCGCGAGGTTCGCAGCAGCGAACCGAAGCGATGGGGAGACGCAATGGATGCTGCACAGCAGGAAGCGACCGCCAGAGCCAGAGAGCTCCAGCGCAACTGGTACGGGGAACCGCTGGGGGCGCTTTTCCGCCGGCTGATCGACGACCTCGGCCTCAACCAGGCCCGCCTCGCCGCCATACTGGGGCTCTCCGCCCCCATGCTGTCGCAGCTGATGAGCGGTCAGCGCGCGAAGATCGGCAACCCGGCCGTCGTCCAGCGCGTCCAGGCCCTCCAGGAACTCGCCGGCCAGGTCGCCGACGGCAGCGTCAGCGCCGTCGAGGCGACGGACCGGATGGAGGAGATCAAGAAGTCGCAGGGCGGTTCGGTGCTGACGGCGTCCGGCCAGGCCACCGCCGGCTCGGGCGCGCCCACGGTGCGCCGCGTCGTCCGGGAGATCCAGTCGCTGCTGCGCTCGGTCGCGGCGGCCGGCGACATCATCGACGCCGCCGACTCGCTCGCCCCCACCCACCCCGAACTGGCAGAGTTCCTCCGGGTGTACGGCGCCGGCCGCACCGCGGACGCGGTCGCGCACTACGAGTCGCACCAGAGCTGACGGCGGCGGACAGGGCGAGGGCGGCGACGGCACGGCGGCAGCGGCGGACCGCCGCGGCGGCGGACGGCGACGCGGCCACGGGACGGGGAGCGGTACAGCGCGATGGGCGAGGTCTTCGCGGGGCGGTACGAGCTGGTCGACCCGGTCGGGCGGGGCGGCGTGGGAGCCGTCTGGCGCGCCTGGGACCGGCGCCGCCGCCGGTACGTGGCGGCGAAGGTGCTCCAGCAGGGCGACGCGCACACGCTGCTGCGCTTCGTGCGCGAGCAGGCCCTGCGCATCGACCACCCCCACGTCCTCGCCCCGGCGAGCTGGGCCGCCGACGACGACAAGGTCCTGTTCACCATGGACCTCGTCGGCGGCGGCTCCCTGGCGCACGTGATCGGGGACTACGGCCCGCTGCCGACGCGGTTCGTCTGCACCCTGCTCGACCAGTTGCTGTCCGGCCTGGCAGCCGTGCACGCCGAGGGGGTCGTGCACCGCGACATCAAGCCGGCGAACATCCTGCTGGAGGCCACCGGCACGGGACGGCCCCACCTTCGGCTGTCCGACTTCGGCATCTCCATGCGCAAGGGCGAACCGCGCCTGACCGAGACCGACTACGTGGTCGGCACGCCCGGCTACTTCGCACCCGAGCAGCTCATGGGCGCCGAACCGGACTTCCCGGCCGACCTGTTCGCGGTCGGCCTGGTCGCCCTGTACCTGCTCCAGGGCCGGAAGCCGGACTCCCAGGCGCTCGTGGCGCACTTCCGGGCGCACGGCACGCCGGGCGCCCCCGCTGGTGTCCCCGAGCCGCTGTGGCAGGTCCTGGCGGGGCTGCTCCAGCCCGACCCGCAGGCCCGGTTCCGTACGGCGAACGGGGCCCGCAAGGCGCTGGCGTCCGCGGTGGAGCTGCTGCCCGACCCGACCGGTGAGGAGGAGCCGGTGGAGGTCTTCGACCAGCTCGGCCCGCTGCCGCCCGGGTACGGCCCGGACGGCCCCGCGCCCGTACCTGCGCCCGCGCCCGCGGACGTGCCGGCGCAGGGGCCGCCGTCACCGTCCGAGACGGGCAGCTTCCACCTGGCCCCGCCGCCCCAGCGGTCCCACCAGCCCTACCAGCCCCACCAGCACCGCCCCGTCACGCCTCCGTCCGCCGCGCCGCCCCAGTCGTACGGCCCGCACCCCGCAGCACCCCAGCCGTACGGCCCACCCCCTGCGGCGCCGCACCCCGCAGCACCGCACCCGACCTCGGCCGTGCCCCAGCACCCCGCCCCGACCCCGACTCCGGCCGCGCCCCACCACCCCGCCCCGGGCGCACCGGAACCGGCACCTGCCCCGGACGGGCGCGCGCCCGCCTCCGCGGCCGTCACGGCGCCCGCCCCCGTACCGGCTCCGCGCCGGCGGCCGGGCCCTCCGCGCGCGGTGGCGGTCCCGGTCGTGCTTCTGGCCCTGGTCTGCTACGCCGTCGGCATCTGGGCGCTCACCCGGATCTGAGCTACCGGCCCCGCGGCGGCCCGTGGCGCGTCGGCACGTCCGGCGACGGCAGCGCGGGCCCGCCCGGCGGGCCCGCCGAGCCCGCAGCGGGTGCCGTGTCCGCGCGCCGCCGCGCCAGCACGGCCCACCCCCCGAGGGCGAGCAGCAGCACCGTCCCGGTGCCGAACCCGCCCGCCGCGACGAGCCGCATCGTGCCGGTGTCCCCCGTCCGCGGGCCGCTCTCCCCGTCGGCCGCCGCCCGCCGGTCGTCCCCGGTGACGGTGAAGATCCCGGCCGGACCGGCGTACGGCGGCGCCGCCCCGGCCTCGCCCTCGACGTTGACGCGCAGGGTCAGCCCGTACGGCTTCTGGCCGAACTCCTCCCCGACCTCCGGGTGGAGGCTGACGCGCAGGTAGTACCAGCCCGCGAAGCGGAGGCCGCTGATCCTCGTGTCGGAGCTGAAACGGTTCTCGTACGCCACCGGCGGCAGCGGGTCGAGGGCCGTCGACTTCTGCCTGCCGTCGTACGACAGGGAGTCCTCGCTGTCGACGAGACCGAGCGCCGGGTTGTACAGCGACACGGGCAGCGCGCTGCCCACGAAGCCGTCGCCGGCCGAACTGCCCAGGTCCGCGCTGACGAAGAGCTGCTGGCCCCAGTCGACGGGGACGCGGTAGAAGCGGCTCTCGCCGGGCTCGACGCGGTCGGTCCACTCGCCCTCGGTGAGGCCGGGCGCGTCAAAGAAGCCGGAGCCGCCGGCCCGCTCGCGGGGCCCGTCCGCGGGCGGCTCGGGCGAGGCGCTGGGCCATTTCCCTGGCGCCGCGGTCGGGCCGGACTCCTTCAGTCGGGGCTCCAGGACGTACCGGAGCTCCAGTTCCCAGGGCTCCCCCGACGACGTCTCCCTGCCGTCGCGCTCGACGACGGCGTAGTACGGCCCGGCCTCCTGGCACAGCGACCGGCCGGGGCCGAGCGTGCGGTCGGCGTACGCGGCGATCGGCCGGGCGAACTCGGCGGAGCCGAACCGCGTGGTGGCCGTACCGCAGACGGAGCCGTCCCGGTCCTGGAGGGAGACCTTCAGCCCGTCCTGGAACGAGAGCTCGGCGCCCGGCGGCGGTACGGCGACAACGGAGACGTACGCGTGGCTGACGGCGTCCAGGTCGACGCGGTAGACCAGCTCGCCGTCCCGGGGGAGGGCGTCCCTGTGGACGGTGCCGGCGGCCAGCCGGGGCGCGTCGCTCGTGGTCGAGGAGCCCTTGACCGTCCGGGCGTCCTCGGCGAAGGCGTACGGGGCGGGCTCACCGGCCGCGGGCACACCGTCCGCCAGGGCCGGAGGCACGGACAGGCCGCAGGCGAGGACGGCCGCTCCGACCGCCGCCACGCCGCTCCGCACGATCCGGACCCACGCCGCCACGCCGCCCCGCACGATCCGGGCCACCGCCTCGCTGCAGCCCCTCTTCGCGCGCGTAGCCCCCGACCCGCGCCCCACCGCTCCCACGGCCCCCGCGCCGCGGCTCCAGCCCCGCCCGTACACGCGCTTCCCCCCGTCGTCTCCCGGCCGCACCATCCTGCCCGGCGGGCCCCGTCGCTGTCCGTGGATCCGCTTGCGGACCGGCCCCCGGACGGGGAACCGGCCACGCTCCCCGCCCGCCCACCGCGGATTCGCGCCGGCGAACTCAGCGGCGGGGTCGCCACGGTCCCGCAACGGAGAAGGGCCCCGGCCGCATTCTCAGCGGCGGGGCCCTTCACGCATGTGACGCGCTCACGAACCTGCGGGCACGGAGTCGGTCGCCTCCGTCCACAGATCCTGCTCGGCGCGATCCGCCTGGATCTGGCGGTACACGAGGAGCCCGCCGATGGCGGCCAGTGCGACCAGGAGAAGCTTCTTCACCGCGCGACCTCGTCTTTCGTTGACGTAGGGGACCTTATGGCGCCCGACTATACACACCAACCGATATCAATCGGTGACCTAGCTCCGGACGACAGTACGACACCGTCCCGACGCGTCAGGGGGACGTCCGCAGGAATCCGGATAACGCCGAAGGCCCCGGTCTCTCAACCGGGGCCTTCGATTCTGTGGGGCTAACAGGATTTGAACCTGTGGCCTCATCCTTATCAGGTCGATCATCAGGTCCATCGACCTCGATGAAGCGCTGTCCTGCTCTGGATGATCAGCCGCTCATGGGCGCCTGTGATCGGTGTGGTTCGCCCTTGTTGGTGTCAGACACTGATGTCACGGACTAGGTACATCATCAGTGCACTGGAGAAGATGCCGATCACTCTGCGTCTTGATGACGCTCCGTCCCATGGTCCCGCCGGTTCCGCAGGTATTGCGCGACCTGCTTAGCAGTCATGATGAGGACACCTGACACACTCGCGGCAGCGATGTTGACCAAGAAGTCGTACAGGAAGCCTTCCACTTCATCTCCGTAGGCAGCTCGAAGCTACCCACCGGATGAGCGGGCTTTCGCGAACGTCGGCTAGCGATCAACCGACTGGAAGGTCACCCCGTCCTCGCACAGGGGTCACAACCGTGACTAGGTCATGGTAGCAGTGAGATGTCGAACTCGCCCTGCCCCGCTGCGGACACCGCCTCCAGCAGCGACCACCACTTATTGGCCTTGATCTGAGGCGTCCGGCCGCACCGCGGGCAGATGAAGACGTACGAATCTCGTCCTATGAACGACCCTGGCTTCGCATCCCTCATCGGGGGCGCGAAGTGCTCAAGGGCGTACCCCATGCCCCGATCACTCGCGTGCAGGCGCGCCGTAGTCAGCCGTATGCGCCGATGCTGGCCTCGATCTGTACAGGTGATCGCAACGAAGACGCGCTCTTCCTCTTCATCCACGCTCCAAGCGTAGGAGGGGCCGGTGAGCGGCCCGCCCCCTCAATCCACCACCCACCCCAGCTTCCATCCCGTCCGCCGTCGACCCACACACCGTGGAGCGGGCGCGGTGCCGGGCGTCCAGGTGGAGCGCCCAACTGGACGAACGACCTGGACGCCCGGTGCCGTGTCTGCTCGGCTCTGCCTGGGTCGACGGCGGACGGGATGGAAGCTCCCCGCGCACGCCCCTACGGACCCGCGGCCGGGGACGGCGCCCCCGCCATCCCGGTGCCGGCCGATCCCCCGCCGGAGGCATTCGCTTTGACCGTGTCCGTGCGAACGGTGCTCGACTCATGGCCTTCGGGCCCTATCCACGTGTGGGCGGGCGTCGGCGCAGCCCGCGCGGAGCGGGCCGAAGGCAGGAGCGTCGCGCGGAGCGGAGCCGGGAGCCCGCCCGGCGGAGCGGAGCGCAGCCGGGGCTTGATGAGGTAGAGAAACCCGTAACAACCCCGAGGTGATCAGGCGTCGAAGTCGTACTCCAGCACGTAGGCGGCGGAGTCGAGCACCATCTCGTTGACCTCGACAGGGCGGCCTTCGTCGGCGAACGCGGTTCGGCAGATCAAGATGACAGGGGTTCCTGCCGCCAGTTGCAACTGTGCGGTCTCGTCTTGCGACGGCATGCGGGATCGGATCTCTTCACGGAAGTGCACAGGCTTGTAGCCCAGTTCTGCCAGACGTGCGTACGTTCCACCCGGCCCCGTGTCCTCCTGGGTGATCGCTGAACCAGCGACCAGCGCAGCCGGAAGGTACGACGTCGCTAGCAACACGGGCTTGCCGTCCAAGACGAAGCGTCGGCGCCTCACACACACCGAATCGGTCTCGCCGCAATCGAGCACGGGGGCCACGTGATCAGGAGCCCGCTCTTCGGTGACCCTCACGTGGTCGACCACTAGGGTCCTTTCCCCGATGTCTGCGGACCAGATCGATCGGCCACCGCCCCACCGCTCCCGCGCCAGGCGCTGGATACCTCGCCGCCGCAACGGCTGGAAGGCGCGGACGAAAACGCCTGCACCCTTACGGGCTTCCACAAGTCCCTCACGCTGGAGGACCCCAAGGGCCTGGCGTGCAGTCATTCGCGCGACTTCGTACTGGGCCATGAGGTCGTTCTCACCGGGCAAGCGATCACCGGGGCCATACGTGCCCGAACGAATCGCGTCCTTCAGGTCACTTGCGATTCGCTGGTACTTCGGCTGCCGGTCGCTGCCGTTGGTGGCCATAAGACGGACTCCCTCTCCTCTCTAGACATCCTAGGCTGCGTGAGTCGACTAGCGCAGCTTCAGACGCGTGCCCGCTTCTCACACCGCCAACCGTTGACATCTCTAGAGAGATAAGCTTCTCTAGAGATGTCATCCTGAGGATGGCATGAAAGAGCGGCGCCCTCTACCGCCAAGCAGATGCGCCGCTCCCCCAGTCCCTTGAAGGGAGCTTCCATCATGCCTGCGATGCCCGCTATCACGTACAGCGCGTCGGTCGTTCCGGTCGTGTCGGATGTCTGTGGTGACTGCGCCGGTTCGCTGCTCACCTCGGACGACGGTTCGATGACCGGCCTTCCCGGTGAACTAATCCCCTGCGGCTGCACGGTCCCCGATGGCCCGCAGTGCTCCTGCCAGGTGATCGGTTGGCCGTTGAACGACGGCTTCACGGGCTGGATCGAGCTGTCCCGTACCGAGCTGCGCACCGCCCCCGAGGACGCCCCGGTCTACCGGCCCTGCCCGAAGCACAACGTCGCCGCCCGTATCGCTGCCCGCCTGGCGGTGGCCGCGTGACGGTCTTCCCCGTCGCCCCGAAGGCCGTGGCCGGTGTCGCGGCCTCCGTCGGCGTCGACGCCCTGACGCTGGCGGATCTGCTGCGGGTGGCGAACGCTCCGGGCTTCGAGCGGTGGCGCGAACAGGTCCGCCGAACGGGCGGCTGCTCGGACCCGATCCACCTGATGGGCCAGACCGTCACCCGCGACGCCCGCACCGGGCAGGTCCTCTACTCGTACTCGACCGCCGATGAGCCGGGGGGCCGGTTACGGGTCGCGTGCGGCAACCGCCGGGCCTCGCGCTGCCCCGCCTGCGCCTGGACCTATGCGGGGGACACCTACCACCTGATCCGCGCCGGGATCTCCGGCGACGAACGCAAGAACGTCCCCGCCACCGTCCGCGACCACCCTCGGGTCTTCGCCACGCTCACCGCGCCGTCCTTCGGCCCGGTCCACAACCGCCCCGCCTCCGGCCGCTGCCGCTGCGGCACCACCCACCCGGAGCACGATCCGGCCCTGGGCACGGCCTTGGACCCCGACCGGTACGACTACGCCGGGGCGGTGCTGTGGAACAACCACGCCGGGGACCTGTGGCGCCGCTTCACCATCTACCTGCGCCGCGAGATTGCCGCTCGCGCGGGCCTGACCCAGTCGGCCATGCGGGAGGTGTGCCGGGTCTCCTTCGGCAAGGTGGCCGAGTTCCAAAAGCGCGGGTCGGTGCACTTCCACGCGGTCGTGCGCCTCGACGGCCCGGACGGCCCCTTCACCTCTCCGCCAGCCTGGGCGACGGTCGCACTCCTCGACGCCGCGATCCGCGCCGCCGCACAACGGGTCACCGTGCCGGTGGCCGCATCCGGGGACTTCCCCGCCCGAGACCTGCGCTGGGGCGACCAGGTCGACGTGCAGCCCATCGGCGCCCTCGGCCATGAGGAGCTGACCGAACAGGCGGTTGCCGCGTACGTGGCGAAGTACGCCACCAAGGCCGCCGAGACCACCGGCACCATCGACCGCCGCATCGGGGAGCTGGCCGAACTCGACAAGCTGCCCCTGCCCACCCACACCCGGCGCCTGATCGAAGCCTGCCGGGACCTGGACGACGCCTATCCGGATCGGCTGCTGGCCCGGTGGGCGCACATGCTCGGCTTCCGCGGCCACTTCTCCACCAAATCCCGCGCCTACTCCACCACCCTCACCGCCCTACGGCAGGTCCGCGCCGACTACCGCGCCGCCCAAGAACGCCGCGAACGCGGCCTACCCGACCCCGACGACGACCCGGAGGGCTCCACGCTCGTGCTCGCCCACTGGACCTACGCCGGACACGGCCACAGCCCCGGTGAATCCTGGCTCGCCGCCACCATCGCCCGCGACATCCACACCAACCGCGAAACCGCCCGCGAAGCCCTGACCGACCTTCCCGACCACGACGACATGGGGGACTGGAATGCCTGACGAACTGCTGACCGTCCCGGAAGTCATGACCCGGCTCAAGATCGGCCGCACGGCCGTCTACGACCTGATCCGCACGCACCGGCTGCCCTCGCTGACCATCGGGCGCAGCCGACGCATTCCGGTGGAGGGCCTGCGGCAGTACCTCGCTTCGCGGCTCCAGTACGAGGAGGCTGCCTGATGGCGAAGCGTCGCCCCAACGGTGGGGGAACGATCACCAAGCGGAAGGACGGCCGCTATCAGGGCGCCGCCTACGTCACCAACACGGACGGCCACCGCGTCCGGAAGTTCGTCTACGGGGCAACGTACGACGAAGCCGCCGAGAAGCTGGGCAAGCTCCAGGACCAGGAGCGCAACGGCATCCCCGTGCCCTCCCGCTCGTGGACCCTCGGTGAGTGGCTGGCCTACTGGCTTGAGCACATCGTGGAGCCGGAGCGCGAGCACAACACCTACGCCAAGTACGAGTCGAAGGTACGGCTCTACCTGGTGCCTCACCTCGGCAAGAAGCCCTTGGTCAAGCTCACGCCTGCGCAGGTTCGCGCGTTCATGGCCACGCTGAAGCGTGAGGAGGTCGGTGCCGCTACCCGCTTCGAGGTGCTGCGCATCCTCCGGAACGCGCTCAACCGCGCCATCCGTGAGGAACTGCTGACACGGAACGTCGCGCTGCTGGTCGACATGCCCAAGGTCAGCAAGGACAAGGCCAAGCCGTGGGACGCGCGGGAGGCGATCACCTTCCTGCGGTCGGCTCGGGCGCACCGCTTCTACGCGGCCGGCGTCCTGGTGCTCGTCCTCGGGCTGCGGCGGAGTGAGGTGCTCGGCCTCCGCTGGCAGGACATCGACTTCGAGAATCGCCAGTTCACCCCGGTCAAACAGGTGCAGCGGGAGAAGGGCGTGGGCCTGGTGCTCAAGGACCTGAAGACGGAGTCCTCACAGGCCGTGCTTCCCCTGCCGGAGTTCTGCGCGCGTGCCCTGGAGGAGCGTCGGGAGCTCCAGGAACTGGAGCGCAGGATCGCGGGTGACACCTGGGCGCAGAAGCCCGACCATGACGTGATCTTCTCGTCCGAGCATGGCGGGCTGACCGACCCGGTGGGCTTCTCCCGGACCTTTGACCGCCTGGTGACCCGGTCGGGTGTACGCCGGATCACGGTCCGCCTCGCCCGGCACACCTGCGGCACGCTGCTCGCCTTCCTGAAGGTGCACCCCAAGGTCGCACAGGCGATCCTCCGGCACAGCCAGATCAGCATGACGATGGACGTCTACACCCATGTGGTGGGCGACGGGGAGCGGGAAGCCGTGGCGATGCTCGCGGAGCTGCTGGAAGATCCACTCATCGGCTGATGTCACCCGTAGATGTCAAAGACCCCCGACCGAAACCGGCCGGGGGTCTTTGCACTGGTGGGGCTAACAGGATTTGAACCTGTGGCCTCATCCTTATCAGGGATGCGCTCTAACCAACTGAGCTATAGCCCCTCCGCGCTGCGCGCTGACCTCTGAAGATTAGCGCACAGGGCGGCTCCAGCCAAAATCGCTACTCGTCTTCCGCGAGTGTCAGCTCCACGCCGCCCACGAAACCGGCCGCCAGGTTGTAGACGAAGGCGCCCAACGTGGCCAGCGCCGTGGCGAGCACGACGTCGATCACGGCGATCACCGACGTGAAGACGAGGACGCGCGGGAGCGACAGGAACGCCTGCAGGTCGAACCCGTTGCTCTCCGTGGAGCCGGTCGCGTCGCTGATCGTCGCGCCGACCGTCGAGAAGACGCCCATCGCGTCCATGACCATCCACAGCACGGCCGCCGCGACGACCGTGCAGATGCCCAGCGCGATGGAGAGCAGGAAGCTGACCTTCATCACCGACCACGGGTCGGCCTTGGCCACCCGCAGCCGCGCCTTGCGCGTCCGCGGCGTCGTCTTGGCGCCCGTACGGGGCCGGCGCGCCGTGCCGTCCTGGACGCCCCCGAGGGCGTCCTGCGCCCCGTACGCCTGCGGCGGGCGGTACGGCTGGGCCGTCTGCTGGGCGGACGGCCGCTCACCGGGCAGCGGGCCGTCGTCGTACGTCTCGTACGGGGGCTTCGGCCCCCGGGTGTCGGTCACCGCAACCCCCTGGGTTTCCGTGGCAGGGCCACGGGCACCGTTCTTTCCCGAAGCGGCCGAGCCGGCCGAACCGGCGCCCGTGGCTCCGCTCACGCTTTACTCCTCGTGCTCCCCGGCCGAGGACTCCGTGCCCTCGGCTGCCTCGACCGCGGCGCCGGTACCGACGGCGGCCTCGGTCTCTTCCACGTCCGCGCCGTCGACCGCGTCGGTCTGGTCGACCTCTTCGGCCTCGGCGCCGGCCTCGGCGTTGCGCGCGATGCCCACGACGGCATCGCGCTTGCCCAGGTTGATCAGCTGGACGCCCATGGTGTCACGGCCGGTCTCCCTGACTTCGTTGACGCGCGTGCGAATCACACCACCGGACAGCGTGATGGCGAGGATCTCGTCACCTTCCTCGACCACCAGGGCGCCGACGAGCGAACCGCGGTCTTCCACGATCTTCGCAGCCTTGATGCCGAGGCCGCCACGACCCTGGACGCGGTACTCGTCGACGGCCGTCCGCTTGGCGTAACCGCCGTCCGTCGCCGTGAAGACGAACGTACCGGGGCGGACGACGTTCATCGAGAGGAGCTCGTCGCCCTCGCGGAAGCTCATGCCCTTCACCCCGGACGTGGCCCGGCCCATCGGGCGCAGCGCGTCGTCCGTCGCGGTGAAGCGGATGGACTGGGCCTTCTTGCTGATGAGCAGCAGGTCGTCCTCGGCGGAGGCCAGCTCGGCGCCGATCAGCTCGTCGTCGCTGCCGTCCTCCCGCTCGCGCAGGTTGATGGCGATGACGCCGCCCGAGCGGGGGGAGTCGTAGTCCTTGAGCGGGGTCTTCTTCACCAGGCCCGCCTTGGTCGCGAGGACCAGGTAGGGCGCCGCCTCGTAGTCGCGGATCGCGAGGATCTCGGCGATCTGCTCGTCCGGCTGGAAGGCCAGCAGGTTGGCGACGTGCTGGCCGCGGGCGTCCCGGCCGGCGTCGGGCAGCTCGTACGCCTTGGCGCGGTAGACGCGGCCCTTGTTGGTGAAGAACAGCAGCCAGTGGTGGGTGGTGGAGACGAAGAAGTGGTCGACGATGTCGTCTTCCTTCAGCTTCGTGCCGCGCACGCCCTTGCCGCCGCGCTTCTGCGACCGGTAGTCGTCGGTCTTCGTCCGCTTCACGTAGCCGCCGCGCGTGATGGTGACGACGATGTCCTCCTCGGCGATCAGGTCCTCCATGGACATGTCGCCGTCGAACGGCACGAGCTGCGTACGGCGGTCGTCGCCGAACTTCTCCACCAGCTGCGCCAGCTCCTCGCTGACGATCTGCCGCTGGCGGGGCTCGGAGGCGAGGATGCCGTTGTAGTCGTTGATCTTCGCCTGGAGCTCGTCGTGCTCCGCGACGATCTTCTGGCGCTCCAGGGCGGCCAGGCGGCGCAGCTGCATCTCCAGGATGGCGTTGGCCTGGATCTCGTCGATCCGGAGCAGGTCCATCAGGCCCTCGCGCGCGACCTCCACCGTGTCGCTGCGCCGGATCAGGGCGATGACCTCGTCGATCGCGTCGAGCGCCTTGAGCAGACCGCGCAGGATGTGCGCCCGCTCCTCGGCCTTGCGCAGCCGGAAGCGCGTACGGCGGACGATGACCTCGATCTGGTGCGTCACCCAGTGGCGGATGAACGCGTCCAGCGAGAGCGTGCGCGGCACGCCGTCGACCAGCGCGAGCATGTTCGCGCCGAAGTTCGTCTGGAGGTCGGTGTGCTTGTAGAGGTTGTTGAGGACGACCTTGGCGACCGCGTCCCGCTTGAGGACGATGACGAGCCGCTGGCCCGTGCGGGAGCTGGTCTCGTCGCGGACGTCCGCGATGCCGCCGATCTTGCCGTCCTTCACCAGGTCGGCGATCTTCTGCGCGAGGTTGTCCGGGTTGACCTGGTACGGCAGCTCGGTGACGACCAGGCACTGCCGGTTCTGGATCTCCTCGACCTCGACGACCGCGCGCATCGTGATCGAGCCGCGGCCCGTGCGGTACGCCTCCTCGATGCCCTTGCGGCCGACGACGAGGGCGCCGGTCGGGAAGTCGGGGCCCTTGATGCGCTCGATCAGCGCGTCCAGGAGCTCCTCGTGGCTGGCCTCCGGGTGTTCCAGCGCCCACTGGGCACCGGCCGCGACCTCGCGCAGGTTGTGCGGCGGGATGTTGGTCGCCATGCCGACCGCGATTCCGGCCGAGCCGTTGACCAGCAGGTTCGGGAAGCGTGACGGGAGGACCGTCGGCTCCTGGTTGCGGCCGTCGTAGTTGTCCTGGAAGTCGACGGTCTCCTCGTCGATGTCCCGGAGCATCTCCATGGACAGCGGCGCCATCTTGCACTCGGTGTAGCGCATGGCGGCGGCCGGGTCGTTGCCCGGCGAGCCGAAGTTCCCGTTGGAGTCCACCAGCGGCATGCGCATCGACCACGGCTGGGCCAGGCGGACCAGGGCGTCGTAGATGGAGGTGTCGCCGTGCGGGTGGTACGTGCCCATGACGTCGCCGACGACGCGGGCGCACTTGTAGAAGCCCTTCTCGGGCCGGTAGCCGCCGTCGTACATGGCGTACAGGACGCGCCGGTGGACGGGCTTGAGGCCGTCCCGCACGTCGGGCAGCGCGCGCGACACGATGACGGACATCGCGTAGTCGAGGTACGAGCGCTGCATCTCGGTTTCGAGCCCGACGGGCTCGACGCGCAGGCCCACACCGGGGGTGGCGGGCTCCTCTTCGGGCGTCACGGCGGCGGGGGTGTTCTCGTCGGCCATTGCTGGTCTTCAGTCCTTTCGTACGGTCAGCTGAGACCGACTCAGATGTCGAGGAAGCGGACGTCCTTGGCATTGCGCTGGATGAACGAGCGCCGCGCCTCCACGTCCTCGCCCATCAGCACCGAGAACAGGTCGTCGGCCTGGGCCGCGTCGTCCAGCGTGACCTGGCCGAGCACCCGGTGGTCCTGGTCCATGGTGGTGATGCGCAGCTCCTCGGCGTTCATCTCGCCCAGGCCCTTGAAGCGCTGGATGGAGTCCTCGCGGATCCGCTTGCCGTTCTGCTTGCCGAGCTCGACGAGCGCGTCGCGCTCGCGGTCCGAGTAGGCGTACTCGAAGTCGTCCCGGCCCCACTTGATCTTGTACAGCGGGGGGCGGGAGAGGTAGACGTGGCCGGCCTCGACCAGCGGTCGCATGAAGCGGAAGAGGAAGGTCAGCAGCAGCGTGTTGATGTGCTGGCCGTCGACGTCGGCGTCCGCCATGAGAATGATCTTGTGGTAGCGGAGCTTCTCGATGTCGAAGTCCTCGTGGACCCCGGTGCCGAAGGCCGAGATCAGCGCCTGGACCTCGGTGTTCTGCAGGATCTTGTCGATCCGCGCCTTCTCGACGTTCAGGATCTTGCCGCGGATCGGCAGGATGGCCTGGTACATCGGGTTGCGGCCGGACTTGGCGGAGCCGCCGGCGGAGTCGCCCTCGACGATGAAGATCTCGCACTTGGTCGGGTCGTTCGACTGGCAGTCGGACAGCTTGCCCGGCAGGGACGCCGACTCCAGCAGGCCCTTCCGGCGCGTCAGGTCCCGCGCCTTGCGGGCGGCCACGCGCGCGGTGGCGGCCTGGATGGCCTTGCGGACGATGTCCGCCGCCTCGTTCGGGTTCCGGTCGAACCAGTCCGACAGGTGCTCGTGGACGACCTTCTGCACGAAGGTCTTCGCCTCCGTGTTGCCCAGCTTGGTCTTGGTCTGGCCCTCGAACTGGGGCTCGCCGAGCTTGACCGAGATGATCGCGGTCAGGCCCTCGCGGATGTCCTCGCCCGTGAGGTTGTCGTCCTTCTCCCGCAGCAGCTTCTTGTCGCGCGCGTAGCGGTTGACGAGACCGGTGAGCGCCGCGCGGAAGCCCTCCTCGTGCGTACCGCCCTCATGGGTGTGGATCGTGTTCGCGAACGAGTACACGCCCTCCGTGTACTGCGAGTTCCACTGCATCGCGATCTCGACCGAGAGCATCCGCTCCTTGTCCTCGGCCTCCACCGCGATGACCGTGGGGTGGATCAGCTCGCCCTTGCGGGAGTTGAGGTACTTGACGAAGTCGACGATGCCGCCTTCGTAGTAGTACGTCACCGTGCGCGCCGGCTGCTCCTCCACCGCCTCGGCAGAGGCGTCGGCGTCGTCGGCGTTCATCGTCGCCCTGGCCGACTCGCGCTCGTCGGTGAGCGTGATCGTCAGGCCCTTGTTGAGGAACGCCATCTCCTGGAAGCGGCGCGACAGCGTCTCGAAGGAGTAGTCGGTGGTCTCGAAGATGTCCGGGTCGGCCCAGAAGGTGACCGACGTACCGGTCTCCTCGGTGGCCTCGTGCTTGGCGAGGGGCGCGGTGGGGACACCCAGCTTGTAGTCCTGCGTCCAGCGGTGGCCGTCGGTCTTGACCTCGACGGAGACCCGCGTCGACAGCGCGTTGACCACGGAGACGCCCACGCCGTGCAGACCGCCGGAGACCGCGTAGCCGCCGCCGCCGAACTTGCCGCCCGCGTGCAGCACGGTCAGCACGACCTCGACGGCGGGCTTGCCCTCGGAGGGGACGATGCCCACCGGGATGCCGCGGCCGTTGTCGACGACGCGGACGCCGCCGTCCTCCAGGATCGTGACGTCGATGGTGTCCGCATGGCCGGCCAGGGCCTCGTCGACGGAGTTGTCGACGACCTCCTGCACCATGTGGTGGAGTCCACGCTCACCGGTCGAGCCGATGTACATGCCGGGCCGCTTGCGGACCGCGTCCAGACCCTCGAGGACGGTGATCGCGCTGGCGTCGTACGCGGGGGAGCCCGACGCCGGGGCCGCGCCGCTCTCGCCGGCAGGAGTGGACGGAATGTTCTCGTTGGGGTTGCCGGAATCGGCCACGAAGCGCCCTTTCTGGCACAGCGCGAGCCACCTCCCGGGAGGCCCCGGAGTGGCTGCGTCGTTCGACATGTTCCGCAGTGGGCGGGATTGCTTACCAGTCTACCGGTAGCGCTGACACTCATGGGGGTTTGCCGGTACCTGGGTCCGCATGTGCCGCTCTGAACCGGCGCCCGCCGACTCCCCATATGTGGGACGGGGCTCCAAGAGGCTCACGCGGGCACTCAGCGCTTCGGCCTGTCAACCACCCGCAACCGCCGTCACCGCCCCCGGAACCCCCTCTTCCGAAGCGCTCCGAGGACCCCGCCGCCGTCCCCCGCGCGGCAGGTCACGGCCTGGTTCGCCGTCCTCGGCCGGCCCGTGGGAGGCCCGGTGGCCGCCCGGGGCGCGCGCAGGCGCCGCCGGACGCCCGGTCCCGCTCCGCTCCCGGCCGGCCCGGACCCTGAAATGGCCGGTTCCTGTCCCTCCGGCAGGACCGTCAGCCGTAGGTGTCGCCGGCCCCGGTGCTGCCGGGCGCCCGCAGCGGGCCGTACCCGCGGCGCGGTCCGCCGGGCCCGAGGACGCGGATGTGGCGCACCGTCCCGTGCCCCAGGTCCTCGTTCAGCCGGGCCACCAGCCGGGGCGCGAGCAGCCGCAGTTGCGTCGCCCACGCCGTGGAGTCGCACTGGACGGTGAGGACGCGCTCGTCGGGGTCCTCGTCGTACCGCAGCGGCACGCAGTGCTTCGCCAGGTCCTCGCCCACGATCTGCGGCCACCGCCCCATGACGCCGCCGACCGCCGCGGGCGCCTCCCAGCCGCGCTCCGTGATCAACCGGTTGATCGCCGCGCCCAGCGGCAGCGGGTCGCGCCCGTCGGCGCGCGCCCCGGAGCGCAGGCCGCCGCCGCGCCGCGCCTGCTTCTTCTGCTGGGCCGCGGCGCCCCGCGCCTTCGCCTGCTCCTTGGCCGCGCGCAGCGCCACGCGCGCGAGGTCGACGCCGGACGGCTCGGGAACCGGGGCCTGCGTCGGGCCCGCCGGCCGCGGCGCCTGCGACTGCGTGCTCATACGCGCTCCACCGCCCCCTCCGACACCGCGTACCGCGTACCCGCCAGCACCCCCGGCACGTCGTCGCCGACCGCCGCCGTCACCAGCACCTGCTCGCCCGGCGCGACCAGCTCCGCCAGCCGCTCCCGCCGCCTCGCGTCCAGCTCGGCGAAGACGTCGTCCAGCACGAGGACGGGCTCGTTGCCCTCCCCGCGCAGCAGGTCGTACGAGGCCAGCCGCAGCGCGAGCGCGTACGACCAGGACTCGCCGTGACTGGCGTACCCCTTCGCCGGCATCCGCCCCAGCAGCAGCCCGAGGTCGTCGCGGTGCGGCCCGACGAGGGTGACCCCGCGCTCGATCTCCTGCTTGCGCACGTCGGCGAGCGCGGCGATCAGCCGCTCGAACAGCTCCTCGCGGCCGGCCGGCCCGTGGACGTCGCCGCCCGCCGAGCCGCGGTACTCCAGGGCGACGGGGCCACCGCCGGGGGCCAACTGCTCGTACGCCTTGACGGCGAGCGGCTGGAGCGCGGCGACGAGGTCGAGCCGCTGCGCGAGCAGTTCGGCGCCGACCCGCGCGAGGTGCTGGTCCCACACGTCGAGGGTGGACAGGTCCAGGGAACGGCCACCGTGCCGCCGGGCCATGGCGGCGGTCTTCAGGAGGGTGTTGCGCTGCTTGAGGACCCGGTCGTAGTCGGACCGCACGCCGGCCATGCGCGGCGACCGGGCGGTGATCAGCTCGTCGAGGAACCGCCGCCGCTCGCCGGGGTCGCCCTTCACCAGGGCGAGGTCCTCGGGCGCGAACAGCACGGTCCGTATGATCCCCAGTACGTCGCGCGGTCTGACCTGCGAGGACCTGTTGACGCGGGCGCGGTTGGCCTTCCCGGGGTTGAGCTCCAGCTCGACGAGCTGCTGCCGCTCGCCCTGCCGGACGGCCGCCCGGATCACGGCGCGCTCGGCGCCCATCCGGACGAGGGGGGTGTCGGAGGACACCCGGTGGCTGCCGAGCGTCGCGAGGTAGCCGACCGCCTCGACCAGGTTCGTCTTGCCCTGCCCGTTGGCGCCCACGAAGACGCTGACGCCCGGGTCGAGAGGAACCTCGGCCCGGGCGTACGAACGGAAGTCGGCCAGCGACAGATGCGTGACGTGCATGGTGTGCGCCGACCTCTCCCGGCTGTGCGTGTTACTTGTTCTCGACCGCGTGTCCGCCGAACTGGTTGCGCAGGGCGGCGATCATCTTCATCTGCGGCGAGTCGTCCTGGCGCGACGCGAACCGCGCGAACAGCGACGCGGTGATCGCGGGCAGCGGCACCGCGTTGTCGATGGCGGCCTCGACCGTCCAGCGGCCCTCGCCGGAGTCCGCGGCGTAGCCCCGCAGCTTCTCCAGGTGCTCGTCGTCGTCGAGCGCGCGGACGGCCAGGTCCAGCAGCCAGGAGCGGATGACCGTGCCCTCCTGCCAGGAGCGGAAGACCTCGCGGACGTCCGTGACGGAGTCCACGGCCTCCAGCAGCTCCCAGCCCTCGGCGAAGGCCTGCATCATCGCGTACTCGATGCCGTTGTGGACCATCTTCGCGAAGTGGCCGGCACCGACCTTGCCCGCGTGGACGGAGCCGAACTCGCCCTCCGGCTTCAGCGCGTCGAAGACCGGCTGGACCTTCGCGACGTGCTCGGCGTCACCGCCGTACATGAGCGCGTAGCCGTTCTCCAGGCCCCACACACCGCCGGAGACGCCGCAGTCGACGAAGCCGATGCCCTTGGCGGCCAGCTCCTCGGCGTGCTTCTCGTCGTCCGTCCAGCGGGAGTTGCCGCCGTCGACGACGACGTCGCCCGGGGAGAGCAGCTCGGCCAGCTGGTCGATGGTGGACTGCGTGGCCTCGCCGGCCGGGACCATGACCCACACGACGCGCGGGCCCTTCAGCCTGCCCACGAGCTCCTCGAGGCTGTGGACATCGGCGAGGTCGGGGTTGCGGTCGTACCCGACGACGGTGTGGCCCGCGCGGCGGATGCGCTCGCGCATGTTGCCGCCCATCTTGCCGAGGCCGATGAGACCGAGCTCCATCAGATCTTCCTTACGCGTTGTGTGCGGTTCGTACCCGTGTCCGAGACTACGCCCGGACACGGGTGCACACCTGTGGGGTCAGCCGCTCAGTCAGCCACTGAGCCGAACCGGCATGATCAGGTACTTGTACGCCTCGTCCGCCTCCGCGTCCACGGCCGGCTTGCCGCTCAGCAGCGCGGGCTTGGTGGACGTGGTGAAGGAGAGCTGGGCGACCGGCGCGTCGATGGCGCTGAGGCCGTCGAGCAGGAACGTCGGGTTGAAGGCGATCGAGATGTCGTCGCCGTCCAGCTGCGCGTCGACGCGCTCCACAGCCTGTGCGTCGTCGCTGGAACCCGCCTCGAGGATGAGCACGCCCTGCTCGAAGCTGAGCCGCACCGGGGTGTTCCGCTCGGCGACCAGCGCCACGCGCTTCACGGCCTCCACGAACGGAGCCGTCTCGATCGTCGCGACCGAGTTGAACTCCGTCGGGAACAGCGTCCGGTACTTCGGCAGGTCGCCTTCGAGCAGGCGCGTGGTGGTGCGGCGCCCGGCGCCCTCGAAACCGATCAGGCCCTCGCCGGCACCGGAGCCGGCCAGCGCCAGCGTCACCGTGTCGCCGCTGGTCAGCGCCTTGGCCGTGTCCAGCAGCGTCTTGGCGGGCACCAGGGCGACGGCCGAGGCGTCCGGGGACTCCGGCTTCCACAGGAACTCGCGGACCGCGAAGCGGTAGCGGTCGGTGGAGGCCAGGGTGACCCGGTCGCCCTCGATCTCGATGCGCACACCCGTGAGGACGGGCAGCGTGTCGTCGCGGCCCGCGGCGATGGCGACCTGCGCGGCGGCGGAGGCGAAGACCTCGCCGGGCACCGTGCCGGTGGCGGTCGGCATCTGCGGCAGCGCCGGATACTCCTCCACAGGAAGGGTGTGGAGGGTGAAGCGGGACGAGCCGCAGAGCACCGTCGCCCGTACACCGTCTGTGGAAATCTCCACCGGCCGGTTGGGGAGGGCGCGACAGATGTCGGCGAGCAGCCGCCCGGACACCAGGACCGTGCCGTCCTCCTCGACCTCGGCCTCGACCGAGACCCGCGCGGAGACCTCGTAGTCGAAGCTGGAGAAGCTCAGCGCACCGTCCTCGGCCCTCAGCAGAAGGCCCGCGAGCACGGGCGCGGGCGGACGGGCCGGGAGGCTGCGGGCCACCCAGGCCACCGCCTCCGCGAGTACATCGCGCTCCACCCGGATCTTCACCGTAAGCCGCCTCCTGCTGTTGCTGGCTCGCCCTGCTGGCCTTCCTCGTCCGGCATCCGGTCCGTCCACCGCCGCAGCGGTTGCGTCGGAATGCCGGGGACCAGTCTGACGTACGCCGCCGACACTCGGCGCGGCTCGGGGTCAAGTCGGGACGGGCCGCGGTCGGAGCGTCGGCGCCGAGTTGTGCACAGGCCCCGCTTCCAAGCGAAATCCCAGCTAACTCTGTGTGGGAGTAGTAGTAGGGCTTGTGGAAACCGTGGATAACCCCGTCCACGCAGGTCACAGCCCAGATTTTGTCCACCGGTCCTGTGGGTGGCAGCGGTGGACAACCGGGGTCCGCTGTGGACGCGGCGAAGTTCTGCACACCCGATGCACAGGCAGGGCGGACTTCTCCCCAGAGCCGTCCCCAGTTTTACCCAGGTTCCCCACAGCCCAATCCGGCTTCTTGGTGTGACCGCTTTCACTCGTCACGGTGACTGGGGGTGTTTCGTTGCCGAACAGTGGACAGCGGTGTGGAGAAGCTGTGGACCGTGCCCTTGAGCCTGTGGGCTGCTGGTGGACAACTCCGATCACAGCCTGTGGACAAACTTACTTTCCACAAGCTGTGGATAACGTTCGACCACAAATCCACACGCCTCTGACCTGGGCGTACGACGACCCATACACCCCTGCTGTGGACAAGGATCGGATAACTTCTCAGTCCCCAGCCTGTGGACGGGAGGCCGTCTCCAAATCTGTGGAGAACGGCGTGACCGACGCAGCTATTCGAACGGCCCCGCTGCCGCTGCCCGCCCGTGGGCGCCCGCAGAACCGGTTCGGCCCGGCCCGAACCGGACCGGACGGCCTCCGAAGACGGCGAAGGGCGCCCCGGAAACCCGTCCCGGGACGCCCGCGAAGCGCCGCACCGCGCGCCGTCAGCCGTTCTTGATGCGGTTCGTCAGCTCGGTCACCTGGTTGTAGATGGAGCGCCGCTCCGCCATCAGCGCGCGGATCTTCCGGTCCGCGTGCATGACCGTCGTGTGGTCCCGCCCGCCGAACTGCGCGCCGATCTTCGGCAGCGACAGGTCGGTCAGCTCCCGGCACAGGTACATCGCGATCTGCCGGGCCGTCACCAGCACCCTGCTGCGCGACGAGCCGCACAGGTCCTCGACCGTCAGCCCGAAGTAGTCCGCCGTCGCCGCCATGATCGCGCCCGCGGTGATCTCCGGCGCGGTGTCCTCGCCGCCCGGGATCAGGTCCTTCAGCACGCTCTCGGTGAGCACCAGGTCCACCGGCTGGCGGTTGAGGCTCGCGAACGCCGTCACCCGGATCAGCGCGCCCTCCAGCTCGCGGATGTTCCGGGAGATCCGCGACGCGATGAACTCCAGCACCTCCGGCGGGGCGTTCAGCTGCTCCTGGACCGCCTTCTTCCGGAGGATCGCGATGCGCGTCTCCAGCTCCGGCGGCTGGACGTCCGTGGTGAGGCCCCACTCGAAGCGGTTCCGCAGCCGGTCCTCCAGCGTCATCAGCTGCTTGGGCGGCCGGTCGGAGGACAGCACGATCTGCTTGTTGGCGTTGTGGAGCGTGTTGAAGGTGTGGAAGAACTCCTCCTGTGTCGACTCCTTGCTCGCCAGGAACTGGATGTCGTCCACGAGCAGGATGTCCACGTCGCGGTAGCGCTTGCGGAACGTGTCGCCCTTGCCGTCGCGGATGGAGTTGATGAACTCGTTGGTGAACTCCTCCGAGCTCACGTACCGCACCCGCGTCCCCGGGTAGAGGCTGCGCGCGTAGTGACCGATCGCGTGCAGCAGGTGGGTTTTGCCGAGCCCCGACTCGCCGTAGATGAAGAGGGGGTTGTACGCCTTGGCCGGCGCCTCGGCGACCGCGACCGCCGCCGCGTGGGCGAACCGGTTGGACGAGCCGATGACGAACGTGTCGAACAGGTACTTCGGGTTCAGCCGCGCGTGCTGCTCCCCCGGGCCGCCCGTACCGCCGGAGCCGCCCTGGCCCAGCCCGCCCGCCCCGCCCATGGACCCGGGGCCGGCCATCGGACCGGGACCCGGTGCACCACGGCCGCCCGCCCCGCCCCGGGCCTCCGGACCACCGGAGCCCGCGGGGCCCGCGGGGCCGCCCGGCCGGCGCCGGTCCTGCGCGTCGGGCAGCTCCCGCCGCTCCGCGCGCGGGGAGTCGTACCCGCCGTGCTCGGAGCCCTGCGGGGCGCCGTAGTCGTGATGCGGCTGCTGCGGGCGGGCCGTCGCGTACGGGTCGCGGTCCTGGAAGCCGCCCAGGCGCGGCTGCTGCCAGGGCAGCTCCTCCTGGGTGCGCGGCCACGCGCCGGGCTCCGGGCGCTGCTGCTGGTAGTCGGGGTAGGCGGGGCGCACGGACGGCAGCCCGTCGTCCGCCACGGGCCGCCCGTACGCGTCGTACGGCTCGCCCTGACCGCGCTCCTCGTAGCCCTGGCCGCGCTCCTCGTAGCGCGGGCGCTCCGGCTGGTGCCGCTCCGGGGCGGCCGGCGGCGGGGACTGGTCGCCGACGGAGTCGTCGACGGTGATCGCGATCCGGATCGGGCGGCCGCACTCACGGCTGAGCGTGTCGCTGATCAGCGGGGCCAGCCGGCCCTCCAGGACGCGCTTGCCCCATTCGTTGGGGACGGCGAGGAGGGCGGTGTCGGCCACCAGCGCGAGCGGCTGGCACCGCTCGATCCACTGTTTGTCCTTCGGCTCGATGCCCTGCTGCCCCTCGCCGAGGAGCTGCTCCAGCACTCGTGGCCACACTGCGGCAAGATCAGCAGGTACATCAGCCACGGGGCACGCTCTCTCACAGGTCCCGCGAATGTGTGCTTCTCGGGACGGGATGGGAAGGACAGGCAGGAAAGGAATCCGAGTCCAGTCACGGTAGTCGTGGCAGCTCGCGTGGTTCAAGTTGTTGTCCACAGCCTGTGCATAGTGTGTCCCGCCATGCCGCCGGTTTGACCGGATGGCGTAGCCGCGCGTACCGTAACCAGGTCGAGTTGTCGATGGCTGCTGCCGCCTGCCTCCGATGGGCAAAGATCACATCACGTGATCGTGTAGCGGTGCACTCGGGCGTATTGCGAGCTACTCGTGGGCGCACGGTGACAGCCAAGCGATACCCCGCCACCCCACGAATCATTTCTGGAGCCCCCGAGTGAGCAAGCGCACCTTCCAGCCGAACAACCGTCGTCGCGCCAAGACCCACGGCTTCCGCCTGCGCATGCGTACGCGCGCCGGCCGCGCGATTCTCGCGTCCCGCCGCAGCAAGGGTCGCGCCCGTCTGTCCGCCTGATCGCGGTCAGGTCATGACGTGCTGCCTTCCGAGAATCGGCTGAGGCGGCGCGAGGACTTCGCGACCGCGGTACGGCGAGGACGCCGGGCAGGCCGCCCGAGCCTCGTCGTCCATCTACGCAGCGGTGCAACGGACCCGCACGCGCCTGGGGAGAGCGCTCCCCCGACGCGTGCGGGTTTCGTCGTCAGCAAGGCCGTCGGCGGGGCGGTCGTCCGCAACCAGGTGAAGCGCAGACTGCGGCACCTGATGCGGGAGCGGCTCGCCGTGCTGCCCCCCGGTAGCCTGGTGGTAGTACGAGCGCTGCCCGGCGCGGGTGACGCCGACCATGCACAGCTGGCCCGAGACCTGGACGCCGCCCTGCAGCGGCTCCTGGGAGGGGGCGCGCGATGAAGTACCCGCTGCTGGCCCTGATCAAGCTCTACCAGTGGACGATCAGCCCACTGCTGGGCCCCGTCTGCAGGTACTACCCGTCGTGTTCCCACTACGGGTACACCGCAATCGACCGGCACGGTGCCGTCAAGGGCACGGCCCTCACCGCCTGGCGCATCCTGCGCTGCAACCCCTGGTCGCCCGGCGGAGTGGACCACGTGCCGCCGCGCAAGCGCCCCCGTTGGCACGAACTGCTGCGCGCACGGCTGCGCGGCGACAAGGGCGGGCGTTCCGACGGGACGAGCCCGGCCGCCGAGACCTCGCCCCATGCTCAAGGAGCCTGATTAGTGGACACGATTGGAAATCTGTTCAGCTTCATCACCGGACCTGTCTCGTGGATCATCGTCCAGTTCCACAAGCTGTACGGTGCGATCTTCGGGCCCGACACGGGGTGGGCCTGGGGTCTGTCCATCGTGTCCCTGGTGATCGTCATCCGCATCTGCCTGATCCCGCTCTTCGTGAAGCAGATCAAGTCGATGCGGAACATGCAGGCGCTCCAGCCGAAGATGAAGGCCATCCAGGAGCGCTACAAGAACGACCGGCAGCGCCAGTCGGAAGAGATGATGAAGCTGTACAAGGAGACGGGTACCAACCCGCTCTCCTCGTGCCTCCCCATCCTCCTGCAGTCGCCGTTCTTCTTCGCGCTCTACCACGTGCTCAGCAAGATTTCGTCCGGTGACACGATCGGCAGCCTCAACCAGCAGCTGGTCGACAGCGCCCGCGAGGCCCACATCTTCGGTGCCCCGATCGCCGCGAAGTTCATGGACGACCCCGGCACGGTTCACGCGCTCAACGCCTCGCTGACCGATGTCCGCATCGTCACCGCGATCATGATCGTGCTGATGTCGGCGTCGCAGTTCTTCACCCAGCGTCAGCTGATGCAGAAGAACGTCGACCTGTCGGTGAAGACCCCGTACATGCAGCAGCAGAAGATGCTGATGTACATCTTCCCGATCATGTTCGCCGTGATGGGCATCAACTTCCCCGTCGGCGTCCTCGTCTACTGGCTGACCACCAACGTGTGGACCATGGGCCAGCAGATGTACGTGATCAACCAGAACCCGACGCCGGGCAGCAAGGCACAGGACCACTACCTGCAGCGGCTCCTCAAGAGCATCACCCAGCACGGCGAGGTGCGCGGCCGCCGCAAGCGCAACGTCCTCCAGGCCATCGTCGCCAAGGGCCCGGACCGCAACGACAACGAGCGCCGCTTCATCGGCAGCCTCGCCAAGGCCGGCTTCACCGCCCAGGCCGACGGCACGGTGCGGAAGGTCGACCCGGTCGAGGCCGAGGCGGAGGCCGCGGCGGTGCGCCGCCAGCAGCCCAAGCGCCAGACGAAGGCGAAGCGTCAGGCCGCCACCGCGCAGCCCGGCACCGCCAAGACCTCCCTGGAGAAGGCGGACCAGGCGCAGCCCGAGCAGTCCCAGCAGCCCGGCAAGCCCGCCCCCGCACGTCAAGCCAAGTCCGGACAGCGCAAGGGCCAGCAGCGGCCCAAGCACCCGTCGTCGAAGAAGTAGAAGGAGTCCATCCGTGACGGAAGGCACCACGTCCGCCGCCGAGGGTGGCGACACCCTGACCCGCCTGGAGCAGGAGGGTGAGATCGCGGCTGACTACCTCGAGGGTCTGCTCGACATCGCCGACCTCGACGGCGACATCGACATGGACGTCGAGGGAGACCGCGCCGCGGTCTCGATCATCAGCGACACGAGCAGCCGCGACCTGCAGAAGCTCGTGGGCCGTGACGGTGAGGTGCTGGAGGCGCTGCAGGAGCTCACACGTCTCGCGGTGCACCGTGAGACCGGTGACCGCAGCCGGCTCATGCTGGACATCGCCGGCTTCCGTGCCAAGAAGCGTGCCGAGCTGACCGAGCTGGGTGCCAAGGCCGCGGTCGAGGCCAAGAACACCGGTGAGCCCGTGAAGCTGGAGCCGATGACCCCCTTCGAGCGCAAGGTCGTCCACGACGCGGTCGCCGCCGCCGGCCTGCGCAGCGAGTCCGAGGGCGAGGAGCCGCAGCGCTTCGTCGTCGTGCTCCCCGCCTGACCCCTTCGTCGTGTCGGCCCCGTCTGTCCGCAGGCGGGGCCGATCTTTGTCAGCCTGATAGTCAGCCACCCAGTGCGGTACGGAAGGACGGTTCCCGTGTCCGAGGCAGAGGAACTTCCCCCTGCGCCCCAGGAGGCGCACACGGTCTTCGGTGAGTTCTTCCCGGAAGCGGTCCGGTACGCGGAGTTGCTCGCGGACGCAGGGGTCAAGCGCGGCCTCATCGGCCCCCGCGAGGTGCCGCGGCTGTGGGAGAGGCATCTGCTGAACTGCGCGGTGCTCTCCGAGGTGGTGCCCGAAGGCGTCACCGTCTGCGACGTGGGCTCCGGGGCCGGTCTGCCGGGCATCCCGCTCGCGCTCGTACGTCCTGACCTCAAGATCACGCTGCTGGAGCCCCTGCTCCGCCGGACGAACTTCCTCCAGGAGGTCGTCGAGCTGCTGGGACTGGACCACGTGACCGTCGCCCGTGGGCGCGCCGAGGAGATGCTGGGCAAGCTTCCCCCTGTCCACGTGGTCACGGCCCGTGCGGTCGCCCCGCTGGACCGGCTCGCAGGCTGGGGCGTGCCCCTGCTGCGTCCCTACGGGGAGATGCTCGCCCTGAAGGGGGACACAGCCGAGGAGGAGGTCCAGAGCGCCCGCGCCGCCCTCAGCAAGCTGGGGGTCGTCCGCACCTCCGTGCTGCACGTCGGAGAGGGCATCGTCGACCCGATGTCCACCGTGGTTCGTGTCGAGGTCGGGGAGAGCCCCGGTGGTGTTCGTTTCGCCGCCAAGCGGGCCAAGGCCGCGAGGACGTCGCGACGCCGCCGTTGACGGGTGCTTCACCTCTCATCCGGCCTGTTCCAGAGTGTCGTGACGTTCTGACCCTGCGGCGCGTGCATCGTGTTTCACGTGAAACGTCGCTCACTGCTGCAGGGATTCTTCAGCCGCGACCGTGTGGCCGCCGCGCCACGAGGCCATAGGCCCCCCGATGGGGCGACGGAGTTGTCCACAGAAGTGGATTCCTCCACAGAAGGCCGGGCCTCGCTGGTTCGCGGCCCCGGAAGCATGGCAGGCTCTGTTCATCGCGAGCCTGAAGCCGAGGAGAGTGAATCCTTGCGGTCCGACGCCAACATCGCGGGACCGATGACCGACCCGGTCCCCGGTCCCCGTACCGAACTGCCCGGGGACGACGTTTCACGTGAAACACATCCCCCGCTGGATGACACCTCCAGGGGCTCTGACGCCCCGCTGGCCGTGCAGGCACTGGGCCGGGCCGGCGAGGGCCTTCCCCGGCCAGAGCAGACCCGCATCATGGTCGTCGCCAACCAGAAGGGCGGGGTGGGGAAGACCACCACGACGGTCAATCTCGCCGCGTCCCTGGCACTGCACGGCGCACGCGTCCTCGTGATCGATCTCGACCCGCAGGGCAACGCGTCCACGGCACTGGGGATCGACCACCACGCCGAGGTGCCCTCGATCTACGACGTCCTCGTGGACAGCAAGCCCCTCTCCGATGTGGTGCAGCCGGTCCGGGACGTCGAAGGTCTCTTCTGTGCCCCGGCCACCATCGATCTCGCCGGTGCGGAGATCGAGCTGGTGTCGCTGGTGGCGCGGGAGAGTCGGCTTCAGCGAGCGATCCAGGCGTACGAGCAGCCGCTGGACTACATCCTCATCGACTGCCCGCCGTCGCTCGGTCTGCTCACGGTCAACGCCATGGTGGCCGGCGCGGAAGTGCTGATCCCCATCCAGTGCGAGTACTACGCGCTGGAAGGGCTGGGACAGCTCCTGCGCAACGTCGACCTGGTGCGGGGCCACCTCAACCCGGGCCTCCACGTGTCGACGATCCTGCTCACCATGTACGACGGTCGGACCAGGCTCGCCTCGCAAGTCGCGGAGGAGGTGCGCAACCACTTCGGTGACGAGGTGCTGCGCACCAGCATCCCGCGGTCGGTCCGTATCTCGGAGGCCCCGAGCTATGGACAGACGGTACTCACGTATGACCCGGGCTCCAGCGGTGCGCTCTCCTACCTGGAGGCCGCCCGCGAGATCGCCCTTCGGGGGGTGGGCGTCCACTACGACGCCCAGCACGCCCACACGGGCGGCCAGCAGTATCAGCACAGTCAGCACGGCATGTCGGAGGGGATCCAGTGAGTGAGCGACGCAGGGGGCTGGGACGTGGGCTCGGCGCACTGATTCCCGCAGCTCCACAGGAGAGGCAGGCCACTTCGGTCGGAACGGCGTCCACGTCGCCCACGGCCATTCCGGCGTTGGGCGTGGAGCGGGGCGTCGCCGCCGCCAAGGTGGCGACTCTGCCCCAGGCGGCATCCTCCGGCAACGGCGCCGCGTTGCCGGAGCAGCCCGAAGGCGGTTCCGTGGTGGAGATGCCGGCCGGCGTCCACTTCGCCGAACTGCCTCTGGACTCCATCACGCCCAACCCGCGCCAGCCCCGGCAGGTCTTCGACGAGGACGCCCTCTCCGAACTGGTGACCTCCATCAAGGAGGTGGGCCTGCTCCAGCCGGTCGTCGTCCGCCGGGTCGCCCCGGAGCGGTACGAGCTCATCATGGGGGAACGCCGCTGGCGGGCCTGCCGTGAGGCGGGCCTGGAGCGCGTCGCGGCGATCGTCCGCGAGACCGAGGACGAGAAGCTGCTGCTGGACGCCCTGCTGGAGAACCTGCACCGGGCGCAGCTCAATCCGCTGGAAGAGGCGGCCGCCTACGACCAGCTACTGAAGGACTTCAACTGCACGCACGACCAGCTGGCGGACCGTATCGGACGGTCACGTCCCCAGGTCTCCAACACACTGCGTCTGCTCCGGCTCTCGCCTCCGGTCCAGCGCCGGGTCGCCGCAGGGGTGCTGTCGGCCGGTCACGCACGTGCCCTCCTGTCCGTGGACGACCCGGAGGAGCAGGACAAGCTGGCGCATCGCATCGTCGCTGAGGGGCTCTCCGTCCGAGCGGTGGAGGAGATCGTCACGCTGATGGCTTCCGAGCCGCGCAAGGCAGCCAAGGCGAAGGGACCGCGGGCCGGTGCCCGGGTCTCTCCTGCGCTGAGCGAACTCGCCACGCGGCTCTCGGACCGCTTCGAGACCCGGGTGAAAGTCGACCTCGGCCAGAAGAAGGGGAAAATCGTCGTCGAGTTCGCCTCAATGGAGGACTTGAACCGCATCCTCGGGACCCTTGCCCCCGGTGAGGGAAGGGTTCTCGACAAGGGGCTGTCCGGAGCATCGGACGCGGACGACCAAGGCTGACCTGCGCCGTAGGACCAAGCACAGAGGGCGGGCTCGCTCTGGAATTCACCGGAGTGAGGTTCGCCCTTTGGTCTTTTCCCGTATGCGAGTCATCACCCAATCGATACGATGCGTTCGGGTATGCGCATCCACCGCCCGTGGCGTGGCAGGCGAAGGAAGTGAGGGACAACCTTCATGGGGCGTCGGCTCGTACCGCTCACCTTGGACAACCTTCCGGACCTCCCCAAGCGCTGCCGCACCTGCGTCTTCTGGGAGCTCGACCCGGTCAGCGGCGAGGCCGCCGTCAAGGCCGGAACACCGGAGTTCGAGAAGGAGGCATGGATTTCCGCCGTCCTCCTCGACTGGGGCTCCTGTGGCCGCGTCGTCTACGTGGACGAGGTCCCGGTGGGGTATGTGATGTACGCGCCGCCCGCCTACGTGCCGCGCTCCACGGCCTTCCCGACCAGCCCCGTGTCCCCCGACGCCGTACAGCTGATGACCGCCTGGATCACGCCGGGCTACCAGGGGCAGGGGCTGGGGCGGGTGATGGTGCAGACGGTGGCGAAGGACCTCCTGCGTCGCGGGTTCAAGGCCATCGAGGCATTTGGGGACGCCCGCTGGAAGGAACCGGCCTGTGTCCTGCCCGTCGACTACCTGCTGTCCGTCGGATTCAAGACCGTACGCCCCCATCCGGTCCACCCGCGGCTGCGTCTCGAACTGCGCAGCACGCTGTCGTGGAAGGAGGACGTGGAACTGGCCCTGGACCGTCTGCTCGGCGCCGTCCAGAAGGAGCCGGCGCTGCGTCCGCTCTGACTGCTCCTACGGCGACGGCCCATCCCCGGAGGGATGGGCCGTTCGTGTTTCACGTGAAACGGCGTTACACGTGAAACCAGGGTTCACGCCTTGGTGGCCTCGTCACTGATGAAGTCGGCCAGGTCGCGGACGATCGCGGCCTTCGGCTTGGCGCCGACGATGGTCTTGGCGACCTCGCCACCCTGGTAGACGTTCAGGGTCGGGATCGACATGACACCGTACTTCGCGGCGGTTTCCGGGTTCTCGTCGATGTTCAGCTTGACGACCTCGATCTGGTCGCCGTACTCATCGGCGATCGCTTGCAGAGAGGGGGCGATCTGACGGCACGGACCGCACCAGGCGGCCCAGAAGTCCACCAGTACGGGCTTCTCGCTCTTGAGGACGGCCTCCTCGAACGAGGCGTCGGTCACTGCCTTGAGGTCGGCCACGGTGGCCTCCTTCACTGTGCGGGGTGTGGGTGGGAATCGAAGGTCAGACCGCGGGGGTCTTCTCCGGCTCGGCCAGCTTCTCCGTGTCGGCGAGGGCGGCGAGGAAGCGTTCGGCGTCCAGCGCGGCGGAGCAGCCCGTGCCCGCAGCCGTGATGGCCTGGCGGTAGGTGTGGTCGACGACGTCGCCGGCGGCGAAGACACCCTTCACATTGGTGCGCGTGGACGGCGCGTCCACCTTCAGGTAGCCCTCGTCGTCCAGCTCCAGCTGGCCCTTGAACAGTTCCGTGCGCGGGTCGTGGCCGACGGCGATGAACAGGCCCGTCACCGGCAGTTCCGAAGTCTCGCCCGACTTGGTGTTGCGCAGGGTGAGACCGCTGAGCTTCTGGTCGCCGTGGATCTCCGCGACCTCGCTGTCCCAGGCGAACTTGATCTTCGGGTCGGCGAAAGCACGCTCCTGCATCGCCTTGGAGGCACGCAGGGTGTCACGGCGGTGCACCACCGTGACCGACTTCGCGAAGCGGGAGAGGAAGGTCGCCTCCTCCATCGCCGTGTCACCACCGCCGACGACGGCGATGTCATGGTCCTTGAAGAAGAACCCGTCGCAGGTGGCGCACCACGAGACGCCACGGCCGGAGAGGGCGTCCTCGTTCGGCAGGCCGAGCTTGCGGTGCTGGGATCCGGTGGCCACGATGATCGCCTTGGCCTGGTGCACCGTGCCGGCGGTGTCCGTCACGGTCTTGATGTCACCGGACAGGTCGACGGCGACGATGTCGTCCGGAATGAGCTCCGCACCGAAGCGCTCGGCCTGGGCCCGCATGTTGTCCATGAGCTCGGGGCCCATGATGCCGTCACGGAACCCGGGGAAGTTCTCCACGTCGGTCGTGTTCATCAGGGCGCCACCAGAGGTGACGGCGCCCTCGAAGACCAGCGGCTTCAGCGACGCGCGTGCGGTGTAGAGCGCTGCCGTGTAACCGGCGGGCCCGGAGCCGATGATGATCACGTTTCGGACGTCGCTCACGGGTTTCTTCCTCGTCTCTGCAGACTGCCTACTGCCTACGGGGGCCGGGTCAAGACTCTCACCCCACCCAACGGATCCTAAGGGGCGCGCATTCCCGCGGGACCGTGCGGCTTCGGGCGTGCCCGTCAGGGACGGGGCTGGGACTGCTTGAGCAGCACGTCCGCGGCGTCGGAAGGGTTCTTCGCCGTCGTACAGAAAGCGTCCATGACGTAGACGTCGACCTGCGTCTCGGTACGGGGGTGCGGAAGTACCACGAGGTAGGCGGACCGCCCTCGGTACTCGCCCCGCTCCACCGCGAGTGGCTGCTCGCTCCGGGCAAGTCCCTGCCGTACGCACATGGGAAGGTGCCGATCCGCCGTGCCGACCATCGGGCTGGCGTCTTTTTGGGCGTCGCGGATCGACGGGAGACGCGGCGACGTGGTGTCGTAGGAACGCTCGCGAGAGATGAGCAGGGACCGCACCTTGTCCGTGAGCACCGTTCCGGAGAAGCGGGGGTCGTGGGAGACCGGCGCGTTCTCGGCGGAGGCGACACCGGACTCGTCGCCGTTCGGGACCGCCGCCTGGAAGACCAGGACCCCCAGGCCGACCGCTGCCAAGCCGCAGACAGCGCTCACCACCGCGTAGCGGCGCCGACGGGCCGGGGCGCGTCCAGGCCCCGTGGAGCTGGAGGGCCGACCGGCCGGTGCGGTTGCGGGGCGCTCGGCCGTCCCGGACCTGTCGGGGGCTGCCCCGACGGCCTTCCGCGTGGTTTCACGTGAAACGGGTGCGGCGCCGTTCGGAGTGGTGGCGTCGAGAAGCGCCTCGGCGGCCAGTGCGGCATCGATGCGCTCCGCCACGTCGACCGGCATACGGGCCGGGCCCGGCAGCGTACCGAGCAGACCGCGGATCTCCTCCAGGGAACTGCGGACGTCGGCACAGAGGTCGCAGCGGTCGAGATGGCGGCGTACGTCCACCGTGCGGGACGGTGGGAGGACCCCCTCCGTGAGATCGGAGATCTCCGAGACGTCCGGATGCCGAGTCGTGTCGGCCGTGGATGTCACGCGCGTCCACCTCCGCCCTTCACAGCAGCAGGATCGTTCGGTCCTGGATCCCTTGGTTCTGATGCCGGTGGGACGGATGCCCCCGGCGTCCGGTTCCTTCCCCCGTCGGTACCGGTGTTATCCACGGGGTCACCGCGCAGATGAGTGAGCAAGGGCACAAGACGGGCACGACCCCGGGCGCAGCGACTCTTCACCGTCCCCGTCGGCACTCCGAGGATCTCGGCAGCCTCGGCCACCGCGTACCCCTGCATGTCGACGAGGACCAGCGCGGCGCGCTGGTCGGCGGGAAGCGTCGCCAGGGCGGACAGCAGCTGGCGGTGCAGGTCGTGCCGCTCGGCAGGGGCCTCGGCCGACTCATGGGGCTCCAGGAACCGCTCCAACCGTTCCGTGTCGTCCAGAGGAGCCGTCCGGCGGGACGCGGTCTTGCGGGCCCGGTCCAGGCAGGCGTTGACCGTGATGCGGTGCAGCCACGTGGTGACGGCGGACTGCCCCCGGAAGGTGTGAGCCGCCCGGAACGCCGAGACGAGGGCGTCCTGGACGGCGTCGGCGGCCTCCTCGCGATCTCCGAGCGTGCGTAAGGCCACCGCCCAGAGCCGGTCACGATGGCGCCTCACCAACCGACCGAAGGCGTCGGGGTCGCCGGCGACGTGCTGCGCGAGCAGGTCAGCGTCGCTGGGTTCCTGCTCTGTCCCCGCTCCCATACGCCTTCCCCTCCGATTGCTCGAGCGCCGACGGCACGACGGTCCTCGTGCGGGGCATCGGTCAGCCCAGGACCTGGACCTCGGAAATGCCGCCGCGGAACCGGCCGGGTGAGCCGTCCGGTGGCAGTTCGGTGATGTGGATCAGGACGTAACGGGCCCGTACCGGCTTGTCCAGCCTCACGTCCAGGTCGTCGTCGGCCCGTTTCAGCGGAGCCAGCTGCTGGGGGAAGTCCGCCAGGGAGCTGGAGCCCATGGCCGCCTCGCCGCCGGCGCGGAGCTGCAGGGTCTGCCCGTTCCGGTACAGGCCGACGCGGATGCCGGAGACGTTCTGCTCGCTGCCGAGGTCGATGACGAGTCCGCTGCCGCCCCGGCGCTTCTCCAGGTTCCCGAAGTTGGCGTAGCCGTGGTACTCGGGCGTGATCCAGGCCGACTGGGGGTCGCCGTCGACCGCGTTCTGCACCTGGTCGATCTGTATGCCGGTGCCCCTCGGCATGAACTCCCGGGCATCAACGATCTTCAGGGGGCGCAGCTGGGGTGCCGCCTTGTCGTCCACCGAAACCTCGGGGGACGGCTGCGTCGCGCCCGGCCCGCTGTTCGTGCCGCCGCCCTGGTCGAGGAGGCGATCGGCGACCTGCCAGCTACCGAGGCCCAGCGCGGCGATCAGCAGCGCGGAGACGGTCCACTTCAGCACCTTGCCGGCGCGGCTCTCCAGGGGCGCGGGCGGCGGGAGCACCGGCTGGGTGACGGCGACGCTCGGGTGCTGCTGCGGACGGCCGTACGTGCCCTGCTGGTAGGTCGTGCGCTGGTACTCCGGCGCGGGAGGGAAGGCGGGCTCCGGCGGGCGGATGCGGGGCATGGCCGCGACGGCCTTGGCGAGTTCGTCGGGCGTCGTGCAGGGGGGTTCCTGGCGGGAGGCGGTCGCGCCGTCGTTGACGAGCGCGCGCATGGCGAGGTCGGACAGGCCCCGGTGGACCCCCGCCCGTACCTGGTCGGGGGCGATCAGCCCCATGCCCTTGGGAAGCCCGGACAGGCCGTGGGCGTCGTTCTCGTACGGCCACCGCTGGGTCAGCGCGGCGTAGAGGAGCGCGCCGATCGCCTCGGTGTCGGTGCGCTGCGGGCGGTCGACGGTGATGCCGCGCAGCGCCGCGTTCACGGCGAGGCCCCGGATCCGGTACTGGCCGGTGGAGGTGCGCAGCACGGCGCCCGGCGTGAGCCGCAGATGGGCCAGGCCCTCGCGGTGCGCGGCGGCCATCGCCTGGGAGACCTGGCTGACGAGCTGGTAGGCGTCGTACGGTTCCAGAGGACCGGCGGCGAGCAGGGTGGTCAACTCGGTGGCGTCCGGCAGCCACTCGTGCACGACGTAGACGAGGTCGTTCTCCTCGACGGCGTCGAGGACCTGGACGAATCGGGGGTCGCCGAGCAGCGCGGAGGAGCGTGCGGCGGCCAGGACCGACCGGGCCCTCGGGTGGTCGGCGGGCAGGACGTGCACGCCGACGGCGCGCCGCAGCTTCTCGTCGACCGCCCGCCAGCTGCTGAAACCGTCCAGGCGGGTGACGCACTCCTCGAGCCGGTAGCGACGGGCGAGCTTGTGCCCGCTGTGCAGCTCCGGGGTCTTGATGGCGGGATCGTCGTCGGCTTCCTGTTCGCCGTTCGTGTTCAGGGAAGACATGTCCGTCGCGTCCTGCGCTTCCGCCCCGTCGGCCGTGGTCGTGTCCGCCTTGGCGGTCAGCGGATCGTCACCGCTGTTGTCGGCCACGTCGACGGCAGCCGTGCTACGTTCCGCCACCGTCGTTCCTGCCTCCCCATTCGATGCGCCATATCCAACAGCCATGCCAATTGTGCCCACAGTCCACCGCTATGCACGACACGCGGTGGGCGGCGATGGTTGTGCGACAGCCCCGTGTCCTAGCGGCCGAGACGGCCCCGGACCATGCCCACCATGGCGTTGAGCTCCTCGATGCGCATCTTGCGGGCCGCCACGTAGAACACGCCGATCAGTACGGTTCCGCCGGCCACGAGCGCCACGAGGGAGCCCAGCGCGTCCATCCCGAGCAGGGTGAGGAGGCCCCACGCGACCGCGCCGGCGGCCAGTGTCGCGGGCATCGACGCCATGGAGAGGCGGGCGTACGTCCGTACGACATGGGCCCCGTCGAGGTCGCCGCCCAGCCGGTTGCGCAGCCGCCGCCAGGCGATGCCCACGCCGACCATGTAGGCGATGCCGTAGCTGGCGGCCATGCCGACGACGGCCCACCGGGCGGGGAGCACGAAGTAGCAGACGGCGGAGGCGGCGGCGTTGACGGCCGCCACGATGACGGTGTTGTAGAACGGCGTGCGGGTGTCCTCGTACGCGTAGAAGCCGCGCAGGACGACGTACTGGACGGAGTACGGGATCAGGCCCAGGCCGAACGCCATCAGCATGAAGCCCATGCCGGTGGCCGCCTCCAGGCCGCTGGAGGCGTAGAGCAGGGTGCACAGCGGCACGCCCAGGGCGAGGAAGCCGAAGGAGACCGGCACGATCGCGACGGCCGAGTTGCGCAGGCCGTGTGAGATGTCGTCGCGGACGGCGCCGGGGTCGTTGTCGTGCGCGGCGCGCGAGATGCGGGGCAGCAGCGCGGCCATGACGGAGACCGTGATGATGGCCTGCGGCATGCCCCAGATCAGCTGGGCGTTGGAGTAGGCGAGGATGCCCGCGCCGTCCGCGCCGGACGCCTTTCCGGCGGCCGTGGCCAGTTGTGTGACGACGACGACGCCCGCCTGGTTGGCGAGGACGAACAGGACCGTCCACTTGGCCAGTCTGACCGTCTTGCCGAGGCCCTGGCCCTTCCAGTCGAAGCGCGGCCGGAAGCGGAAGCCCGCCTCGCGCAGGTACGGGATCATCGCCAGCGCCTGGACGACGAGGCCCAGCAGCATGCCGACGCCGAGCAATTGGACGCCCTCGTCAGGGATGACGTCGACGCCCATCTTCGTCTCGGAGTAGGCGCCGTACACCCAGATGAAGAGGCCGAACGTGAAGATGACGACGATGTTGTTGAGGACTGGAGTCCACATCATCGCGCCGAACCTGCCCCGGCTGTTCAGGATCTGACCCATCACCACGTGGACGCCCATGAAGAAGATGGTGGGCAGGCAGAACCGGGCGAAGGTGACGGCGACGCTGTTGGCGTCCGGGTCGTTCGCGATGGTGGGCGACATCGCGTGGACGAGGAGGGGCGCCAGGAACACGGCGATGCCCACGATCACGGCGAGGGCGACCATCACCAGGGTGAGCAGCCGGTTGGCGTACGCCTCGCCGCCGTCCTCGTCGTTCTTCATCGAGCGGACGAGCTGCGGAACGAAGACCGAGTTGAGTCCGCCGCCCACGGTCAGGATGTAGATCATCGTCGGTAGCGTGGAGGCGACGGTGAACGCGTCACCGAGTGTCGCCGCGCCCAGGGCGCCGGTGATCACCAGGCTCCGCAGGAAGCCGGTGAGCCGCGACACCAGGGTGCCCGCCGCCATCACGGCGCTGGACTTCAGCAGCCCGGACGCCTTTCCGCCCGACTTCTTCGGCGGCGGGGCCGCCACCGGTTCCGCGGGCACTTCCGGCTCCGCCGGCTCGAGGACCGGCGCGGCCGTCGTCGGCTGGCCCTGGAGCTGCTGGTCCCGGTAGAGGTGCGCGAAGGCGTCGGGTGCCGGCTTCTCCTCGGCGGCGTGGGTCACCAGGTCGTCGACCCCGGTGAACTGCACGGTCCTGGCGTCGTCGCCGTACGGAAGGTGGCGGGAGGGTCCGGCGGGCTCGGGCGGCGGTGTCTGGGCCCACACCCGGGGGTCGGGCGCGTACTGCGGAGCGGCGGGCTGCTGGTAGAGCGGGCGGGGCTCCTCGTAGGTGCCGGGCGGGGGCGGTGGGTGCGCGGCCCGGTCGTACAGGGCCTCGCCGACCGGGTCCTGCGAGGAGAGGTCGTAGGAGCGGTACGGGTCGTGGTCGTAGGCGTCCTGGACGTAGGGGTCCTGTGCGTAGGGGTTGTGCGGGGCCTGCGGGTCTCCCGGCGCCGGGACGGGCGGTGTCCCGCCCGGAGGCGCACTGCCGCCGCCCGCGCCCTGACCGCGGTCACCGTCGTACGGCGCGTTCATGGATACCCCACCTCATCGTCCCCGGCCGGCCGGCCACGACATCGCTCAATGCTCCACTTTCTCACCCGGGCCCGACGGGTCGGTGCTTTGCGGTCCGGTGTCCGTCGCGGGGTCACTCGGCTGCACCGGATCGTCGCTCTCCGCGACCGGCTGGGCGGGGCCGTCCCCTTCGGTCTCCTCGACCGTGCCGGCCTCGTCGCCCCGCGCCGCGGCCCGCTTGCGCTGGCTGTACATCCTGACACCGGCGAGGACCAGCAGCAGCACGCCTCCGGCGATGACGAGCATCACCGTCGACGTGATCTCGGAGACCTTGACGGTGAACTTCATGGCCTCGCCGTAGGGCCGGCCGTCCTCCGTGTACAGCTGCGCCTCGACGGGGACGGGGCCGTTCGCGTTGGCGGAGGCCGTGAACTTCACGGACTGGCTGTGGCCGCCGTCGATCCGCACCGGAAGCTCGGCGACGGTCTCGCCACCGTTGAGCTTCAGACGGGTGGGCTTGGTCGACTTCAGCCGCAGCACCAGGTGCTCGACGCCCTGCACCAGCTTGTTCTGCACGGTCACCGGGATCGTGGCGCTGCGCCCCGAGAGCGTCAGGTCCGACTTCTCGATCAGCTTCACCTCGTCGGTGAGGCTCTCCAGATGGGTCTGTACGCCCCTGCCGTACTCGGTGACCTCCTGCGGGCGACCCCGCCACGACGTGGACATCTCCCGCTTGATCGCGTTGCCGAACGGCGTCACGACGCGGTACGCGGCGGTGAGGATGACCTTGAAGTTGTCCAGGGTGTCCTGCGTGGTCCGCACCTGCTGGAACACCGCTTCCGGCAGTTCGCGCCGGCTGAGCGCCTTGGGGTACTTCCCGGCGGACGGCACGCTCGTCGTCGCCCTGGGGTCGGGCTCGGCGGTCGCGGCGGTGATCAGGTCCGAGGGCTGCGACCAGCGCTCGGCTCCCAGGATCCGCAGGGCGCTCGCCATGGACTCCGCCTGCGAGACCGTCGGCATCCGCTGGGGGGCGACGACGACGCTGCGGCCGGTGCCCGGACGCTCGTGGGTGACTGCGAGGGTGTGCGCGAGGAACTTCTGGACCGCCTCCGTGGAGTCGCCCGCGCGGGACATGTCGCCTTCGAAGGCGGAGGACAGGGCCGCGTCGGAGACGACCGCGGTCGTCCCGCCCCCGATCGGACGGGCCGCGTTCGGCGTGTACGGGAGGTGTTCCCGCATGCTGTCACTGCGGGTGATCACCTTGTCGGCGCCGGCCGAGGTCGCCACATCGACGATCGACGGGTCGACGGCCCCGTTCGCGGGCCAGGCGTACTCGACGGACGGCTTCACGTGGAGGATCGTCTCCACCGTCGACTCGGCCAGCTCCGTCGCCGGCCGCAGGTGGCTCAGGGAGCCCGAGACGCGCTTGCCCCGGTGGGCGAGCGACGCCAGGTCGGGGTCGCCGTACGGCAGCGCGACCACCTTGTCGCCCTGCACGGCCTTGTCCAGGGAGTTCAGCCACTGCTTCGCGATGCCCTGGTTCTTGCCCGCGACGGTGGTGTCCTCGTTCCTGACCTGGTAGTCGCGGGTCATCGCTTCGACGGTGGCCAGCAGGTCCGGGTCGATGACCCAGGTGACGGGCAGCTCGGCGCCGAGGGTGACCAGCCGCTCCAGTCGGCCTCCGGGCGCCAGCTCCGCCGCGAGGGCGTCGCTCTCGAACACCGGTGTCTGCTGGTCGTCGGAGCCCGTCTCGGCGGACAGGTGGGTCGTGGAGATCAGCGGCCACAGGACGGTGATCTGCGTCTTGTTCTTCGCGGCGGCCGGCTGCCAGGGCAGGAAGGTCCGGTCGATGCCCAGCACCTGGTCGTACGGTTCGCTCGGCGTGCGCCCGGACAGGGAGACGCCCAGTTGGTACACGCCGGCGTCGTCGAGGCCGAGCTTGTCGACGGGCACGTCCAGGGTGAACTCACGGCTGGCACCGGACGGAATCTCCGGGACCTCCACGAGGTACGTGCCACCCAGGGGCTTCCCGTCCCGGCGCTGGGAGAATCCGGTGCGCCGTGCGGCGTCCTCGATCGCGCCGCGACTGGAGAGCCGTGTGCCGAGGCGCACGTCGACCTGCGCCTGGCTCACCGTCTCCTTGCCCTTGTTGGTCACGGTGCCGCTCAGCGTGAGGGTGTCCCCCTTCACCGGAGCACTCGGCGTGAGTGTGTCCAGAGACACAGAGACGGTGCGGGATCCCGCCGCTGTCGTTGCCGCCGACGTGGTCATGGACGCGGCCGGTGCCGCCGAGGCGGCGGGCGTGACGGGCAGCTGCACGAGCCCGGCGAGGAGGGGCACCGCGGCGACGGTCGCGGCCACCCGCCGCAGCCAGCGACGGGCAGGAGAGGGATCGGTGCCCTGGAAGTCTGCCGCCTCGGCCACGCGCTCGCCCGTCCCTCGTCGTCTGGTGCCGTCGGTCCCTGCCGGTTCCTGCGTCCACGCATGGTAACGAGATGCGGCGCGGCGGAGTGCTGCGGAGTGGGCCACGAGATCGTCCGGGGAGGGCGGCGGGGCGCGTGTGATCAAGGAGGCTGCCCGCGGCCGGGACACGTACCCTGTTCTGTTGTGCCGAACGCCAACGAAGACAATCCGACTGCCCTGAGCCAGGTGCAACGCCGCGCGGTCAGTGAGCTGCTGCGCGTGTCACCGGTCGCCGACGATCTCGCCCGCCGTTTCCAGGAGGCGGGGTTCCGCCTCGCCCTGGTCGGCGGCTCGGTACGGGACGCTCTGCTCGGCAGGCTCGGCAATGATCTCGACTTCACCACCGATGCCCGTCCCGAGGACGTACTGAAGATCGTACGGCCCTGGGCCGAGGCGGTCTGGGAGGTCGGGATCGCGTTCGGCACCGTGGGGGCGCAGAAGGACGGCTACCAGATCGAGGTGACGACGTACCGCTCCGAGGCGTACGACCGCACCTCGCGCAAGCCCGAGGTGTCCTACGGCGACTCGATCGAGGAAGACCTCGTGCGCCGTGACTTCACCGTCAACGCGATGGCGGTCGCCCTGCCCGAGAAGGAATTCATCGACCCGCACGGCGGGCTGGAGGACCTCGCCGCGCGGGTGCTGCGCACCCCGGGCACCCCGGAGGAGTCCTTCTCCGACGATCCGCTGCGGATGATGCGCGCGGCCCGCTTCGCCGCCCAGCTGGACTTCGAGGTGGCCCCCGAGGTCGTCACCGCGATGACGGAGATGGCGGAGCGGCTCGACATCGTCTCCGCGGAGCGGGTCCGGGACGAGCTGAACAAGCTGGTCCTCTCCGCGCATCCCCGCAAGGGTCTGACGCTGCTCGTCGACACCCGTCTCGCCGACCGGGTGCTGCCCGAGCTGCCCGCGCTGCGCCTGGAGAGCGACGAGCACCACCGGCACAAGGACGTGTACGAGCACTCGCTGATCGTGCTGGAGCAGGCGATCGACCTGGAGGAGGACGGCCCGGACCTCGTGCTGCGGCTGGCTGCGCTCCTGCACGACATCGGCAAGCCGCGCACGCGGCGCTTCGAGCCGGACGGCCGGGTCTCCTTCCACCACCACGAGGTGGTGGGAGCGAAGATGACCAAGAAGCGCCTCACCGCGCTGAAGTACTCCAACGAGGTGGTCAAGGACGTCTCACGGCTGGTGGAGCTGCACCTGCGGTTCCACGGCTACGGCACCGGCGAGTGGACCGACTCCGCCGTCCGGCGCTACGTCCGCGACGCCGGGCCCCTGCTGTCCCGGCTGCACAAGCTGACCCGCTCCGACTGCACGACCCGTAACAAGCGCAAGGCGAGTGCCCTGTCCCGGGCCTACGACGGGCTGGAGGAGCGCATCGCGCAACTCCAGGAGCAGGAGGAGCTGGACGCGATCCGCCCGGACCTCGACGGCAACCAGATCCAGGAAGTCCTCGGGATCCGGCCCGGGCCCGCTGTCGGGCGCGCGTACAAGTACCTGCTGGAGCTCCGGCTGGAGAACGGTCCGATGGAGCACGAAGCCGCCGTCGCCGCCCTCGAGGAGTGGTGGGCTGCCCAGAGCTGAAGCCCGGCCGGTCCTGTTTCACGTGAAACATGACCCCGGGAGGAGAGACGAGGGGTGGTGTTTCACGTGAAACACCACCCCTCCCTCATGCGCGCCGCCGGCGTGCGAGAGCCATGGCGCAGAGGGCGTACAGACCGGCGACGACGAGGACCAGCAGGGGGGCGCGGCCGTCCGACGGCAGCATCAGGGAAGCCATACCGGCGGCGGCGACGAAGGCGACGTTGAAGAGCATGTCGTAGAGGGCGAAGATCCGCCCGCGATAGGCGTCGTCGACCGTCTTCTGGACGACCGTGTCCGTGGAGATCTTGGTGGCCTGGGTGATGAAGCCGAGGACGAAGGCCGCGATCATGGTGGTCGCCGGGGCGAAGGGAAGCCCCAGGGCCGGCTCCAGTACGGCCGCCGCCCCGGCGCACGCGGCCATCCAGCCGCCCACGCCCAGCTTCGCCGTCGCCCAGGGGGTGATCACCGCCGCGGTGAAGAACCCCGCGCCGGAGATGGCGACCGCGAGCCCCAGCAGGGCCAGCCCTTCGGATTCGTCCGACGTCCAGGCGTACCGGCTGAGCATCAGCACCATCACGGTCAGTGCCCCGTAGCAGAAGCGGGTGAGGGTCATCGCGGCCAGCGCCCGGGCGGCGGGTCGGCGCTCCGACAGATGGCGCAGACCGCTCCACAGCCCCCGGGCGGTCGATGCCAGGGCGGCACCGATCCGGGGCAGGGCGACGCCCGGGTCCGGGCCGAGGAGTTCGCGACCCATGCGGAGGGAGGCCAGGGCCGCCGAGAGGTAGAGCGCGGCCCCCAGGAGGACGACGACGGCATCGGAGTCGGCGGCGGCCAGCCGCACCAGGAAGGCCAGGCCGCCACCGGCGGTGGCGGCCAGGGTACCCGCGGTCGGGGAGAGGGAGTTGGCGATCATCAGACGCTCCCCGTCGACGACCCGCGGCAGGGAGGCGGAGAGCCCTGCCAGGACGAAGCGGTTGACGGCGGTCACGGAGAGGGCGGACGCGTAGAAGGCCCAGTCGGGTACCGGCGCCAGGATCAGCAGCGCGGTGCCCGCGGCGAGGAGCGCGCGGAGCAGGTTGCCGTACAGCAGGACCTGGCGGCGGCGCCAGCGGTCGAGCAGCACACCGGCGAACGGGCCGATCAGGGAGTACGGGAGCAGCAGGACCGCCATGGCGGAGGCGATGGCGGCGGGTGACGCCTGCCGTTCCGGCGAGAAGACCACGTACGCGGCCAACGCGACCTGGTAGACGCCGTCGGCCCCTTGGGAGAGGAGCCGTACGGCGAGGAGGCGGCGGAAGTTCGTCAGGCGCAGGAGTACGCGCAGATCACGTACGGCGGGCATGACAGCAAGCCTCACATACGGGTGAGGCCCCCGGGCATGCACCACGGGGGCCTCAACACCTGGAGGACGGGCCTCCTTTGAAGGCGGGACCTAGCGCTCGACCTCGCCCTTGATGAACTTCTCGACGTTCTCGCGGGCCTCGTCGTCGAAGTACTGGACCGGCGGGGACTTCATGAAGTACGAGGACGCGGAGAGGATCGGGCCGCCGATGCCGCGGTCCTTGGCGATCTTCGCGGCGCGCAGGGCGTCGATGATGACACCCGCCGAGTTCGGGGAGTCCCACACCTCGAGCTTGTACTCGAGGTTCAGCGGCACATCACCGAAGGCGCGGCCCTCAAGGCGGACGTAGGCCCACTTGCGGTCGTCGAGCCACGCCACGTAGTCGGAGGGACCGATGTGCACGTTGCGCTCGCCCATGTCCCGGTCGGGGATCTGCGAGGTGACGGCCTGCGTCTTGGAGATCTTCTTGGACTCCAGCCGGTCGCGCTCCAGCATGTTCTTGAAGTCCATGTTGCCGCCGACGTTCAGCTGCATCGTCCGGTCCAGGACGACGCCCCGGTCCTCGAACAGCTTCGCCATGACGCGGTGCGTGATGGTGGCACCGACCTGCGACTTGATGTCGTCGCCGACGATCGGCACGCCGGCCTCGGTGAACTTGTCGGCCCACTCCTTGGTGCCGGCGATGAACACCGGGAGGGCGTTGACGAAGGCGACCTTGGCGTCGATGGCGCACTGGGCGTAGAACTTCGCGGCGTCCTCGGAACCGACCGGCAGGTAGCAGACGAGGACGTCCACCTGCTTGTCCTTGAGGACCTGGACGACGTCGACCGGCTCCTCGGCGGACTCCTCGATGGTCTCGCGGTAGTACTTGCCGAGACCGTCCAGGGTGTGGCCGCGCTGGACCGTCACGCCGGTGGTCGGCACGTCGCAGATCTTGATGGTGTTGTTCTCGCTGGCGCCGATGGCGTCGGCGAGGTCGAGGCCCACCTTCTTCGCGTCCACGTCGAAGGCCGCGACGAACTCGATGTCCCGCACGTGGTAGTCGCCGAACTGGACGTGCATCAGCCCCGGCACCTTGCCCGCCGGGTCGGCGTCCTTGTAGTACTCGACGCCCTGCACCAGCGAGGCGGCGCAGTTGCCCACGCCGACGATGGCTACGCGAACCGAACCCATTCCGGTTGCTCCCTGTTTGTTCTCGACGAAGCCCTGCGGTGCGCAGGGCTTCACTTGGCGGTGTCGTCGGACGGATCCGGCCGGGTGCTGCCCCCGTGCCGGGGCAGGCCGCCCGTCTCTCCAGATGTCTTGTTCTGCTCCGCGGGGTCCGCTGACGCCTCCGGGCCGGATCGTCGCTGATCCCGGCCCGCCCGCTCGCTCTCGATGAGCTCGTTCAGCCAGCGCACCTCGCGCTCCACGGACTCCATGCCGTGCCGCTGGAGTTCGAGCGTGTAGTCGTCCAGCCGCTCGCGGGTGCGTGCCAGGGAGGCGCGCATCTTCTCCAGCCGCTCCTCGAGGCGGCTGCGGCGGCCTTCCAGCACCCGCATCCGCACCTCGCGCTCCGTCTGCCCGAAGAAGGCGAAGCGGGCCGCGAAGTGCTCGTCCTCCCAGGAGTCCGGTCCCGTGTGGGACAGGAGCTCCTCGAAGTGCTCCTTACCTTCGGCGGTCAGCCGGTAGACGATCTTCGCACGCCGTCCCGCGAGGGAGGCGGCGAGGGCGTCCTCGGGGGCGCTGCCCGGCTCCTCGACCAACCAGCCGTTTGCCACCAGGGCTTTGAGGCAGGGGTAGAGCGTGCCGTAGCTGAAGGCGCGGAAGATGCCCAGCGAGGTGTTGAGCCGCTTGCGCAGCTCGTATCCGTGCATCGGAGCTTCGCGGAGCAGACCGAGGACGGCGAACTCCAGGATGCCGGAGCGCCTGCTCATCAGCCGCCACCTCTTCCGTGTCGCTCTTTATGCCGCCCTGATGTATCGGTTCGATACATCACGACGATAGAACGACGCCCCTGTGTCGACAAGTGGGACCGCCGTGAACGGCGTCACATCAGCAATTCGCCGTAAGCGACTTGCCTGATTTGGGGTGAACTTCGGCTCAAGGGGGGTTTTGGCCGTGCGTAGTCTGTGCGGCATGCACACCACCGGGAACCACGTGAGGACGGGGGAACGTCATCGTCGTGGGTGCATGGCGGGCGGGCCCGGCGGGCTCGTCCGAGCCATTTCGGGGGGACCGGAACTCAGCTGCCGCTTCCAGGCGTAATCGCCTGCCCGAGGAGTAGTCGTTCGATGAGCGAGCACCGTCGTAAACCGCCGCAGCCGCAGGGTGGCGGCCGCGCCGCGGCCCGGCGCGCTGCCCAGCAGCCCGGCCGCCGGTCGGCGCCGGCGCGGGATGTCAGTACAGGATCTCCTGCCGACCCGTACGGCGGGGCGCGCCCCTACGGCGGTCGTGCCGAGGCGCGGCGGGCCGCCCAGCGCGGCGGCCGGCGGCGCGCCGCCGAGGGCGCGGGGGGCGCCGGTGGCCACGGCGGTGGACGCCGCGGCACCGGTGGCGGCGGCTACGGGGGCCGGGGGCCCGGGGGCGGCCGGCCGGGCAGGAAGCGGTTGATCGACTACCCCCGCCACGACAGGTACGGATGGCGCCGCTGGGTGCCGTCCTGGAAGCTCGTGGCGGGGGCCGGCCTCACCTTCGCCGCCCTGGTGATGGGTGTCGCGACCCTTTCCTACGCGATGGTGGGGCTGCCGGACCCGGCCAAGGCCGCCACGGCCCAGAACAACGTCTACTACTGGGAGGACGGCACGCAGATGGCCGCCACCGGTGGTGAGGTCAACCGGCAGATCATCGCCTACAGCGAGATCCCCATGGGCATCCAGGACGCCGTGGTCTCCGCCGAGAACAAGACCTTCTGGACGGACGCAGGCGTCGACCCGATGGGCATCGGCCGCGCCCTGTTCAACATGGCCACGGGCGGCGAGACCCAGGGCGGCTCGACCATCACCCAGCAGTACGTCAAGAACAACCGGCTCAACAACCAGTCGCAGACGCTGGACCGGAAGTTCAAGGAGCTGTTCATCTCCATCAAGGTCAACAACGAGTTGACCAAGAAGGAGATCATGGCGGGCTACCTGAACACCTCGTACTTCGGCCGGGGCGCCTACGGGATCCAGGCCGCCGCGCGCACGTACTACGGCAAGGACGCCGAGCACCTCGAGGTGGAGGAGTGCGCGTTCCTCGCCGCGCTGCTCAAGGGCTCCACGTACTACGACCCGGCCGGCGCGCCCGAGATCGACCCCAAGGCGACCGCCGAGGCCAACACCGAGCGCGCGACGAAGCGCTGGAACTGGATCCTCGACGAGATGGTGAAGGACGGGAAGCTGTCCGCCGCCAAGCGGGCGACCCTCACGGACTTCCCGGACCCGGAACTGCCGCAGAAGCAGGCGAAGCTCGGCGGCCAGGTCGGCTACCTCGTCGACCTCGCCAAGGCGTACTTCATCAACAACAACGACCACGGGATCACCGCCGAGGACCTGTCCAAGGGCGGCTACGAGATCAGGACGACCTTCGAGAAGGAGAAGGTCGACGCCCTCGAGAAGACCATCAAGAAGGTCTACGACGAGAACATCGACCCGGAGAAGCGCCCCGACACGGACACGCACGTCCAGTTCGGCGGTGCCTCCGTCAACCCGGAGACGGGCGCCATCGTCGCCATCTACGGCGGCGTCGACGCGACGAAGCACTTCACCAACAACGCCGACCAGACCGGTGCCCAGGTCGGTTCGACGTTCAAGCCGTTCGTCCTCGCCGCGGGCATGAAGTACGGCGTCAGGGACCGGTCCAAGGGCCCGGATCAGGGCCCTGAGAGCCGGACGCTGATCGACCCCGACACGGCGGTCTACAACGGCAAGAACAAGCTGAAGATCCGGCACTACAACGGCAGCGTCTGGAAGGACGAGAACAACAAGGAGTGGCTCCAGGTCAACGACGACGACGTGAGCTACCCGGACATCAGCCTCCGCGAGGCGATGATCCACTCCGCGAACTCGCCGTTCGTGCAGCTCGGCATGGACATCGGGATCAAGGAGGTCAGGAAGACGGCCATCGAAGCCGGCCTCCTGGAGAGCAGCCTCGCCAAGGGCGAGGTGCCGTCGTTCTCCATCGGCATCTCCGACCCGAGCGCCATCCGCATGGCGTCCTCCTACGCCACCTTCGCCGCCAACGGCGAGCGGCGGGACCCGTACTCCGTCACCGAGGTGAAGAAGAACGGCGTCGTCATCTACCAGCACGAGGACAAGCCGACGCGCGCCTTCACGGCCGCCATCAGCAGCAACGTCACCGACGTGCTCGTCGACGTCGTCGAGAAGGGCACCGGCAAGAAGGCCCGCCTCCCGGGCCGCCCCGCCGCGGGCAAGACCGGTACCACGGACGGCAACAAGTCGGCCTGGTTCGTCGGCTACACCCCGCAGCTCGTGACGGCGATCGACATGTACCGCCTGGACGACGACGCCTCCAACAAGAACCGCAAGTTCGAGGAGATGTTCGGCACGGGCGGTCGTGAGAAGGTCCACGGCTCGTCGTTCCCGTCCGAGATCTGGAAGGCGTACATGACCGAGGCCCACGCGGGCCTGCCGGTGAAGCAGTTCCCGGAGCCGGAGGACCTGGACGCCCGGCCCGTGTACGGCGGTGGCGCCGAGAGCCCCGAGCCGACGCCGAGCGAGACGCCGTCGCAGTCCCCGTCGCCGTCGAGCTCGCCGACCCCGACGCCGTCGACCAGCCCGTCCAGGGAGACCGAGAAGCCGGACAAGACCTGCGGCCCGTTCGACTGGGACTGTGACCCCGGGGCGGGCGGCACCACCGAGGGCGGCGGTACGACGGACGGTACGGACAACGGTGGCACCACCGAAGGGGGCACCGGCGCCACCATCGAGGGCGGGACCACGGAAGGCGGCGAGACGAGCCAGTCGCCGCCGACCGGCGGCAACGGCAACGGCAACAGCAACGGGAGCAGCAGCAACACCGGAGGTGGGGACGGAGGCGGCTGGTTCGGCGGGACGAGCGGCTAGCGCCGCCGCTCCCGCCCGGCCACCGGCACACGCCATGGCGAGGGCCGTCGCACCCCGTACGCGCACCACGCGCGCGTAGGGCGGGTGCGGCGGCCCTCGCCGCGTTCCCGGGCCCGTACGGCAGGATGTCCCCCATGCCGAGCCCACAGAAGACGCGCGTCCCCCACGACCGGCGGCCCGTCGTGTGCCCCACGCGCCAGGACGAGACCGCCGCCGCGGGCAGCGAGGTGATCGGCGGTCCCGTCGGCCGCCGCGCCCGGCTCGGCGTCGACGTCCTCACGCCGGTGCGGGTCGTCGCGCTCGTCGCGATCGGCGTGTTCGCGCTCGGCATGGTGCAGAAGCTGCCCTGCTACAACTGGGCCTGGTTCCGCGGCGCCGCGTCCCAGTACACCCACGCCTGCTACTCCGACATCCCGCACCTGTTCGTGGCGCGCGGCTTCTCCGAGGGGCTCCTCCCGTACTTCGACCGGTTCTCCGGCGACATGCAGTACCTGGAGTACCCGGTGCTCACCGGCCTCTTCATGCAGGTCGCGGCCTGGCTGACACCGGGCGGCGGCGACCTGCAGCACCAGGAGCAGATGTACTGGATGGTCAACGCGGGCATGCTGCTCGTCTGCACCGCGGTGATCGCCGTGTGCGTCGCGAGGACGCACCGGCGGCGCCCCTGGGACGCCCTGCTGGTCGCCCTCGCGCCGGCCTTCGCGCTGACCGCCACCATCAACTGGGACCTGCTCGCCATCGCCCTGACCGCCGCGGCGACGCTCATGTGGAGCCGGGGCCGCGCCCTGGCCTTCGGGGTGCTGCTCGGCCTCGCCACGGCCGCGAAGCTCTACCCGTTCCTGCTGCTCGGGCCGCTCCTGGTGCTGTGCTGGCGAGCCGGGAAGTGGCGGGAGTTCGCGGTGGCCCTGCTGGGCTCCGCGGGCGCGTGGCTCGTGGTGAACCTGCCCGTCATGGTGCTCGCGCCGGAGGGCTGGAAGCGGTTCTACGTCTTCAGCCAGGAGCGGAACATCGACTTCGGTTCGTTCTGGCTGGTCCTCACGCAGCGCTTCGACCTGGACCTGCGGGTCGAGACGGTCAACACGGCCGCGAGCGTGCTGATGCTCCTGGCGTGCGCCGGGATCGCCGCGCTGGCGCTGGCCGCGCCGCGCCGCCCCCGGTTCGCGCAGCTCGCGTTCCTGGTCGTGGCGGCCTTCATCCTGACCAACAAGGTCTACTCGCCGCAGTACGTCCTGTGGCTGGTCCCGCTGGCCGCGCTGGCCCGGCCGCGCTGGCGGAGCTTCCTCGTGTGGCAGGCGTGCGAGGTGGCGTACTTCCTCGGCATCTGGATGTACCTCGTGTACGTCACGATCGAGCACAAGCAGGGCCTGCCGCTGGACGGGTACCACTTCGCGATCGCCCTGCACCTGGCCGGGACGCTGTACCTGTGCGCCCTGGTCGTACGGGACGCCCTGCGGCCCGAGCGGGACGCCGTCCGGCAGGACGGCTCGGACGACCCGTCCGGAGGCGTCCTGGACGGTGCCGAGGACGTCTTCGCGGTCGGCCGGGCCGCCCGGGGGGAGCGCCGGGCGGACACCGCCGTCCAGTGACCGGCGGCCCGCCCGTACGGCCGTGCGGGCCGTGCGGCGGCCTAGCGGTCGACGAGCCGGTCGTACTGGGTCGTCGTGTGCCGCAGGTGGGCGACCAGCTCGTCGCCGACCTTCGGCTCCTGCGCGTCCGCCGGGACGAACAGGATCGACACCTGCATGTGCGGCGGCTCCGCGAACCAGCGCTGCTTGCCCGCCCACACGAACGGGGAGAGGTTCCGGTTGACCGTGGCGAGGCCGGCCCGGGCCACGCCCTTGGCGCGCGGCATCACCCCGTGCATGGCCTTCGGCGCCTCCAGGCCCACGCCGTGCGAGGTGCCCCCGGCGACGACCACCAGCCAGCCGTCGGACGCCGCCCGCTGCTGCCGGTAGCCGAAGCGGTCCCCCTTGGAGACGCGGGTGACGTCCAGGACGGCGCCCCGGTACTCCGTCGCCTCGTGGTCGCCCAGCCACAGCCGCGTACCGATGCGGGCGCGGAACCGGGTCTGCGGGAACTGCTGCTGGAGGCGGGCCAGCTCCTCCGCCCGCATGTGGCTGACGAACATCGTGTGGAGCGGCAGCCGGGCGGCCCGCAGCCGGTCCATCCAGCCGATGACCTCCTCGACGGCGTCCGAGCCGTCCGTACGGTCCAGCGGCAGGTGCAGGGCGAAGCCCTCCAGGCGGACGTCCTCGATGGCCGCGTGCAGCTGCCCCAGCTCGTGCTCGCCGATGCCGTGCCGCTTCATCGAGCTCATGCACTCGATGACGACGCGCGCGCCCACCAGGGCGTGCACGCCGTCCACGGACGACACGGAGCGGACCACCCGGTCCGGCAGCGGCACCGGCTCCTCACCCCGCCGGAACGGTGTCAGCACCAGCAGGTCGCCGCCGAACCAGTCCTTCATCCGGGCCGCCTCGTAGGTGGTGCCGACGGCGAGCATGTCGGCGCCGAAGCGATTCACCTCTTCCGCGAGGCGTTCGTGGCCGAAACCGTAGCCGTTGCCCTTGCAGACCGGGATGATCCCGGGGAACTGGTCTATCACGGACTTCTGATGCGCCCGCCAGCGAGCAGTGTCGACGTACAGGGTGAGCGCCATGGCCGGTCCGGACCCTTTCTGTGGCTGTGGGTGTCGGGGTGGATGAGGTGTGCGGGACGTGTACGAGCGTACGGAAGCGCGGTGGCGTCAGCGACGCGACATGTAGATGTCCAGCGCCTTGTGCAGCAGCTTGTTCAGCGGGAAGTCCCACTCGCCGATGTACTCGACGGCCTCGCCGCCCGTGCCCACCTTGAACTGGATCAGGCCGAAGAGGTGGTCGGTCTCGTCGAGCGAGTCCGAGATGCCGCGCAGGTCGTACACGGTCGCCCCCATGGCGTAGGCGTCGCGCAGCATGCGCCACTGCATGGCGTTCGACGGGCGGACCTCACGGCCGATGTTGTCGGATGCGCCGTACGAGTACCAGACGTGCCCGCCGACCACGAGCATCGTCGCGGCGGAGAGGTTCACGCCGTTGTGCCGCGCGAAGTAGAGGCGCATGCGGTTGGGGTCCTCGTTGTTGAGGACGGTCCACATGCGCTGGAAGTACGACAGCGGGCGCGGTCGGAAACGGTCCCGGACGGCCGTGATCTCGTACAGCCGCTGCCACTCGGGCAGGTCGTCGTAGCCGCCCTGGACGACCTCGACGCCGGCCTTCTCGGCCTTCTTGATGTTCCGCCGCCACAGCTGGTTGAAGCCCTTGAGGACGTCGTCCAGGGAGCGGTTGGCCAGCGGCACCTGGAAGACGTAGCGGGGCTGGACGTCGCCGAAGCCGGCGCCGCCGTCCTCGCCCTGCTGCCAGCCCATCTTGCGCAGCCGGTCCGACACCTCGAAGGCGCGCGGCTCGATGTGCGTCGCCTCGATGTCGCGCAGGCGCTTGACCTCGGGGTCCTGGATCCCCGCCTTGATCGCCGGGGCGTCCCAGCGGCGGATCACGACCGGCGGGCCCATCTTGACCGAGAACGCGCCCTGGTTCTTGAGGTGCTGGAGCATCGGCTGCAGCCAGTCGTCCAGGTTCGGCGCGTACCAGTTGATCACCGGGCCCTCGGGCAGGTAGGCCAGGTACCGCTTGATCTTCGGGAGCTGGCGGTACAGCACCAGCCCCACGCCGACCAGCTGGTCGTTCCTGTCGAACCAGCCCAGGTTCTCCGAGCGCCATTCGGTCTTGACGTCGGCCCACGCCGGAACCTGGCAGTGACTCGCCGCCGGAAGACTCTGGATGTACGCCAGATGCTGCTCTCGGCTGATGGTCCTCAGGGTCAGGCTCATGCGGGGCGCTCCTCGGCAGGTGTGTCCCCCATCGGTACAGGGGTTCCAGCTCTCGCGCCGAAGCCTACTGGCACGGGGGAGCGCCCCGACTGGGCCTACACCGGGAGGCGCTAGCCGATCACGCCGCCGAACAGACCGCCGCGGGCCATTCCGAGGAAGAAGCCGACCGCTGCCGCGCCCAGCCCGATGACCAGGAACGTCCGCTCCCGGGTGGTCTCGGAGACGTACTGGCCGTAAGCGCCCGTGAGGATGCCGATGAGGCCGGACCACGAGCTGATCAGGTGGAGGCTGTGGAACTGCGCCGTGATGAAGGCGAGGGCGCCCAGCACCAGGGTCACGACCATCAGGGTGTCCTGGAGCGGATGGGGCTTGCCGTCCGTGGAGAGGAGGGAAGAGGAGGAATGACGCTGGAATGCCTGAGCCATGAGGCACCTCCTGGCTTGCCGGAGGGCGGCGCACCACAGCGCCGCCCGGACCCGATGCGTACAGATTGCGTCCGCTGACCACGGGATTTCAACCGGAAGCCGCCGTGCGGGTACTCTGTACGGTCTGCACCGGTGTCTGCCCATGCCCGGAAACGCGCCAGTCCCTGGCCGTCGTCCGCGGCCTTTGTCAGTGGGCACGGATACCGTTGCGCACGCATCACGACCCTCCTGCCACGGAACGACCGTGGCCGCTGAGTCCAAAGGAGGTGGGTTCCACATGCGTCACTACGAGGTGATGGTCATCCTCGACCCCGATCTCGAGGAGCGCGCTGTCTCCCCGCTGATCGAGAACTTCCTCTCCGTCGTCCGTGAGGGCAACGGAAAGGTCGAGAAGGTCGACACCTGGGGCCGTCGTCGTCTCGCTTACGAGATCAAGAAGAAGCCCGAGGGCATCTACTCGGTCATCGACCTGCAGGCCGAGCCTGCGGTCGTCAAGGAGCTCGACCGCCAGATGAACCTGAACGAGTCGGTCCTCCGGACCAAGGTCCTCCGCCCCGAGACCCACTGAGCTTTCCGCTCACTGGTCATCGGGTCCGAGTAGCAGCAAGCAGCCAGAAGCAAACCCGCCGAGAGGTTCCCCATGGCAGGCGAGACCGTCATCACGGTCGTCGGCAATCTTGTCGACGACCCCGAGCTGCGCTTCACCCCTTCCGGTGCGGCGGTCGCGAAGTTCCGCGTCGCGTCCACTCCCCGCACCTTCGATCGTCAGACCAATGAGTGGAAGGACGGCGAGAGCCTGTTCCTGACCTGCTCGGTCTGGCGCCAGGCGGCGGAGAACGTCGCCGAGTCGCTCCAGCGGGGCATGCGCGTCATCGTGCAGGGCCGGCTGAAGCAGCGGTCCTACGAGGACCGCGAGGGCGTCAAGCGCACGGTCTTCGAGCTGGACGTCGAGGAAGTCGGCCCGAGCCTCAAGAACGCCACGGCGAAGGTCACCAAGACCACCGGCCGCGGCGGTCAGGGCGGCTACGGCGGCGGCCAGCAGGGCGGCCAGGGCGGCTGGGGCGGTGCCCCGGGCGGCCAGCAGGGCGGCGGCGCTCCCGCCGACGACCCCTGGGCGGGCGGCGCGCCCGCCGGCGGCCAGCAGGGCGGCCAGGGCGGCTGGGGCGGCAGCTCCGGCGGCGGCTACTCGGACGAGCCCCCCTTCTAGGGCCGGGCTCGTACCCCACTTCTTGATCACACAGGAGAAACACCATGGCGAAGCCGCCTGTGCGCAAGCCTAAGAAGAAGGTCTGCGCGTTCTGCAAGGACAAGACCGCGTACGTGGACTACAAGGACACGAACATGCTGCGGAAGTTCATCTCCGACCGCGGCAAGATCCGTGCCCGTCGCGTGACCGGCAACTGCACGCAGCACCAGCGTGACGTCGCCACGGCCGTCAAGAACAGCCGTGAGATGGCGCTGCTGCCCTACACGTCCACCGCGCGATAAGGAAGGGTGACCTACTAATGAAGATCATCCTTACCCACGAGGTCTCCGGCCTCGGTGCGGCCGGCGACGTCGTCGACGTCAAGGACGGCTACGCTCGCAACTACCTGGTCCCGCGCGGTTTCGCGATCCGCTGGACCAAGGGTGGCGAGAAGGACGTGGCGCAGATCCGCCGCGCCCGCAAGATCCACGAGATCGCGACCATCGAGCAGGCCAACCAGATCAAGGCCCAGCTCGAGTCCGTCAAGGTGCAGCTGGCCGTTCGCTCCGGCGACGCCGGCCGTCTGTTCGGCTCCGTCACCCCGGCTGACATCGCCTCGGCGATCAAGTCCGCCGGTGGCCCGGACGTCGACAAGCGCCGTGTCGAGCTCGGTGCGCCGATCAAGACCCTGGGCTCGCACCAGGTGTCCGTGCGTCTGCACCCCGAGGTCGCCGCGAACCTCGGTGTCGAGGTCGTCGCTGCCTGAGCACTGCCTTCGCAGGGCTGAGCACTGAAGGGCCGCACCCGCTTGGGTGCGGCCCTTCGTCGTGTCCTCCGGTGTTTCACGTGAAAGTTCCCTGGTGTTTCACGTGAAACGGCGTGTTTCACGTGAAACACCGTGTGCTCGTCAACGGGTGGCGCCGGTGACCAGCCAGCGACCGGAGCGCATCCGCAGCCACAGCGTCACCATTCGAGTGGCCATCATCAGGAACATCGCCCACCACAGGGCCGTTAGCCCACCCCCGAGAACCGGAACGAGCAGGGCGACCGGAGCGAAGACGACCAGGGTGACCACCATAGCGCCCGCCAGATACGGCCCGTCTCCGGCCCCCATCAGGACGCCGTCCAGGACGAAGACGACCCCGGCGATCGGCTGGGAGAGCGCCACGACCAGCAGTGCGGGCAGGAGAGCGTCCCGTACGGCGTCATCACCCGTGAAGATCGGAATGAACAGAGGACGGGCGGCCACGACCAGGACGCCCAGGACCACGCCCGAGACGATGCCCCACTGCACCATGCGGCGGCAGACCGCGCGGGCGCCATCGGTGTTCCCCGCACCCAGATAACGGCCGATGATGGCCTGGCCCGCAATGGCGATGGCATCGAGCGCGAAGGCCATCAGGCTCCACAGCGAGAGGATGATCTGGTGCGCGGCCACCGGTACGTCACCGAGCCGGGCGGCGATGGCGGTCGCGATCATCAGTACGGCGCGCAGGGAGAGGGTGCGGACGAGGAGCGGGACGCCGGCCTGGGCGCTGGCCCGGATCCCGGCCGCGTCGGGCCGGAGCGAGGCACCGTGGCGCCGGGCCCCGCGGACGACGACGGTGAGGTACGCGACGGCCATGCCGCACTGCGCGATGACGGTGCCCCACGCGGAGCCGGCGATCCCGAGCCCGGCACCGTAGACCAGCACGACGTTCAGGACGGCGTTGGCGCTGAAGCCGCCGATCGCGACGTAGAGGGGGGTCCTGGTGTTCTGGAGGCCGCGCAGGACGCCGGTGGCGGCGAGGACGATGAGCATCGCGGGAATGCCAAGGCTGGAGATCCTGAGGTAGGTCGCGGCGTGCGGGGCGGCGGTGCCGGAGGCTCCGAAGACCTCGACGACCCAGGGAGCGGTCGGCAGGGTGACCGCGACGACGGCCAGGCCGAGGAGGAGGGCGAGCCAGATGCCGTCCATGCCCTGGCGGATCGCCGCCGGGAGATCATCCGCGCCGACGCGCCGGGCGACGGCCGCCGTGGTGGCGTAGGCGAGGAAGACGAAGACGCTGACGGCCGTCGCCAGGAGGGGGGCCGCGATGCCCAGGCCGGCCAGTTGGGGGGTGCCGAGATGACCGATGACGGCGCTGTCGACGAGTACGAACAGGGGCTCGGCGACGAGGGCTCCGAAGGCAGGGACGGCGAGGGCGAGGATCTCTCGGTCGTGGGAGCGGCGGACGTTCTCGGGAGCCGGGGAAGCCTGAGTCATGCATTCAATGTAATCGTCCACAGGTAAGAGACACAATCCATTATCAGTCCTTACATGGCTCTGCTTCGGGGGAGGATGCCTGCGCTGTTTGTGCGGATCTTGAGTCCCTGGGGAAAGTTTTTCTCCCCCACAGCCGGTGGATGGAAAAAAAGCAGGTCAGAGCGGGTGTGTGGAGAGCGTTATGAGTTTGTCCACACGGCTGTCCCCCGGTCCGTGCACAGGATCCGGCGAGTTCTCCACAGCATCGGGGCGTTCGCCCACAGGCCCTGTGGATAACCAGATTGGCTGACGGTGCCCGCGGGCCTACCGTGGTCCGGCGCCCGACGTGCCGCGAGGTGGAGTTGGAGCCTCTTGTTTGTCAGAGCCGTGGCGTAGAAAGAGTGACACGCCAAGGTCCGCGGTGCGGACGGGAGGAGGTGGCCGGTGACCATTCCGGAGCCCTTGGACGACCCCTGGACCGACAGCGGCCCGAGCGACCGTCTGCCCGTCTCCCGCCAGCGCGGAGCCGAAGCACCGGTCGGAGGGCGAGGCGGCGGCCGTGGCCGGGGACGCGAGGAGCAGCACGAGCGGGGCGCCGAGAGCGGCCCCTGGGACAGCGGTGCCGGCGGCTTCGAGCGCGTCCCCCCGCAGGACCTCGACGCCGAGCAGTCCGTGCTCGGCGGCATGCTGCTATCCAAGGACGCCATCGCGGACGTCGTGGAGATCCTCAAGGGCCACGACTTCTACCGCCCGGCCCACGAGACGATCTACCAGGCGATCCTCGACCTCTACGCCAAGGGCGAGCCGGCCGACCCCATCACCGTGGGCGCCGAACTCACCAAGCGCGGCGAGATCAACCGGGTGGGCGGGGCGTCGTACCTGCACACCCTGGTGCAGTCCGTACCGACCGCGGCCAACGCCTCGTACTACGCGGAGATCGTCCACGAGCGAGCGGTGCTGCGCCGCCTCGTGGAGGCCGGCACCAAGATCACGCAGATGGGGTACGCGGCGGACGGCGACGTCGACGAGATCGTCAACCAGGCCCAGGCGGAGATCTACGCCGTCACGGAGCAGCGCACCAGCGAGGACTACCTCCCCCTCAGCGACATCATGGAGGGCGCCCTCGACGAGATCGAGGCGATCGGCTCCCGCAGCGGCGAGATGACCGGTGTGCCGACCGGCTTCACCGACTTCGACTCCCTCACCAACGGCCTCCACCCCGGCCAGATGATCGTCATCGCGGCCCGTCCCGCCATGGGCAAGTCGACGCTGGCGCTGGACTTCGCGCGCGCCTGTTCGATCAAGCACAACCTGCCGAGCGTCATCTTCTCGCTGGAGATGGGCCGCAACGAGATCGCGATGCGTCTGCTGTCCGCCGAGGCCCGGGTGGCGCTGCACCACATGCGGTCCGGGACGATGACCGACGAGGACTGGACCAGACTGGCCCGGCGCATGCCGGACGTCTCGCAGGCCCCGCTCTACATCGACGACTCCCCGAACCTGTCGATGATGGAGATCCGCGCCAAGTGCCGCCGCCTGAAGCAGCGGAACAACCTCAAGCTGGTGGTCATCGACTACCTCCAGCTGATGCAGTCCGGCGGTTCCCGCCGCGCCGAGAGCCGCCAGCAGGAGGTCTCGGACATGTCCCGCAACCTCAAGCTCCTCGCGAAGGAGCTGGAGCTTCCGGTCATCGCCCTGTCGCAGCTCAACCGAGGTCCCGAGCAGCGCACGGACAAGAAGCCCATGGTGTCCGACCTGCGGGAGTCCGGCTCGATCGAGCAGGACGCGGACATGGTCATCCTGCTCCACCGCGAGGACGCCTACGAGAAGGAGTCCCCCCGCGCGGGCGAGGCGGACCTCATCGTGGCCAAGCACCGCAACGGCCCCACGGCCACCATCACGGTCGCCTTCCAGGGCCACTACTCACGCTTCGTCGACATGGCCCAGACCTGATCCCGTGGTTCAGCCGGGAACGGCGGATGGTGCTCAAGGACGCGTGTTGGCGGCGGAGACCGTGGTGGTGGCCGGCCGTGATGTCAGTGGCGTGTTGGCCCGCCGGTGACCGCGCCGGTGTCCAGCGCGCTGAGCGCCGGTTTCGCCGTCCGCCCGCTGGGGACGGGGTCCTGACCATGCGTCACGTACAGGCGGTGATGGTCACGGCGGTGACCGCGGCCATCGTCGCCTGCATGTCGCGGATCGCCCTGCGGACGCTGTCGGCCGCCCACTGGCCCTCGGCGATCGTGGCCATGCGGGGCTCGATCTCCTTGCGGGAAGCATCGGGGAAGGCGATGCCGTGCAACCGGGCGCCGTGCAGGAGCGCGATGAGCGCGGACGTGCGGTTGTCGGGGCGGGCGCCCCGCAGGACGACGCGGGCCAGCCGGTCGCGGAGCTCGCGCTCCACGGTGCCGTCCGCCTCCGGGTAGCGCCGTACGGGGAAGAGGCCCATCGTGCGATGCCGTTCCTCGACGACCAGGCCGCGCTCGCACAGGCTCCGCACTGTCGCCCGTACGGCGGTGGCCTGGTCCTTCGCCAGCCAGTCGGTGACCTTCCCGGAGCGGTGCCGGTGGGCCCAGTCGGCGAGTCGGTGCAGCCGCTCGTCGAGCAGTTCGTTGCTTGTCGACGAGGTGTCGGTGATGCCCACCCGGCCGGACACGACCTGGATCCGGTGCCGCAGGGCCAGCTCCAGCAGGATGCCGCCCGCCACGGCCCAACCCGCGGAGGCCCGGTCCTTCGCGACACCGGACTCGTCGTCCAGTGACAGCAACATGACTTCCTCGCCCAGTGTCACGGACATGCGCGGCCCTCCTCGATCATCGCGGTCACTGATGTCGACGCGGGCCGGGGGCAGCGGGTTCCGTACCGTGCGGTACACCTGAGTCCATGACCTCGTCCTCTGTACCTCTCCTGCCCGCCACGGAGCGCTCGCTGCTCCACCGGATCGCCGTCGGCCAGGCCGAAGGCCGGACACCCTCACTCGTCGGGGCGGTCGCCCGAAGCGGCCGGATGGTGTGGTCGGGCGCATGGGGCGACGTCGCGTCCGCCGCCGATACGCAGTACCGAATCGGTTCGATCACCAAGACCTTCACCGCCGTCCTGGTGATGCGGTTGCGGGAGGAGGGCCTGCTCGGTCTGGACGACCCTCTGGAGAAGCACCTGCCGGGCACGGACGTGGGCGATGTGACCGTCGCCCAGCTCCTGAGCCATACGGCTGGACTGGCGGCCGAGTCACCGGGCCCCTGGTGGGAGCGGACGCCGGGCGAATCGCGCCCCGGCCTCGCCGACGTCCTCGGGGAACGGCCGCTCGCTCATCCGCCGGGGCGTGTCCACCACTACTCCAACACCGGCTACACGCTGCTGGGCTCGCTCGTTTCCGCGGTACGCGGCATCCCGTGGGAGGAGGCGCTGCGCACCGAGGTCCTGGAGCCGCTGGGCATGAACCGGACGACAACACGGCCGGTGGCGCCGTACGCCGAGGGCTGGGCGGTCCACCCCTGGGCGGACGTGCTGTTGCCCGAGCCGGTCGAGGACCTGGGGTTGATGGCCCCGGCCGGGCAACTGTGGTCGACCGCCGCCGACCTCTGCCGGTTCGCCGCGTTCCTCGCCGAGGGGGATGACCGGGTGCTGCCCACGGAGTCCGTACGGGACATGCGTACGCCCGCCGCGCCGCCCGTCGCGGGGGACTGGGACGGCGGCTACGGGCTCGGTGTGCAGCTGACGCGGCGGGACGGCCGTACCCTCGTCGGCCACTCCGGTTCACTGCCGGGTTTCGTCGCCGGTCTGTGGCTGAGCGTGGACGACGATGTGGCCGCGGTCGTCCTGGCCAACGCGACGTCCGGGCCGCAGACCGGCGTGCTCGCCGCCGACCTCGTACGGATCGTCGCCGAGGCGGAGCCCCGGCTCCCGGAGCCGTGGCGCCCCCTGTCCAAGGCCGACGCTTTGCCGCTCTCCCTGACCGGCCCCTGGTACTGGGGAACGTACGCGTACGGGCTGAAGGCGCTCGCGGACGGCGGCGTGGAGCTGCAGCCCCTGCGCGGCGGCGGGCGCGGGTCCCGGTTCCGGCCGCTGCCGGACGGCACCTGGCTCGGGCTCGACGGCTACTACGACGGGGAGGTGCTCCGCGTGGTCCGCCGGCGGAACGGCTCGGTGAGCCACTTGGACCTGGGGTCGTTCGTGTTCACCCGTGAGCCGTACGAGCCGGGAGACGCCGTTCCGGGAGGCGTGGACGAGGGCGGTTGGCGGGGCACGCGCTGACGTTTCACGTGAAACAACGCTCAGAGCGCCAGCTTGAAGCCGACGTGTGAGGCGGTGAAGCCCAGGCGGTCGTAGAAGCGGTGGGCATCGGTACGGGTCGCGTCCGAGGTGAGCTGGACCAGCGTGCAGCCCTGGCGGCGCGACTCCGCGATGGCCCACTCGACCAGCCGCGTACCGAGCCCGCTGCCGCGCGCGTCGGCGTGCACCCGTACAGCCTCGACGAGGGAGCGGGTGGCGCCGCGCCGGGACAACCCCGGGATGACGGTCAGGTGGAGCGTGCCGACGACCTGCTCGTCACGTACGGCGACGACCAGATGCTGGTTCGGGTCCGCAGCCACCCGCTCGAAGGCGGCGAGGTAGGGGGCGAGGTCGTCGGGCGATTCCCGCTGGGCGCCGAGCGGGTCATCGGCGAGCATCGCCACGATGGTGGGAACGTCGTCTGCTGTCGCGCGCCGGATTTCAAGATCATTCATGGGGTGGAGGCTACCCCGTCGGTCATACCGAGACGTCGAGTTCTTCCAATGCCTTCACCAGGGGAGCCAGCTCCGGCTTCTTGGCCGCCTCGTCGAGCGCTTCGCGGAGGGCCACGTCATGGGTGGGGCGGGCCTCGGCCAGGAGCCTCTGCCCGACTTCTGTGACATCGGTGTAGATGCCACGCCGGTCCGTCTCGCAGAGGTAGCGGGTGAGCAAGCCCCGATCCTCAAGACGGGTGACCAGACGCGTGGTGGCGCTCTGGCTGAGGACGACGGCGTCGGCGACCTGCTTCATCTGCAGATGTCCACCCGGTCCGCTGTGCTGGCGGCTGAGGACGTCGAGCAGCGAGTACTCCCGCACGCTCAGCCCGTGCCGGGACTCCAGGGCGCGCTCGACATGGCTCTCGATCCTGCCGTGCAGCAGCGAGAGCGCGCACCAGCCCTGCGCGAGGGCGGTCAGTGACGGGTCGATCGCTGTCATCGCTCTGCCTCTCTCCCTTGCGAACGGGCCCTCCGGGGCGGCCCCGCCACCAGGGTAGACGACTCCTGCAATAGCCCGCGCTTGCAATTAAAGAGCGTCTGCAACTATTGTCAACGCCTGTAAAGCGCATACGCAATCTTCGGAAAGGGTGAACCCATGCCCCTCGCGCTCCTCGCCCTGGCCATCGGGGCCTTCGGAATCGGTACGACGGAGTTCGTGATCATGGGGTTGCTTCCCGAGGTCGCGGCCGAGTACGGCGTCTCCATCCCCACTGCCGGCCACCTCGTCACGGGGTACGCCCTGGGCGTCGTCCTCGGAGCTCCGCTCATGACCGTGCTCGGCACCCGGATCTCCCGGAAGCGGATGCTCATGCTGCTGATGCTCCTCTTCACCACGGGCAACGTCCTGTCCGCACTCGCCCCCGCCTTCGGTCTGATGCTGCTGGGACGGATCGTGGCCTCCCTCGCCCACGGCGCCTTCTTCGGCATCGGCTCGGTCGTCGCAGCCGGCCTGGTCGCTCCGGAGAAGAAGGCCGGCGCCATTGCGATGATGTTCACCGGCCTGACCGTCGCCAACGTGGTCGGCGTGCCACTCGGCACGTTCGTCGGACAGAGCGCCGGCTGGCGAACCACCTTCTTGATCGTCGCCGCCCTGGGAGTCCTCGGCCTGCTGGGGATCGCCAGGCTCGTTCCCGAGCAGCCCCGGCCGGAAGGCGTACGCCTGCGTCACGAGTTGGCGGCCTTCCGCAACGTGCAGGTGCTGCTCGCCATGGCGATGACCGTGCTCGGCTTCGGCGGCGTCTTCGCTGCGATCACCTACATCACGCCGATGATGACCGGGGCCGCGGGGTTCGCCGACGCGTCCGTCACCTGGCTGCTGGTCCTCTTCGGGTTGGGCATGGTGGGCGGCAACCTGATCGGCGGCCGGTTCGCCGACCGCGCGCTGATGCCGATGCTGTACGTGTCACTGGGCGCCCTCGCCCTGGTGCTCGCCCTGTTCACGCTCACCGCGCACCACAAGATTGCCGCCGCCGCCACGCTCGCGTTGATCGGCGCCCTGGGCTTCGCGACCGTGCCACCCCTGCAGAAGCGGGTGCTGGACCAGGCATCCGGCGCGCCGACCCTGGCGTCCGCCGTGAACATCGGGGCCTTCAACCTCGGCAACGCCCTGGCCGCCTGGCTCGGCGGACTCGTCATCGCGGCCGGCCTCGGCATCACGGCCCCCAACTGGGTCGGTGCTCTGCTCGCCGGTTCGGCACTGGGACTGGCCGTGCTGTCCGGAGCGCTGGAGCGCCGTGACCGGCGCGGTACGAGCCGAATCGTCACCGGCTCCACGGCCGGGGACGGCACGGCCGTGGAGACCAGGGTCACGCGCGAGGCACCGACCGCGCCTGCTCGGCGCTGACGGGCCGGAGCCGCCGCGACGCCCGCAGCCGGTCGGCGGACACGGTGACGGACGACGGGAAGTCCGGTGACTCGGACGCTTGGGTGGTTTCACGTGAAACACCGCCCCGTCATCCCCTCGTCCGCGTCCGGCACGGCTCGCGGTCCGATGCCTCGCGAGCCGATGCCGTGACCGTGTCCGGACGGAGCGACGATCAGCCCAGATCGGGAGCGTGCATGGCGCGTACGCCCTCGATGTTGCCGTCCAGGTAATGGCGCAGCGACAACGGGACGAGGTGCACGGCGGCGATGCCGACCCGACTGAACGGCACGCGGACGATCTCGTACTCACCGACCGGTTCGTCCACCTCGGGGCCGTGCCGCCGGCTCGGGTCCATCGACTCCAGGTGGCAGACGAAGAAGTGCTGCACCTTCACGCCGGAGACGCCACCGTCCTCGATGTGCTCGACGGTGTCGACGAAGCAGGGCACCACGTCCGTGATCTTCGCGCCGAGTTCCTCGTGGACCTCCCGGTGCAGGGCGTCGACGACGGTCGCGTCACTCGGCTCGACGCCACCGCCCGGCGTGAGCCAGTAGGGGTCCATCCCGGGCTTGGTGCGCTTGATCAGGATCAGGTCGTCGCCGTCGAGGAGGATGGCCCGTGCGGTGCGCTTGACCACTGGACGTTCGGTCATGGCATGAAAATGGCCCGTGGCGTTCCGCTTGAAACGCCTGGAGGGACGCGACTGCCGACGGTCACCACTCGGCTGCTGCCCGCAGTAGCGTCTCCTGGGCCCGGGCGATGTGATTCAGGACCAATGTGCCGGTGCGGACGACGAGGAAGTACGTCCGCAGGGGCGGGACTGGCGGTTCCAGCAGCGCGACGAGGCGGCCGCTCTCCAGGGCGTCCTCGCACAGGTAGCGCGGGAGTACGGCGAGGCCCGCGCCCGAGGCGGCGCTTTCCCGTACGGCCCGCAGATCGGGGACGACGACCGTGGCGGACGCGGCGGGTTTTGACTCGAAGACGGCGGACCAGTACCGGGTCACGAACGGCAGCGACTCGTGCACCTCGATCACCGGCAACTGCTCCAGAACGACGGAGCCCTTGCCCAGCAGCACGTCCGGTGCCAGCCGGGCGGCCCAGCGGGGCGCGGCCACCAGCACGTGCTCCTCGTCGCACAGCGGTGTCGCCGTCAGCAGCCCACCGCGCGGTCGTGCCGTGGAGAGGACCAGGTCATGGCGCCCGGCGGCCAGCCCGTCGAGGCCGTCCTCGGAGGCGGCGAACAGCGAAGTGCGCAGGGTGAGGCCCTCGGCCACGAGGGGAGTCAGCGCGGGTAACACCCGGAGCGAGACGAGTTCGGGCGGCCCGGCGAGATGGAGGGTGCGGGCCCCGACCCGCCCGTGCGGCCCGAGCTCGGTGATCTCCACGAGCGCGTCCAGGTGCGGAGCGGCCCGGTGGGCGAGCTCGTCGCCGACCGTCGTGGGGGTGACACCACGGGCCTGCCGCAGGAACAGCGGCCGGCCGAGCTGCCGCTCCAACGTGCGGATCTGACTGGTCACGGCGGGCTGGGAGAGCCCGAGGAGGGCCGCGGCGCGAGTGAAGGAGCCGGCTCGGTGCACCGTGACGAAGGTCCGCAGCAGACTCAGGTCCATGCGCCTCCCTCTTCCTGGTCGGTGCCGCCCCCAGATCCGTACAACTATAAATAAGTCGATAGGCTCCTGTCGCTAGCGTGATTGGACACTGACGTAGAGTCAACTAGCCTGGTTCAGACCGGAATCCGGCACACAGGCAGGACGGTCCGAGCCACGAGGGGGGAGGCTCGGACCGTCCGTTCCGCGTAGCCGTTCCGACGCGCGCCGAAACGTCAGCCGCGCCCGGCCGCCGCGTCCAGGGCGCGCAGCACGTCCGCAACGAGGTCGTCGGGGTCCTCCGCGCCGACCGAGAAGCGGATGAAGCCAGGCGGCACGGCGTCGCCACCCCACCGCCCGCGCCGCTCGGCCGTCGACCTCACGCCGCCGAAGCTGGTCGCGTCGTCCACCAACCGCAGCTCCTCCAGGAAGCGCTCCGCGCGTTCCCGGTCGGCCAGGACGAACGACACGACCGACCCGAAGCGGCGCATCTGCCCGGCCGCCACCTCGTGCGAAGGGTCGTCCGGGAGCCCCGGGTAGCGCAGCCCCGTCACGTCGCCGCGCGTCGCCAGCGCCGTGGCCAGCGCCAGAGCGTTGGCACACTGCCGGTCGGCCCGCAGCTGGAGCGTGGCGAGGGAGCGGTGGGCGAGCCACGCCTCCATCGGACCCGGGATCGCGCCGACGATCTTCCGCCAGCGCCGTACGCCGGCGGCCAGGTCCGCGTCGCGGCAGGCGACGTGGCCGAGCAGGATGTCGCCGTGCCCGGTCATGCCCTTGGTGTCGCTGGCCACCGAGAAGTCCGCGCCGAGCACCAGGGGGCGCTGCCCCAGGGGCGTGGCGAGGGTGTTGTCCACGGCGACCAGGGCACCGGCGGCGTGGGCCGCCGTCACCATCCGCCTGATGTCGCACACGTCGAGACCGGGATTGGACGGGGTCTCCAACCACAGCAGCTTCGCACCGCCCAGGACGGACAGCTGGGCGTCACCGCCGGTCGGCGCGGTGCGCACCTCGATCCCGTACGCCTCCAACTGCTCGCGCACGAGGGGCAGGGCCTGGTAGCCGTCCGTCGGGAGGACCACGGCGTCTCCGGCCCTGAGCTGCGAGAACAGCACCGAGGAGATCGCGGCCATACCGGAGGCGAAGACCACGGTCTCCACCGTGCTGTCCCCGGGCGCCTCCAACTCGCCGATGGCCCGCTCCAGCAGCGTCCAGGTCGGGTTCTCGTCGCGCCCGTACGTGTACGGGCCGGTGGGCTCGCCGGGCAGGTGGAAGTGTGCGGCGAAGACCGGACCCGGCAGGGTCGGTTCGTACTTGAGGGGTTCCGGAAGGCCGGCTCGCACGACACGGGTGCCGTCGCCCCAGTCGGGTGCCGCCGCCATCAGTGGCGCCCGTCCGGGAGGACGACGTTCAGCGCCCACGACACGACCGAGATGATCAGGCCGCCCAGGACGGCGGTCCAGAAGCCCTCGACGTGGAAGCCGAGGTCCAGCTTCTCGGCGAACCACGAGGTCAGCAGCAGCATCAACGCGTTCACGACCAGGGTGAACAGGCCGAGCGTGAGGATGAACAGCGGCAGTGTGAGCAGCTTCACGAGGGGCTTGACGAGGATGTTGACCACGCCGAAGACGAGGGCGACGAGGACCAGCGTCAGCGCCTTGCGGCCGGTGCTCTCGCCGGTGAGCGTGATGTTCTGCAGCAGCCAGATCGCCACCGCCAGGGCGCCCGCGTTCGCGAGCGTCTTGACTACGAAATTCATCATGTGTCTGATCGTGACAGACGTGATCGGAACGAGACGGGGACGAACGGCGATGAAGGCATACCGACTGGACGAGCTCGAGGCGGAGCGCGTCGCCAACGACGGCGCGTACCTGCAGTTCCTGCGCGAGCGGAACATGTCCGTGGGGCTGTACGCGCTCGATGCCGGACAGCTGGACCCGCAGCGGCCGCACAAGGAGGACGAGGTCTACTTCGTCGTCAGCGGCCGCGGCTCGATCACGGTCGGGACGGAGACCACCCAGGTGGGGCGCGGCAGCGTCGTGTACGTGCCGGCGGGAGTGCCGCACAAGTTCCACCACATCACCGAGGACCTGCGGGTCATGGTGGTGTTCTCTCCGCCCGAGAGCTGACGTTCCCTCCGCGGGGGAGCCGGGTCCGGAAGCCGGGGCGGCCCCGGCCTTCCCTAGGGGGAGGTTCAGGGAAGTCCAAGGGGCGCGGAGCCCCCGCCGGACACCACCCCGCCCCTAGCATCGAAAGCGTTCACCGTTGCGACGCAGAGAGACGAGGCCGGGCGATGGCGGTAAGAGGACTTCTCACAGGACTGCCGTGGTGGGTGAAGTGGGTGGCGATACCCGTGATCGCCGTCGTCGTCTTCGGCAGCGTGATCGCGACCGCTGCCCTTTTCGTGGTCGGCCTGCTGTTCAAGGTGCTGGTCTTCGTCGCCCTCGTCGCCGGGCTCGTCTATGTCGTACGGAAGTTCACGGCATCGTCGCCGTCCTCACGCGACGGTTGGTGAGCCGGAACGGCTATTAGGCCGCCCGAGGGAACGGCCCCGTCGGAAGTCACCCCCGAACGGAGTCTGCCATTAGAGTGGCAGAGCTTCCGCGGTCCTTGTATTCAAGGGCTGACTGAACGCCTTACCAGCGGTTTGTACGACTGTTGCGACTGTATGCCGCGTGATCTGCAGGACACGCGGGCGCATATGGCGGTGCCAGCGGCGATCGCTCGTGGGCGACATGCCCTGGGGGTGTCCTTCGGTCATGGCTTCGACTTCCACGGCTCCGACCCTGATCGGCTCGGTGCAGCGGGCGCTCAGGCTGCTGGAGGCCGTCGGGTCCCATGAGGGCGGGGCCCCGGCCAAGCAGCTCGCGCGCGAGACCGGTCTGCCGCTGGCCACGGCCTACCACCTGCTGCGCACCCTCACGCACGAGGGCTACCTGGTGCGGGACAAGGGGATGTTCACCCTCGGCGAGGCCGCCCGGCGGCTGGCCGCGGCGGGATCGCTGCAGAATCGTCGCAGCAAGATCGAGGACTCCCTGGCGCACTGGCGGGACACGATCGGCGTCCCCGTATGCTTCGCCGTCTACCGGGACGGTGAGATCGAGCTCGTAGCCGTCTCCGACCATCCCGCCACGACGATCGCCCCCGCCCTCGACGAGTGGGCCGACTATCAGGAAACAGGTCATGCGATGGCCATTTCCGTTCCCCTGATGCGAGATGAAAGCGTGCCTCCCGAAGTGGAGCGACTGCGCACCGAGATCGGTAAGTTCCTCCGGACACTCGCCGTCTCTATCAGCATCTGAAAAATCACTCCTTGTGATCTGATAGCGCGTACAGGAGCATTACGTCAAGAAGGCCAGGAGGGATCAATCCTGGCCAGTTTTGTCGTGGCTATTGCTTTCAGAACTGCATCGAGACATTCATCTACAGCGGGGTACGTGATGCGCGAGTCGGTTCAGGCCGAGGTCCTGATGAGCTTCATCGTCTCGGAGGAGCTCTCCTTCAGGATCCCGGTCGAGCTCGGGTACGAGACCAGGGACCCCTTCGCGGTCCGGATGACGTTCCATTTGCCCGGTGACGCGCCGGTGACCTGGACTTTCGGGCGCGAGCTGCTCGTCGACGGGATCAACAGCGCCACCGGTGACGGCGATGTGCGGATCGAACCGACCCAGGTCGAGGAGCTCTCCGACGTTCACATCCGACTGCGCGTCGGCGCTGATCAGGCGCTGTTCCGAGCCAGTGCGCCACCTCTCGTCGCCTTCCTCGACCGCACCGACAAGTTGGTGCCCCTGGGTCAGGAGCGCTCGCTCGGAGACTTCGACGAGGGCCTGGACGAGGTGCTCGGCCGCATCCTCGCCGACGAGAACGCCGGCTGAGGAGGCGTCCGCGGTGCCATGGAGCGAACGGGCCCGGCTCCCCGGAGAAGGGGAGATCGGGCCCGGACGGATGAACGGCCGTCCGCCGCGTCCTTCCGCGGGCGCCGACCGCCGTTACTTCTTGCGGCGTCGCCCCCGGCCCCCACGTGCCGGGGCCGCGGCTGTCGAGGGCCGGTCCGCCGAGACGACCAGCGCCGCCAGACCCGTCGTCACCGGCACCGACGCCACTAGCCCGATCGAGCCGACCAGCGTACGGACGATCTCCTGAGCCACCAGTTCGCTGTTGGCCACCGTCCCCACACTGCTCTGCGCGATGGAGAACAGCAGCAGCAGGGGCAGCGCCGCACCCGCGTACGCCAGTACCAGGGTGTTCACCACCGAGGCGATGTGGTCCCGCCCGATCCGGATGCCCGCCCGGTACAGCGCGCGCGGTCCCATCGACGGATCCGCCTGGTGCAGCTCCCACACGGCCGATGTCTGGGTGACCGTCACGTCGTCGAGCACGCCGAGCGAACCGATGATGACGCCGGCGAGCAGCAGGCCGGACATGTCGATGCCCGGGTACAGCCCGTGGATCAGGCCCGTGTAGTCGTCGGTGTTGCCGCTCAGCCGGGCCCAGCCGATGAACAGCGAGCCGAGCAGGCCGATGATCAGCAGCGAGATCAGCGTGCCGAGCACCGCGACCGAGGTCCGGGCGCTCAGCCCATGACTCAGGTACAGCGCGATGAGCATGATCGCGCTCGAACCGACCACCGCCACGACCAACGGGTTCGACCCCTGGAGGATCGCCGGCAGGATGAAGAAGGTCAGGAAGACGAAACTGGTCCCGAGCGCGATCAGCGCCATCATGCCCCGCAACCGGCCCACCGCCACCACCGCCAGGGCGAAGACCACCGACAGCAGCAGCAGCGGGAACTTCCGGTCGACGTCCGTCACCGAGTACTGGAGGTCCTCCGGAGCGTCCGGCGCGTACGCCACGACCACGCCCTGCCCCTGCTCCAACTGCCGTGGCGCGTCGGGCTGGACGATCTCGGTGAAGCGCCGGCCCTTGTCCTGGCCGCTGGTCACCTCGATGGTCGCGCGCTTGCACTGCCCCTGCTGCGCGTTGACCGCCTCCCGGCCCTGCGGCGTGCTGGTGTCACCGGTGGGGGGGACCTGGGCGGCGTTCACGTCCTTGCAGTCGACCTGCTCGACGCGGACGACCCTGCCCGTCTCGGTCTGCCGGTCGAAGCCGACGCCGGTGCGTTCGTGGGCCGGGGCGCCGCCCGGCCATAGGACGGCGAGGCCGACGAGTACCGCTGTGGCGAAGGGGATCAGCACTGCGGCGATGACCTTGCGCAGATGCTTGGAGACGGGTGCGGCCGGCCCGTGGGCATGTGCGTGGACATGAGCGAGCGCTTCGGGGTCCGGGTGGTGCCCGGGACCGTGCTCGGTGCCGTGTCCCGACCCGTTTTCCGGGTGCTGATGCGAGGAAGTCACCGACCGATCATCGCAAGAACGACAGGGGCCCTCTGTTCAGCGTGGCCGGAATGACGCTAGCGTGGTGGCACCTTTGCACACGCGGGAGCTCGGAGCACCGGGCTGAGAGGGCGCTGACCTCCGTCCACGCGATGTTTCACGTGAAACGTCGCCGACGGAAGCCGCTGCGTCGACCGCCGAACCTGTTACCGGGTAATGCCGGCGTAGGGAGTAGGTCAGGATGACCGTTCAGGACGCACGCACGCCTGCCTCCAGCACTGAGGAGAGCGGGAAGTCCATCGGCTGGCACAAGGGGTACGTCGAGGGCTCGCGCCCCGACGTCCGTGTGCCGGTCCGGAAGGTGCACCTCACCAACGGCAAGGACGTCACCCTGTACGACACGTCCGGGCCGTACACCGATCCGAACGTCGAGACCGACGTACGCCGCGGTCTCCCGGCCCTCCGGGAGAACTGGATCATTGCGCGCGGCGACACCGAGGAGTACGCGGGCCGCCCCGTCCGCCCGGAGGACGACGGCATCAAGCACACCTCGCCGCGCGGGGGGCTGCGCAATCTCGATGCCGTCTTCCCCGGCCGTCCGCGCCAACCGCGGCGCGGGCGGGACGGGCAGGCGGTGACGCAGCTCGCGTACGCCCGCAGGGGCGAGATCACGCCGGAGATGGAGTTCGTCGCGGTCCGCGAGAACGTGTCGCCGGAGGTCGTGCGCGAGGAGATCGCGGCGGGCCGGGCCGTGCTGCCCGCCAACGTCAACCACCCGGAGATCGAGCCGATGATCATCGGCAAGCGGTTCCTGGTGAAGGTCAACGCGAACATCGGCAACTCCGCGGTCACCTCCTCCATCGAGGAGGAGGTGGAGAAGATGACGTGGGCGACCCGCTGGGGCGCCGACACGGTCATGGACCTCTCCACGGGCCGCAACATCCACACCACCCGCGAGTGGGTGCTGCGCAACTCCCCCGTGCCGATCGGCACCGTGCCGCTCTACCAGGCGCTGGAGAAGGTCGACGGCAAGGCCGAGGAGCTGACCTGGGAGATCTACAAGGACACCGTCATCGAGCAGGCCGAGCAGGGCGTGGACTACATGACCGTCCACGCGGGCGTGCTGCTGCGGTACGTGCCCCTGACGGCCCGTCGCAAGACCGGCATCGTCTCGCGCGGCGGCTCGATCATGGCCGCGTGGTGTCTGGCGCACCACAAGGAGTCGTTCCTGTACGAGAACTTCGAGGAGCTCTGCGAGATCCTCGCCGCGTACGACGTGACGTTCTCGCTCGGTGACGGACTGCGGCCCGGTTCGATCGCCGACGCCAACGACGAGGCGCAGTTCGCGGAGCTGCGCACGCTGGGCGAGCTCAACCGGATCGCCAAGGCGCACGACGTCCAGACGATGATCGAGGGCCCGGGCCACGTCCCGATGCACAAGATCAAGGAGAACATCGACCTCCAGCAGGAGATCTGCGAGGAGGCGCCGTTCTACACGCTCGGTCCGCTGACCACGGACGTGGCACCGGCGTACGACCACATCACCTCCGGCATCGGCGCGGCGATGATCGCCTGGTGGGGCACCGCGATGCTCTGCTACGTCACGCCCAAGGAGCACCTGGGCCTGCCGAACCGCGACGACGTGAAGACCGGTGTCATCACGTACAAGATCGCGGCGCACGCGGCGGACCTCGCCAAGGGCCACCCGGGCGCGCAGGAGTGGGACGACGCGCTGTCGGACGCGCGGTTCGAGTTCCGCTGGGAGGACCAGTTCAACCTGGCCCTCGACCCGGACACGGCGCGCGAGTTCCACGACGAGACGCTGCCGGCGGAACCGGCGAAGACCGCGCACTTCTGCTCGATGTGCGGGCCGAAGTTCTGCTCGATGAAGATCTCGCAGGACATCCGGCGGGAACACGGCGGCGATCTCAAGCATGAGGAGATCGAGGCGGGGATGGCGGAGAAGTCCAAGGAGTTCGCCGCCGCGGGCAACCGCGTCTACCTGCCGCTGGCGGACTGACCCAGGAGGTCCCCCGGCGGCCCGGCCCGCGTCCCATGGAGGAGCCGCGGGCCGGGCCGACCGGTCGTTCCACACGGGGCTCCGGCCGGGCGCGGTCCTGCCGGGCCGCCGAGGACGGGGGCCGTCGTGAAGACGCCCGGGAGTCTGCGGTGTTCCTCCCGTACGCGCACGAAGCGCTCGTACGGGGTGGGGGCGGCCGTGCCGGCCAGGGTCGTCCGAGGGCCATCGCGGAGCTGGGAGGCGCCGAGCCGACGGCCGGCAGGTCCGGCCGGGCGCGGCGTGCAGCGCTTCGTCGAGGAGGCGCCGTAACCGGTGAGGCACTCGGGCAACGGGGCGCGGAAGGCCCTCTACGCGGTGCGCCCCCGACGTCTCCCGGTACGCCCGCAGGACGCGGAAGCCCGGGAAGGAAGGGCGGCCGGGAGCGCCGGTGGCGGGGCCGACCCGCCGGGTGACGGGGATTTCCGGAAGCCGCCTGTTCCGGACGCGCTCAGTGAGGCAGCGGCAACTGCTGGACGAGCAGCTTCCCCGCCATGGTCACACCGCCGTCCATGGCGATGGCGAGGCCGTCCGCGTACACGTGCGGGCCTTCGACGACGGGGCCGGTGTTCTCGCCGTCCGCGTCCTCGGTGCCGACCTCGCCGAGCAGGTAGGGGATGGGGCTGTGACCGTGGACGACGCGCTGCCCGCCGTACGCCGCGAGCAGTTCGCGCACGGCGTTGACCCCGCCCTCGTCGCGGAACGCGAACCGCTTGGTGAACTTGCGGAAGAGGTCCCAGCACTCGTCGGCGTCGTTGCGGGTGAGGATCTCGTGGACGGTGTCGTTCACGTCCTCGATGGTGTCGCCGTACTCCAGGTACGCCGTGGTGTCGGAGTGCAGCAGCAGGTGGCCGTCCTGCTCGACGATCGCGTCGAGGCGGGACATCCACTGGACGTGGACGTCCTGGAGGCGGTCCATGTCGCTCTTCTGGCCGCCGTTGAGCAGCCAGGCGGCCTGGAAGGTGGCCGTTCCGGCCCCGGAGTTCACGGGCGTGTCGCCGAACCGCTTCGCGCCGAGCAGCAACAGCTCGTGATTGCCCATCAGGGCCTTGCAGTAACCGCCGGCGGCCGCCGCTTCCGCGGAGAGCCGCATGACGAGGTCGATGACGCCGATGCCGTCCGGGCCGCGGTCCGTGAAGTCGCCGAGGAACCACAGGCGGGCGTTTCCGGCCGCCCAGTGGCCTTCCTCGTCGACGAGGCCCTGTTCGCGCAGGGCGGCGAGAAGTTCGTCGAGGTAGCCGTGGACGTCGCCGACGACGTACAGCGGGCCGGGGCCGGGGCCCTGTCCGACGAGCGGGGCCGGAGCGGTCGCCGGATCGGCCGGCGCGGTGACGGGCACCTGGAGCGTGTCGCCCCGGTTGATCACCGGTAGGTCGCGCTCGGTCGGGGTGTACCCCTCCGGGTACTCCTCGTCGGGGAAGGCGTCGCCCGGGTGCGGCAGGTGCGCCGCTTGTGGCTGGGGAGCGTGGGGCTGCGGCTGCGGATGTTCGGAATGACCCTGTACGGGTACCTGGGCGTACGGCGGTACGCGGAAGTCGCGCAACGTCGCCGTCCGCACCACGGGTCCCTGACCGGCCCCCTGAGTCATCGACCCCTCCACCACCGTCGCGACGCCCTCACATCGCGGACCGGCCTGGTCGGAGCGGCCCGCGCTGTCGTGCGCCCATCATAGGAATGAGGCTTGTGCTGTGTGACGCACCAGGGGTGGTGAATCAGGGAGCACGTCCGATTCCTTGGGTGTTTCGCCCCATTTGTGAAGGTCTGAACTGGGGGAGGCGGGCCCCCTGCCAGGGCGCTGCCGGGTTTTCCGCCGCCCCCCTGGAGGTTCTGCCCTGTTCTGTCCGGGACCGGCCCGAGGTGTCCTACTCCTGGCGCGGCTGGCGGGGCGGACTCACCGTCGTGCGCGGCGGCCTGCGCTGCGACGACGTCCGGACGATCAACTCCGTCGGTATCACCTGTTCGAGCGGCCGGTCGTGCTCGATCCCCTCGATCGCGTCGATGAGCAACTGGACGACGGCGGTGCCGATGCGGCGGGGCTTGAGCGACAGGGTGGTGATCGGCGGCTCGGTCGTGGCGTACACGGTCGACTCGCTGCAGCAGACGAGCAGCAGGTCGTCGGGGACGCGCAGGCCGTACCGCCGCGCCGCGGCCAGCAGGTCCGTACCGTTCGGGTCGAACAGCCCGTACACGGCGTCCGGCCGGTCGGGGCGAGCCAGCAGCCGGTCGGCGGCGACGGCGCCGGCGCACGGGTCGTGGGCCGGGTACGCCTCGTACACGGGGTCCTGGCCGACGCGCGCGCACCAGTTGAGGTACGCGGTGGTGGACAGCCGCGTGTACGTGTCGGTGGTGGTGCCGGTGAGCAGGCCGATCCGGCGGGCGCCGGCTTCGGCGAGGTGGTCGAGGAGGCCGAGGACGGCCGCCTCGTGGTCGTTGTCGACCCAGGCGGTCACCGGGAGCGTGCCGGCGGGGCGGCCGTCCGAGACGACGGGCAGGCCCTGGCGGACGAGCTCGGTGACGACGGGGTCGTGGTCGGACGGGTCGATGACGACCGTGCCGTCGAGGGCCACGTTCGACCAGACGTCGGCCGGGCTGCGGCGAGAGGTGGCGGGCAGGATGACGAGGGCGTAGCCGCGGGCGAGCGCGGCGGAGGTGGCCGCTCTGGCCATCTCGGCGAAGTAGGCGAACTCGGTGAAGGTGAAAGGTTCATCCCCGTAGGTCGTCACGGTCAGGCCGATGAGGCCGGACTTGCCGGTACGGAGCGTGCGGGCGGCCGCGGAGGGCCGGTAGCCCAGCCGGTCGGCGACCTCGCGGACGTGGCGGCGGGTGGCGTCCGGGAGCCGGCCCTTGCCGTTGAGCGCGTCGGAGACAGTCGTGATGGAGACGCCGGCCGCGGCGGCCACATCCCGGATGCCCGCGCGCCCTTGCCGGTTCCCCCGGGTCTGTGCCCGGCTCACCTGGTGCTTCCCTGCTGCTGTCATGGCGTGCTGATAGTAGGGGGATGGCGACGGAGTGCGATGAATGCACGATTCGACGTTGACAGGCACGTTTCTGCAAGGTCCAACGATGCCAACAGAACTGAAACACAAGGGCGTTGGCGGGTTTTTCAACGGGCGGCCGGCTGTCCACGCGCATAGTCCAGAGCGCTGAGCGAGGTGGCGAGAAGCTTTCAACTCACCTCTACGAGGGATGCGCACCACGGCGTGTGCCACCCGCTTGCGCCAGGGCGACGCGCGCCCCCTCGGTGGTGGGCGGCGGCATCCGGCCGCCGCTCCGTCGCGTTCCGCGCATTGGCGCCATTCGGCCATTCGCAGGAACGTCGAATCCTCATAAGGTGTGCAGTATCCATGGTGCACTTACGGTCGAGGAGGACCTCAGTGAGCGAGACAAGCCCCAAGTTGCGCGCCGTGCTGGACAACATCCCCACCTACAAGCCGGGGAAGCCGGCCACCGCCGCCGAAGGCCGCGTTGCGTACAAGCTGTCCTCCAACGAGAACCCGTATCCGCCGCTCCCCGGTGTCATGGAGAAGGCGCTGGCCGCCGCGGCGGACCTCAACCGCTACCCGGACCTGGCGTGCACCGCCCTGATGAACGAGCTGTCCGAGCGCTTCGGGGTGCCGGTGACGCACCTGGCGACCGGCACGGGGTCCGTCGGGATCGCCCAGTCGCTGGTGCAGTCCACGGCCGGCCCGGGCGACGAGGTCATGTTCGCCTGGCGGTCCTTCGAGGCGTACCCCATCGTCGCGCAGATCGCGGGTGCCACTCCGGTCATGGTCCCCCTCACCGAGGAGGGCGTGCACGACCTGGACGCGATGGCCGAGGCGATCACCGAGCGCACGCGCCTGATCTTCGTCTGCAACCCCAACAACCCCACGGGCACGGTGGTGCACCGGGCGGAGCTGGAGCGGTTCCTGGACCGGGTGCCGTCGGACATCCTGATCGTCCTCGACGAGGCGTACATCGAGTTCATCCGGGACGGCGAGGTGCCCGACGGCATCGAGCTCTACCGGGACCGGCCGAACGTGGCGGTGCTGCGCACCTTCTCCAAGGCGTACGGCCTCGCGGGCATGCGGGTCGGCTTCGCGATCGCCCACGAGCCGGTGGCCGCCGCCCTGCGGAAGACGGCCGTGCCGTTCGGCGTCACGCAGATCGCGCAGGACGCGGCGGTGGCCTCCCTGCGCGCCGAGGACGAGCTGCTGGGCCGCGTCGGTTCGCTCGTGTGCGAGCGTGAGCGGGTGGTCGAGGCGCTGGCGGCCCAGGGATGGCAGCTGCCCGTGACGCAGGCCAACTTCGTGTGGCTGCCGCTCGGTGAGCTCTCCGGCGAGTTCGCCGCCGCCTGCGAGGAGGCCGGTGTCGTCGTGCGGCCGTTCGCGCCTGACGGCGTCCGGGTCACGATCGGTGAGGTCGAGGCGAACGACATCTTCCTGCGGACGGCCGAGACGTTCCGCAAGGAGAAGTTCTGATCGATCTCCGTCCGGTACGGACTGGGATTGATCGAGGCTGGGCGGTGTTGCCCGGCACGCCCCGGAACTGAGGCGCCCACGGGCGCCGGGCTCCGGCTCGGTGGACGCGGACGGACCGAAGAACAGAGCTCCTCGCCCCCGAACCCGGGGTGGAGACGAGCGGGAGGACCCCCGCGAGCAGAGCGCTCGCGGGGGTCCTCCCGTTGATCGCGGCGTGTGGCCGGCGGGCCGGGGACGCGGGTCCGCCCGGCCAGGGGTCAACAAGATGTTGAATTTTCAGGGAAGAGGGACCCCGCGTCAAGGTACGGATTTCGTCTACGTCATAATGATTGTGCTTGTGAACACATTCACAAGCGCGCCGGGTTCCTCCCAAGATCAACCGGAATCGGCGGGCGAACGGAAGGCCGTGGGGCTGCGAGGCCGCAGGGCTGCTAGGCCGTAAGGAGAAGATCGTCGTGGACCTGGCTCTGGCGCCAGAGACGCTGGCGCGGTGGCAGTTCGGGATAACCACCGTCTACCACTTCCTCTTCGTCCCCCTGACCATCTCACTCGCCGCGCTCACCGCCGGTCTCCAGACCGCGTGGGTGCGCACCGACAAGGAGAAGTACCTCCGGGCCACCAAGTTCTGGGGCAAGCTCTTCCTGATCAACATCGCGATGGGGGTCGTCACCGGCATCGTGCAGGAGTTCCAGTTCGGGATGAACTGGTCGGACTACTCGCGGTTCGTCGGAGACGTCTTCGGCGCGCCGCTCGCCTTCGAGGCGCTGATCGCGTTCTTCTTCGAGTCGACCTTCATCGGCCTGTGGATCTTCGGCTGGGACAAGCTGCCGAAGCGCATCCACCTGGCCTGCATATGGATGGTGTCGATAGGCACCATCCTCTCCGCCTACTTCATCCTGGCCGCCAACTCCTGGATGCAGCACCCGGTCGGCTACCGGATCGACGAGGAGTCGGGCCGCGCCGAGCTGACCGACTTCTGGGCCGTCCTGAGCCAGAACACCACCCTCACCCAGGTCTTCCACACCATGACCGCGGCCTTCCTGACCGGCGGCGCGTTCATGGTCGGCATCGCCGCCTTCCACCTGGCGCGCCGGAAGCACATACCGGTGATGAAGACCTCGCTGCGGCTCGGCCTGGTCACCGTGGTGATCGCGGGCATGCTGACCGCGATCAGCGGCGACCTGCTCGGCAAGGTCATGTTCAAGCAGCAGCCCATGAAGATGGCCGCCGCCGAGGCGCTGTGGGACGGCGAGGGCCCCGCGCCGTTCTCCGTCTTCGCCTACGGCGACGTCGACAAGGGCCACAACAAGGTCGCCGTCGAGATCCCGGGCCTGCTGTCCTTCCTCGCCAACGACGACTTCTCCTCGTACGTGCCCGGCATCAACGACACCAACAAGGCCGAGCAGGAGAAGTACGGGCCCGGCGACTACCGGCCCAACATCCCCGTCGCCTACTGGTCGTTCCGCTGGATGATCGGTTTCGGCATGGCCTCCTTCGGGCTCGGCCTCCTGGGGCTCTGGCTGACCCGCAGGAAGTTCCTCCTGCCGCGGGCCCTGCGCGTCGGGGACGACGACGTGCCGCACCTCGTCCTCTTCAAGAAGCCCCTCGGGCACCGGTTGACCAAGCTGTACTGGCTCGTCGCCCTGTGGACGCTGGCCTTCCCGCTGATAGCCAACTCCTGGGGCTGGGTCTTCACCGAGACGGGCCGCCAGCCCTGGGTCGTGTACGGGGTGTTCCGCACCCGCGACGCCGTCTCCCCCGGCGTTTCCCAGGCCGAGGTCCTGACCTCGATGATCGCCTTCACCCTGCTCTACGCGGTGCTCGCCGTGATCGAGGTCAAGCTGCTCGTGAAGTACGTCAAGGCCGGGCCCCCGGAGCTCACCGAAGCCGACCTCAACCCGCCCACCAGGATCGGCGGCCACGACCGCGACGCCGACCGCCCCATGGCCTTCTCGTACTGAGGAAGGGGAGCGAGGCATGGAACTCCACACCATCTGGTTCGTACTCATCGCCGTCCTGTGGACCGGCTACTTCTTCCTGGAGGGCTTCGACTTCGGCGTCGGCGTCCTCACCAAGCTGCTCGCCCGCGACCGGGTCGAGAAGCGCGTACTCATCAACACGATCGGCCCCGTCTGGGACGGCAACGAGGTGTGGCTGCTCACGGCCGGCGGCGCCACCTTCGCCGCCTTCCCGGACTGGTACGCCACCCTCTTCTCCGGCTTCTACCTGCCCCTCCTCGTCATCCTGCTCTGCCTGATCGTGCGCGGCGTCGCCTTCGAGTACCGGGCCAAGCGACCCGAACACCACTGGCAGCACAACTGGGAGCAGGCCATCTTCTGGACCTCGCTCATCCCCGCGGCGCTGTGGGGCGTGGCCTTCGGCAACATCGTGCGGGGAGTGGAGATCGACGCGTCGAAGGAGTACGTCGGCACCCTCTTCGACCTGCTCAACCCGTACGCGCTGCTCGGTGGACTGGTCACCCTCTCCCTCTTCACCTTCCACGGGGCGGTGTTCACCGCGCTCAAGACCGTCGGCGACATCCGGGCGCGGGCCAGGAAGCTGGCGTGGACCCTGGGCCTGATCACCGTCGCCGTCGCCCTCGCCTTCCTCACCTGGACGCAGGCGTCGCTCGGCGACGGGGTGAGCCTGGTCGCGGCGGCCGTCGCCGTGACCGCGCTCGCCGGGGCGGTCGGGGCCATCAGGGCGGGCCGCGAAGGATGGTCGTTCGCGCTGTCCGGCATCACGATCGCCGCGGTGGTCGCGATGCTGTTCCTGACGCTCTTCCCGAACGTCATGCCGTCCTCGCTGAACCCGGACTGGAGCCTGACCGTGACCAACGCGTCGTCCAGCCCGTACACCCTGAAGATCATGACTTGGTGCGCGGCGGTCGCCACCCCGCTCGTCCTCCTCTACCAGGGCTGGACCTACTGGGTGTTCCGCAAGCGCATCGGAACGCAGCACATCGCCGACACCCACTAGGTGCCACTGGCAGGGGATGTTTCACGTGAAACCGATCGACCCGCGACTGCTCCGGTACGCCCGGGCCACCCGCTTCTTCCTGCTGGCGGTGGTCCTCCTCGGCCTGGTCGGGGCGGCGTTGGTGGTCGCCCAGGCGATGCTCGTCGCCGAGGTCGTCGTCGGCGCCTTCCAGCGCGGAATGGCCGTCGACGACCTCTCTCTCCCGCTCCTCCTGATCGCCGCGGTCGCCGTGGGGCGCGGGCTGGTGGCCTGGCTGACCGAACTGGCCGCCCACCGCGCGAGCGCGGCGGTCAAGTCCGAACTGCGCGGCCGGCTGCTGGAGCGGGCGTCCGCGCTCGGTCCCGGCTGGCTGAGCGGCCAGCGGACCGGCTCGCTGGTGGCGCTCGCCACCCGGGGCGTGGACGCGCTGGACGACTACTTCGCCCGCTACCTCCCCCAGCTCGGCCTCGCCGTCGTCGTCCCGGTGGCCGTCCTCGCGCGCATCGTCACCGAGGACTGGGTGTCGGCAGCCGTCATCGTGGTGACCCTGCCGCTGATTCCGATCTTCATGGTCCTCATCGGCTGGGCCACGCAGGCGCGCATGGACCGGCAGTGGAAGCTGCTGTCCCGGCTGTCGGGGCACTTCCTCGACGTGGTGGCGGGACTGCCGTCCCTGAAGGTGTTCGGCCGGGCGAAGGCGCAGGCGGAGTCGATCCGCTCCATCACCGCGCAGTACCGGCAGGCGACGCTCCGCACCCTGCGGGTCGCCTTCCTGTCGTCGTTCGCGCTGGAACTGCTGTCGACGCTGTCGGTGGCGCTGGTGGCCGTCGGCATCGGCATGCGCCTCGTCCACGGCACCCTCGACCTGTACACCGGCCTGGTCATCCTGATCCTCGCGCCCGAGGCGTACCTGCCGCTGCGCCAGGTCGGCACGCAGTACCACGCGGCGGCGGAGGGGCTGTCGGCCGCGGAGGAGGTCTTCGCGGTGCTGGAGGCCCCGCTACCGGAGGCCGGGACGGAGGCGCTGCCCGGGGGCCCGGTGCGGATCGAGCTGGACGGGGTGACCGTACGGCACGCGGGACGCGCCGAGCCGTCGCTGGACCTCGTGTCGCTCGTGGTCGAGCCGGGCGAGACGGTCGCCATGGTCGGGCCGAGCGGCGTCGGCAAGTCCACGCTGCTGGACGTGGTGTTGGGCTTCACCGCGCCGGATTCGGGCACCGCGCGGGCAGGGGGCGTGGACATCGCGGAGCTGGACCCGGAGCGGTGGCGGGCGCGGATCGCCTGGGTGCCGCAGCGGCCGTACCTGTTCGCCGGGACGATCGCCGAGAACGTACGCCTGGCCAGGCCCGATGCGGACGACGCCGCCGTACGGGCCGCGCTGCGGGAGGCGGGTGCCGACTTCGTCGACGGTCTGCCGGACGGCATCGGCACGGTGCTCGGCGAGGACGGTGCCGGCCTGTCGGCCGGGCAGCGGCAGCGGCTCGCCCTGGCCAGGGCGTTCCTCGCCGACCGGCCCGTGGTGCTCCTCGACGAGCCGACCGCCGCGCTGGACGGTGAGACCGAGGCCGCCGTCGTGGAAGCGGTGCGCCGGCTCGCCACCGGCCGGACGGTGCTGCTGGTCGTGCACCGGCCCGCACTGCTCGCCGTGGCGGATCGGGTGGTCGCGCTGCGTCCGGGGGCGGGGGCGCCGGCCGTGCCGGGACCCGACGCGGTGACGGGGACCGGGAACGCGTCGGCGGCCGGGGCAGCACCCGCGGTGAGCGACGCGGGCACCGACATGGTCGACGACGCCTTCGGGGTCGTCGGCGGCCTGTACGGCGGCCAGTCCGCCGTCCGCCCGGGGCACACCGCTGCCGGCCCCGCCGCCCCGGGGCCGACGCGGCGCGTTCTCCCCCGGGTCCGGGCGACGGCCGGTGAACTACGGGGCCGCCTCGCGCTGGCACTGCTGCTCGGCAGCCTCGCCCTCGCGTCGGCCGTCGGCCTCATGGCCGTGTCCGGTTGGCTGATCTCGCGGGCCTCCGAACAGCCGCCGATCCTCCACCTGATGGTCGCCGTCACCGCGACCCGTGCCTTCGGCGTCGGCCGGGCGGTGTTCCGGTACGCCGAGCGGCTCGTGTCGCACGACGCCGTCCTGCGCATGCTGGCCGATCTGAGGGTGGCCGTCTACCGGCGCCTGGAGCGCATCGCGCCGGCCGGGCTGCGCCGCACCCGCCGCGGTGACCTGCTGTCGCGGCTCGTCTCCGACGTGGACGCCCTCCAGGACTACTGGCTCCGCTGGCTGCTGCCCGCCGGTACGGCCCTGCTGGTGGGTGCCGGTGCCGCCGGGTTCACGGCGTGGCTGCTCCCCGAGGCGGGCGCCGTCCTCGCGGCCGGCCTGCTCCTCGCGGGCGTCGCCGTCCCGGCGCTGGGCGGTGCCGTCGCCCGCCGCGCAGAGCAGCGCCTCGCCCCCGCCCGCGGCGCCCTCGCCGCCCGGGTGGTCGACCTGCTGCGCGGCTGCGCCGAGCTGACCGTGGCCGGCGCGCTGCGGAACCGTATCGAACGGGCCCGGGAGGCGGACGGGGCGCTCACCCGCATCGCCGCGCGCCAGTCCGCCGCGACGGCACTCGGCGGCGGGCTCATCGCGCTGGCCACCGGTCTGACCGTGGCCGCGACCGCGCTGGTCGGAGTCCAGGCGGTACGGGACGGGCGGCTCGACGGGGTGGCCCTGGCGGTCGTCGTGCTCACCCCGCTCGCCGCGTTCGAGGCCGTGACGGGGATGCCGCTGGCCGTGCAGTACCGCCAGCGGGTGCGGCGCAGCGCGGAGCGGGTCTTCGACGTGCTCGACGCGCCCGTTCCCGTCAGGGAGCCGGAGCGGCCCGAACCGGCGCCGGAGGGCCCGTTCCCGCTGGAGCTGCGCGGGGTCACGGCCCGGCATCCCGGGCAGGACCGGGACGCCCTCGTCTCGCTCGACCTGCGCCTGGAGGCGGGACGGCGGGTCGCCGTCGTCGGCGCTTCCGGGGCCGGCAAGACGACGCTGGCGCAGGTGCTGCTGCGGTTCGTGGAGGTCGAGGACGGCACGTACCGGATCGGCGGCACCGACGCGACGGCACTCGACGGGGACGACGTACGCCGGTTCGTCGGGCTGTGCGCCCAGGACGCCCACCTCTTCGACAGCACCATCCGCGAGAACCTGCGGCTGGCCAGGACCGGCGCGGGCGACGACGAGCTGCGCCGGGCGCTGGCCGAGGCACGGCTCCTGAACTGGGTCGACGCGCTGCCGGACGGACTGGACACCCTGGTCGGCGAGCACGGCGCGCGGCTCTCCGGCGGTCAGCGGCAGCGGCTCGCCCTGGCCCGCGCCCTCCTCGCGGACTTCCCGGTCCTCGTCCTCGACGAGCCCGCCGAGCACCTCGACCTGGTCACGGCCGACGCGCTCACCGAGGACCTGCTGCGGGCGACGCGCGGGCGCACCACCGTCCTCATCACGCACCGGCTGCGCGGGCTCGACGCCGTCGACGAGGTCGTGGTCCTCGCGGACGGCCGGGTCGTCCAGCGGGGACGCTACGAGGAGCTCGTCGCCGTCGAGGGGCCGCTGCGGCGGATGCGGGAGCGGGAGCGCGCGGCGGACCTCCGCCCCGGCGCACCGGCGGACCCGACCGCGCCGGGGAACGCGTAGGGCGGTGCGGGAAGGCGCGCGGGACGCCGCCGGGGAGGGCCGCCCGTTCCGGTGCGGCCGGACGGCGGTCGGCGTGGGCCGGTCGGCGGACGGTGTGGGCCGGACGGCGGTACGGCCGTAGCCCGGACGGCGGTACGGCGGCGGGCGGGGCGGCGAGATGCCGGGGAAGCCGGCGCCGAAGGGCCACCATCCCAGGGTGCGTCCTCCCCGCGGCCGAAGGTCACTGCCCGGGCCGGTGCTGTCCGCGCTGGCCGCCCTGCTCGTCCTCCCGTTCCCGGCCACCGCCGCGCCGGTCGCCGGACCGGACGGGCCGGCCGTGAGCGCCGAGGTGGCCCGGCTGCTCACGGAGGCGGAGCGGGTCACCGAGGAGTACGAGCGGGGGAGGCGCGCAGCGGCCGTGCAGCGGGCCAGGGCGCACCGGCTGCAGGAGGAGCTGGCCGACCGGCGGCGCGAGCTGACCGACCTGCACGGACGGGCGGGCGAGGTGGCCCGTGCCCAGTACCGGACGGGCGGAACGCTGCCGCCGACCGCGCGGCTGCTGCTCGCCGACGACCCGGAGGCCGCACTGCGCGCCGAGCGGGCGGCGCGGCAGGCGGGACAGGCGGTGGACCGGCTGGTGCGGGGCACGGACCGGGCCGCGCGGCTGCTGGAGGAGGCGGCGGCCCGGGCGCGGACGGCGTGGCGGGACCTGGAGGCGCGCCACGCGCGGCTCGCGGTGGTGAAGCGGGGCCTGGAGACGCGGCTGGAGCGGCTGCGGCGGCGGTTGCAGGCGACGGCGGACCGGAGCGTGGCGGCGGGCAGGTGCCGGGGCGCGGCACGGCTGGAGCAGCCGAGCGGCGCGCGGGGGGCGGGCCGGACGTGGGTGGCGCCGGTGTCCGAGGCGGACGGGTACGAACTGTCCGCCGGCTTCGGCAGCGCGGGGAAGCACTGGGCGCGCCGGCACACCGGTCAGGACTTCGCCGTGGACATCGGCACGCCCGTGCGGTCGATCGGGGCGGGGCGGGTCCACGCGGTGTCGTGCGGGGGTGCCTTCGGGATCGAGGTGGTCGTCCGGCACGCGAACGGCTGGTACTCGCAGTACGCACACCTCGCGTCGGTCGCCGTGGAGCAGGGGCAGGGGGTCGCCGCCGGCCAGTGGGTCGGCCAGGCGGGGACGACCGGCAACTCGACGGGGCCCCACCTGCACTTCGAGGTGCGCGTGACCCCGTACCTCGGCTCGGGCGTCGACCCGTTGCGCTGGCTGCGCGAGCACGGCGTCGTGCTGGGCGGCGGTCGGGCGTAGCGGTGATGCGGGGCGCGGCCGGGCATAGCGGTGAACGGTGGCGCGGCCGGGCGGGCCGGTGGCTCAGTCGCCGGCGAGGATGGCCTCGATCACGGCGGCGACGCCGTCCTCCTCGTTGGCGACGGTCCGGCCGGAGGCGGCGGCGACGACGTCCGGATGGGCGTTGCCCATGGCGTAGGACCTGCCCGCCCAGGTGAGCATCTCGATGTCGTTGGGCATGTCGCCGAACGCCACGACCTCGTCGGCCGAGATGCCGCGCTCGGCGCAGCACAGGGCGAGCGTGCTGGCCTTGGAAACGCCGAGGCCGCTCACCTCCAGCAGCGCGGTGGGGCTGGAGCGGGTGATGGTGGCGCGGTGTCCGGCGGCCGTGCGGGCCAGGGCGAGGAAGCCGTCGGGCGTGAGGTCGCGGTGGAGGGCCAGCAGCTTCAGCAGCGGTGACCCGGTGCCGGACACGTCCTCGTGGAGCAGCTTCTCGGCGGGGCCGACCGCGACGGCGGCGTCCAGGTGGAGGGGCGGGTAGTCCGGCTCGTGGCGGATGCCGTCGGTGAACTCCATCGCGAAGGCCGTGCCGGGGGCCTCCCGGCGCAGGGTCTCGACGACGTCGCGAGCGGTCCGCCGCTCCAGCGCCCGCACTTCGACGATCTTCCGGCCGGCGTGCAGGTCGACGACGGCCGCCCCGTTGGAGCAGATCGCCAGTCCGTGACCGTGGACGTGCTCGCTGACGACGTCCATCCAGCGGGCGGGCCGCCCGGTGACGAAGAAGACCTCGATGCCGGCTTCCTCGGCGGCGGCGAGCGCCGCGACCGTCCGGTCCGACACGGACTTGTCGTCGCGCAGCAGCGTTCCGTCGAGGTCGGTGGCGATCAGGCGCGGGCGCTGCCGCGCCGTCGGTCGGCTGCCGGGGAAGGTCGTCGGTGAGGTCACGCACCCATTGTCCCGTATGGGCCGCTCCTCTGATGCGCGGACGTGCGTGACCCCGCACGTTTGAGCCGCGCATCCGAGATCGGGCGAAAGGGAAGGAAAAAGGAGGTATCGGTGGGCGGGCCGGGATGTCCCTCAGCCGTTCAGCTGGGCGATCCCCTCGGTGGCGATCCGCTCGAAGACGGCCTCGTCGGCGGCGAACACCGAGTCGGGGATGGGCGCGTGCACCACGATCTCGTCGAAGCCCAGTTCCGCGTGGCGCCCGGCGAAGTCCACGAAGGCGTCCACGGACCCCAGGAGGCCGTTCCCCTCCGGGGTGAATCCGGTCAGCAGGATCTTGTCCAGTTCCTCCGCGTCCCGGCCGGCCTCGGCGCACGCCTTGCCCAGCTTCTCCACCTGCTCGCGGAGCGCCGCCAGGGACTGCTCGGGCGTGCCCGTCTCGAACAGCTTCGGGTCCCCGGTGGTGACCCACGCCTGCCCGTGCCGGGCGGCGAGCCGCATTCCGCGCGGGCCGGTCGCCGCCACGGCGAACGGCAGCCGCGGCCGCTGGACGCAGCCCGGTACGTTGCGCGCCTCGTGCGCCGAGTAGTGCGTGCCCTCGTGAGTGACGGCGCCCTCGGTGAGGAGCCGGTCGAGCAGCGGCACGAACTCGGCGAACCGGTCCGCCCGCTCCCGCGGCGTCCACGCCTCCTGCCCGAGGGCCGTCGCGTCGAAGCCGTTGCCGCCCGCGCCGATGCCGAGGGTGATCCGGCCGTCGGAGATGTCGTCCAGGGTGATCAGCTCCTTGGCGAGCGTGACCGGGTGGCGGAAGTTCGGCGAGGTCACGAGGGTTCCCAGCCGGATGCTCCGCGTCACCACCGCCGCGGCCGTGAGCGTGGGGAGGGCACCGAACCACGGCCCGTCCCGGAAGGACCGCCAGGAGAGGTGGTCGTACGTGTACGCGGCGTGGAACCCGAGGTCTTCGGCCCGCTGCCAGGTCTTCTGTCCGTCGCCCCAGGGGTGGACGGGGAGGATCACCGTGCTCAGACGCATGTCACCGACGATACGCGGGGCTCTGCGTTGCCATGGACGTGCCACCAGAACAGAACAGGGAAGACGCGTCGGTGTCACGATGGGGGCTGCTACCGTCACACCATACGCACCCTGGGTGGAACCGAACTCGAGGTCATGATCGTAGAAGCGACGGTGGGCGCCTACGGTGAGGCCGAGCAGCGGAAATCACTGTCACCAACCTCCATGGACAGAACAACCGGCGCATCGCTGAGCTATTTCGGCGAGCGGGCCTACCAGTGATCTACAGAAGGTCACCGGGCTTGACCCGCTAAGAGAGTGGCTGCAGATCAGGTAAATCCAACCCATACTAACTTCGCCTGGCGAACGGAGCTGACGATACGGTTGGCATGGGATCCTCATTCGGATTCCAGGCGAAGGACCGCGGTTTCCTGTTCTCGATCCAGGCGTTGAAGGCGAGAATGTAGGTGGCGATCTGTCCCTTGGCAATATCGCGGGTCGCGTGGACCTTTACTCGCCCGGCCTCACTGGCAGATTTGGCGGCAATACTTTCGATTGCCCTTTTCTTCATGGCCTCGCGCAGATTTAACCGGGGGTCATTTCCGGGTAGCATGGCACCCGTGACAATGCCTTCTTCCCAACTCTGCCATTGTTCATTCGTGAGGTCCCTCCGCTCCCGCCGAGTGATGTAGGCGGCAGCGGAGGCGGAAGAGGGCATGATTCGGATCGCCTTCCAGAGGCGGAGGCCGAAGTTGGTGGCTTCTCCTACGCCGGGCAACTTCTCGACCAGCGCGAGGTGCTCCTCGTTGGTGATGATGCTGCTGGAGGATGAGAAGTTGTTCGCGTCATAGGCCGCGATGAGCTTGATGGTGGCGGCAAGGGTAGCGGCGTTCTTGTGGCCGGCAATGCTGAGCGAGTTTGCGGCGCTACGATGGTAGTTGATGTCCAAGACGGCAAAGCATTCCGCTGGGACGCCATAGAAAACTGGCAGCCAAACCGGGAGATCGCCGGCCCCAATGGCCATGAGGCGATGTTGTCCGTCGATCAGGTTGCCATCAGGATCAAATGCGATCCCTTGATGCGTCAGTCTCCAGCGTCCTTCTTCGATTGCCGTTCGCCACTGCTTGACCTTTGATGCGGAGATGGGTCGATTGTGTCTGATGTTGCGCTTGATCCACTCCCTTGCCAGCTCGGGCGTGACGAGAGTGAGGGACATCTTAATCTCTGCCGGTGGTGTTAATCCGTTGCTAATTGAGAGTTGTCCGCTGCTCATGCGGAAATGATACACGGCCAAGTGGGTTACTGGTCTCAGATCTGACAGTAATCTGATCCGAGGGCTAAGAATGAAACAAATTTACCAATGCTTTGATTGAATCGATATTAATTTCGATTAATGAGTCGACGCTGCCATGACCTGCTTTGATCACGCCCAGCTGCCCGTCAAGGCGTCAATGGGGATGGTGTTGCGTACTTGGGATGTTATGTTCAGGTTTGGGGTGGTTAGTGGTTGTCTGCTTGCCGCATTGATCGAGAGGGACGCCGGATGCAGCAGGGGTGGGCAGCGGTATGAGTGCGACATCACCAATGGGCTCGACGCATGATGCTGTTTGCCCTGCAGAGACCCTGGGAGTCCGGGCCAACGGAAACCCCTGGCATGTCAGTGGTGCGTTGCATCCTGGCGCTGAGTGAGCCCTGTGTCGGGAGCGAGAGATGTGCCTGTGTAGCTCAGGCATGTGTGTGGCAATACGAGTGGATGGCGTCGGCCCTGGGCGGCGGGCGGTCAAGGCATAGATCGACATGTGACAGGCGAACGACGCTTGTCTGAGGTCAACAGGGTGCCCAGGCGCGTCCGGCGGGTGGCCGTCGCGGCGGCCGTCAGCGTCGGCACCGCTCCGAACCAGGGGCCGCCCCGGAAGCTCCGCCAGGACAGGTGGTCGTACGTGTACGCGGCGTACACACCCGGCTCCTCGGCGCGCGTCCACTGGTCGCGGCCCCCTCGTACCGGCGGCGGACGGGCAGGATCACGGTGCTCAGGCGCGGACTCATGCCGTCGAGCCCACGGCCCCACCGGCGCCGGCCGTCGTGCTCAGTCCGGGGACCGCAGGGACCGGCCTCCGTGCTCACTCCGGGAACCGCAGATAGCGCGGGGGCACGCCGTCCGTGAGCCAGACGCCGTTGGCGCTGACGTGGAATACGTGGCCGTCGCCGTGCATGGCGCCCGCGTCGACGGTGAGGACGACGGGCCGGCCCCGCCGGGACCCGACCCTGGCCGCGGTCTCCCGGTCGGGCGAGAGGTGGACGTGGTGGCGGCTCATGGGGCGCAGGCCCTCGGCCCGGATCGCCTCCAGACGGGCGCCGACGGTGCCGTGGTAGAGGTACGCGGGCGGCGTGGCGGGCGGCAGGCCGAGGTCCACGTCGACGGTGTGGCCCTGGCTCGCCCGGATGCGATCGCCGTCGAGGGCGAAGCGCCGCTTGTCGTTCACCGCGACGACGTGCTCCAGCTCGGCGCGGCTGAGCGGCATGCCGTGCCGGGCCATGGCCCGCAGCAGGTCGTCGACGGCGACCCAGCCCTGCGGGTCGAGGACGAGGCCGATCCGCTCGGGCTGGTGGCGCAGATGCCGCGAGAGGTACTTCGACACTTTCACGGCGCGTCTCTCGTCCATGGCGGCAGCGTGTCAGGGATCACCCCGTTCCGCCACAGAAAAACGGCGGAACAGGTTTGGTCCACAGACAACTCTACTTATCCACAGGGTTATTGGCGTTTCTGTGGACAACCGGTCCCTCCTCTCCGACTTCCCCGCCTTCTCCCGAGGTGCCTCGGGCCTGGTCGGTGAGCGTGTCCAACACCCTCGCCCGCACTTCCCGTTCGGTGGCCGCCGCGATGAACGCCGACGCGTTCGCCGCGCCGACCAACCCGTGCACCGCCCGGACCGTCGCGGCGGGCAGGGCCACCGCTCGCGGTTCCCCGTCCCGCTCCGGGGGATTGTCCGGGGCGAGGTGGTGTTGGAGACGGCGGTTGGCGAGGAGCCGCATGGCGCGGGCGAGTTCGGCGTCGACCGTCTGCCGGGCGAGCGGGCGCAGCCGCCGCACCAGAGCGGCCGCCGCGTCCGCGTCCGCCGGCGGCCGGTGGCCGAGGTGGCGGGCGAAGACGTGCTCGGTGGCGAACTCCAGGAACCGCGCGGCGATGTGCTCCACCTGGGCCCGCAACTCCCGCAGGTGCCCGGCGACCGCGAGCAGCGGCACCCCCGCCGCGTACAACTCCGCCGCCACCGCCAGTTCCTGCGGGCTCGGCACCAGGAACGCGTCGTCCCGGCCCGGCATCCGCTCCAGTACGCCCAGTTCGACGGCCTCCTCGACGGCCCGCTCGTCCGGGGCGCCGCCGAACGCGGCGTCCAGCTCCGCGCGCGTGATGCGGCCGGCCTGCTCGTCGCTCCACGGCCCGTTCACCTCGGCGACCAGACCCAGCACCCCGCCCAGGCCCCGGCCGGTGTCCCAGGCATCCAGCAGCTCCTTGATGGAGGCCAGGGTGTAACCCCGGTCGAGCAGGCCGGTGATCTGCCGCAGCCGCGTCAGGTGCGCCTCCCCGTACACGTTGGACCGGCCGCGCCGCTCGGGCCGCGGCAGCAGGCCGCGGTCCTGGTAGGCGCGGATCGTCCGGACCGTGGCCCCGCTGAGGTGCGCCAGGTCCTCGATCCGGTACTCGGCCGCCGGGCTCCGGCCGGCCGGTTGCTCGGTCACGCCCGCTCCCTCCCGCCCCGGGCCGCCCCGCCGGGACGGGACGGCCGCGGCACCGGTCCGTTCACAGCGGTGGCGACACCCTGGCCACGGCCCGCAGCACGCCCGGCGCGACGCGGGACAGCAGGTGCGCGGCCCTGGCCTCCGGGGTCACCGGCACCAGCGCCCGGTTCTCCACGACCGCGCGCAGGATCGCGGCGGCGGCCTTCTCCGGTGGGTAGTTCCTCAACGCGTACAGCCGCGCCGTGCGCCTGCGCAGCCGCCCCTCCTCCGCCTCCGACACCCCGGTGAAGCGCGCCGTCGACGTGATGCCCGTGTTCACGAAGCCGGGGCAGACCGCCGTGACGCCGATGCCCCGTCCGGCCAGTTCGGCCCGCAGGGACTCGCTGAGCATCAGCACCGCCGCCTTCGACGTGCCGTACGCGGGCAGCAGCTTCGTGGGCTGGAATGCCGCCGCCGAGGCCACGTTCACGATGTGGCCGCCCTGGCCGCGCTCCGCCATCTGCCGGCCGAAGACCCGGCAACCGTGGATGACGCCCCACAGGTTGACGTCGAGGACCTTCCTCCAGTCGTCCGCCGTGGTGTCGAAGAACGACCCCGACAGGCCGATCCCGGCGTTGTTCACCAGCACGTCCACCGTGCCGTGCTCGGCGGCGACCCTCGCGGCGAGCTTCTCCATCGCCTGCTCGTCGCTCACGTCCACCGCCTCCGGCCACGCACCGGGCGCCCCCAGCCGCCGGGCCTGCTCCGCCGTGCGCGCCGCGCCCTCCGCGTCCCGGTCGACGGCCACCACCCGAGCCCCGGCCCCGGCGAACGCCAGGGCCGTCGCCCGCCCGATGCCGCTCGCCGCGCCCGTCACCAGCACGAGCTGCCCGCCGAACCGGTCGGCGTACCGCCGCCCCGACGACACGGCGGGCGGTAACCCGGTGCCCTCCTCCTCGTGCGCCGTCACGAACTCGGAGATCCACGCGGCAAGTTGCTCCGGGCGCGTGCGCGGCACCCAGTGCTTCGCCGGCAGCGTGCGCCGCACCAGCCGCGGCGCCCACCGGGCCAGGTCGTCGTACAGCCGCTCCGACAGGAACGCGTCCCCGGTCGGGGTGATCAGCTGCACCGGTACGTGCGCGTACGCGTCCGGGCGGGGTCGCAGCATCCGGGAGCGGACGTTGTCCCGGTACAGCCACGCGCCGTGCGCGGCGTCCCTCGGCAGCGACCCGGTCGGATAGTCCTCGGTGGACACCTTCTCGACCCGGCTCAGGAGATCCGCCCACCGCCGGCCGAGCGGCCCGCGCCAGACGAGCTCCGGCAGTACGGGCGCGTGCAGCAGGTACACGTACCAGGAGCGGGCGCCCTGCCCGAGGAGCTGGGCCACCCGGCGCGGCGTCGGCCGCCCCGCCCGCTCCTTGATCCAGTGGCCGAAGTGGTCCAGGGAGGGCCCCGACATCGACGTGAACGAGGCGATCCTGCCCTCGGTGCGCCCGACCGTGGCGAACTCCCAGCCCTGCACCGACCCCCAGTCGTGCCCCACCAGGTGCACCGGGCGGTCCGGGCTGACCGCGTCCACGACCGCCAGGAAGTCGTCCGTCAGCTTCTCCAGCGTGAAACCGCCGCGCAGCGGCACCGGCGCCGTCGACCGGCCGTGCCCCCGCACGTCGTACAGGACGACGTGGAACCGGTCGGCCAGCCGCGGGGCGACCTCGGACCACACCTCCTTCGAGTCCGGGTAGCCGTGGACCAGGACCACGGTCGGCCGGTCCGTCTCGCCCATCTCGGCGACGCACAGCTCGATCCCGCCCGTGCGGATCCGGCGCTCGCGGGCGCCCCTCAGCAGACCCATGCCACTCCCCGTCCCGTAGGCGCCCGCACGCGGCACGCGTTCCGTCACGTTGACACCAACGACTGTGACCATGCCCGGCGGCGGCGTCAAGGGCGCCCGGCCTGCCTGTGGACAACCTGCGCGGCGTACCCCTCCCGTACGGGTCCCTACTCCTGGAGTCGGACAAGGATCCAACCGTCAGGGCTGACGTGGAGTGTGGCGGGCGCCACTACGGTCGGAGCGTGACTGTGATCGCCACCGAAAGCCTCAGCAAGCGGTTCCCCCGGGTGACCGCTCTCGACCGGCTCTCCCTGGACATCGGGCCCGGTGTGACCGGACTTGTGGGTGCCAACGGAGCCGGCAAGTCGACGATGATCAAGATCCTGCTGGGCCTGTCCCCCGCCACCGAGGGCCGCGCCGAGGTTCTCGGCCTCGACGTGGCGACGAACGGCCCCGCCATCCGCGAGCGGGTCGGCTACATGCCGGAGCACGACTGCCTGCCCCCGGACGTCTCGGCCACCGAGTTCGTCGTCCACATGGCCCGCATGTCGGGGCTCCCGCCGACCGCCGCCCGTGAGCGCACCGCCGACACGCTGCGCCACGTCGGCCTGTACGAGGAGCGGTACCGCCCCATGGGCGGCTACTCGACCGGCATGAAGCAGCGCGTGAAGCTCGCCCAGGCCCTGGTCCACGACCCGCAGCTGGTCCTCCTCGACGAGCCGACGAACGGCCTCGACCCGGTCGGCCGCGACGAGATGCTGGGCCTCATCCGCCGCGTCTGGACGGACTTCGGCATCTCGGTGCTGGTCACGTCGCACCTGCTCGGCGAGTTGGAGCGGACCTGCGACCACGTCGTCGTCATCGACGGCGGACGCCTCCTGCGCTCCAGCTCCACCAGCGACTTCACCCAGACCACGACCACCGTCGCCGTCGAGGTCACCGACTCCGACACCCACCCCGACGGCACGGCCGCCCTCCGCGCGGCGCTCACCGCCGCCGGAATCGCCCTCCACGCGCGCGTGGAGGACGGCCTGCCCGGCGCCGGTCACGTCCTGCTGCTGGAGGCCACCGGCGAGGAGACCTACGACATCGTGCGCGACACCGTCGCCGACCTGGGGCTCGGCCTCGTCCGCATGGAACAGCGCCGCCACCACATCGCCGAGGTGTTCCGCCCCGCCGCCCCGGCCGGCCAGACCCCGGAGGTGCAGGCCCGATGAGTACCGAGACGCAGATCCACAACATCGGGTACCGCAAGTACGACGGCCCCCGCCTCGGCCGCGCCTACGCGCGCAGGTCCCTGTACGCGCAGTCCCTGCGGGGGGCGTACGGGCTCGGCCGCAGCGCCAAGTCGAAGGTGCTGCCGATGATCCTCTTCGGCGTCATGTGCGTACCGGCGCTGATCGTCGTCGCGGTCGCCGTGGTCACCAAGTCCAGTTCCCTGGGCGTCGGTTACACCCGCTACGCGATCGTCATGCAGCTGGTCATCGCCCTGTACGTGGCCTCCCAGGCGCCGCAGTCCGTCTCGCGCGACCTGCGCTTCCGCAGCGTCCCGCTGTACTTCTCCCGCCCGATCGAGCGGGTCGACTACGTCCTCGCCAAGTACGGCGCGATGGCGTCCGCCCTGTTCGTCCTGACCGCCTCGCCGCTGCTCGTCCTCTACGCGGGGGCGCTGCTGGCGAAGATGGACTTCACCGACCAGACGAAGGGCTTCGCACAGGGGCTGGTGTCCGTGGCGCTGCTGTCCCTCCTCTTCGGTGGGATCGGCCTGGTCCTGGCCGCCCTGACCCCCCGCCGCGGCTTCGGCGTCGCGGCCGTGATCGCCGCCCTCTTCATCTCGTACGGCGCCGTCACCACGGTCCAGGCCATCGCCCTGGGCACCGACAACCGGGACGCCGTGACCTGGCTCGGCCTGTTCTCGCCGATCACCCTCATCGACGGCGTGCAGACCGCCTTCCTCGGCGCCTCCACGTCCTTCCCGGGCGGAGCGGGACCCGACGCCGGAACCGGCGCGGTCTACCTCCTGACCGTCCTCGCGCTCATCGCCGGCTCGTACGCCGCCCTGATGCGCCGCTACCGAAAGGTCGGGCTGTGACCACCCTCCACATCGACCACGCGTCCCGCTGGTTCGGCAACGTCGTCGCCGTCAACGACGTCACCATGGCCATAGGCCCCGGCGTGACCGGCCTCCTCGGCCCGAACGGCGCCGGGAAGTCGACCCTCATCAACATGATGGGCGGCTTCCTCGCCCCCTCCACCGGCACGGTCACCCTCGACGGGCAACCGATCTGGCGCAACGAGTCCGTCTACCGCCACATCGGCGTCGTGCCGGAGCGGGAGGCGATGTACGACTTCCTCACCGGCCGCGAGTTCGTCCTCGCCAACGCCGAACTGCACGGCCTCGGCGCGGCGGAGGCGCAGCGCGCGCTCGCCACCGTCGAGATGGAGCACGCGCAGGACCGGAAGATCGGCACGTACAGCAAGGGCATGCGACAGCGCGTGAAGATGGCCTCCGCCCTCGTCCACGACCCGTCCGTGCTCCTCCTCGACGAGCCGTTCAACGGCATGGACCCGCGCCAGCGCATGCAGCTGATGGACCTGCTGCGGCACATGGGCGCGGACGGCCGCACCGTCCTGTTCTCGTCGCACATCCTGGAGGAGGTCGAGCAGCTCGCCTCCCACATCGAGGTCGTCGTCGCCGGCCGGCACGCCGCCAGCGGCGACTTCCGCCGCATCCGCCGCCTGATGACCGACCGCCCGCACCGCTACCTGGTGCGCTCCAGCGACGACCGGGCCCTGGCCGCCGCGCTCATCGCCGACCCGTCGACCGCCGGCATCGAGGTGGACGTGCGCGAGGGCGTCCTGCGCGTGCAGGCGGTGGACTTCGGCCGGTTCACGGAGCTGCTGCCGAGGGTCGCCCGCGAGCACTCCATCCGGCTGCTGACGGTCTCGCCCTCGGACGAGTCCCTCGAGTCGGTCTTCTCCTACCTCGTCGCGGCCTGAAGGGAGCCCTCGACCATGTACCACCCCACAGTCGCCCGGCTCACCTACCGCGGCCTCCTCGGCCGCCGGCGCGCCGCCATCCTCTTCGTCCTCCCCGTCATCCTCATCGCCATCTCGTCCGCCGTCCGCGTCTTCAACGGCGCCGACGACCAGATCGCGGCCGACCTCCTCGGCGGGTTCGCGCTCGCCACGATGGTGCCGCTGATCGGCGTCATCGCGGGCACGGGCGCGATCGGCCCGGAGATCGACGACGGCTCGATCGTCTACCTCCTGTCCAAGCCGGTGAAGCGCCCCACGATCATCTTCACCAAGCTGATCGTCGCCATCGCCGTGACCATGGTCTTCTCGGCGGTCCCGACCTTCGTCGCCGGTCTGATCCTCAACGGCAACGGCCAGCAGGTCGCGGTCGCGTACACCGTCGCCGCGCTCGTCGCGTCGATCGCCTACAGCGCCCTCTTCCTCCTCCTCGGCACGGTCAGCCGGCACGCCGTCGTCTTCGGCCTCGTCTACGCGCTGGTCTGGGAGAGCCTGTTCGGCAGCATCATCTCCGGGGCGCGGACGCTGAGCGTCCAGCAGTGGGCCCTCGCGGTCGCCGACGAGGTCACCCGCGGCGAGGGGCTCGTCTCCTCCGACGTGACGCTGCCGGTCGCGGCGGTGCTGCTGGTCGTGGTGACCGTCGCCGCCACCTGGTTCGCCGGGCGGAAGCTGCGGGCCCTGACCCTGGCGGGTGAGGAGTAGGGGAGCCCGGGAGGTTTTCCACAGGGAGACCGCCGTCGCGGCGGCCGGGGCCGAGCGGGATTACTGTGGGCCCCGGGCGCGACCCACACGGCCCGTACGACCCGCACTCACATTCTGGGGAGCAAGCCATGACAGACCGCTTCGACGTCGTCGTGCTCGGAGCAGGCCCCGGCGGTTACGTCGCCGCGATCCGCGCGGCCCAGCTGGGCAAGCGTGTCGCGGTGGTGGAGGAGAAGTACTGGGGCGGCGTCTGCCTGAACGTCGGCTGCATCCCGACCAAGGCGCTGCTGCGCAACGCCGAGCTGGCGCACATCTTCACCCACGAGGCGAAGACGTTCGGCATCAAGGTCGACGGCCAGGTCTCCTTCGACTACGGCGAGGCGTTCCGGCGCAGCCGCCGGGTCGCGGACGGCCGGGTCAAGGGCGTCCACTTCCTGATGAAGAAGAACAAGATCACCGAGTTCACGGGCCGGGGCACGTTCCTCGACGCGAACACGCTCCAGGTGGCCCAGGCGGACGGCTCGACCACCACGGTCTCGTTCGACCACTGCATCATCGCGACCGGCGCCACGCCGCGCCTGCTGCCCGGGACGCGCCGCAGCGACCGCGTGGTCACGTACGAGGAGCTGATCCTCACCGAGGACCTGCCGCGCTCCGTCGTCATCGCGGGCGCCGGCGCGATCGGCATCGAGTTCGCGTACGTGCTGCACAACTACGGCGTGAAGGTCACGATCGTCGAGTTCCTCGACCGGGTCGCGCCGCTGGAGGACAAGGACGTCTCGGCGGAGCTCGCCAAGCAGTACCGCAAGCTGGGCATCGACGTCCTGACCTCCACGCGCGTGGAGACGATCGACGAGTCGGGCCCGCAGGTCCGCGTCACGGTCACCGGCAAGGACGGCGCGCAGCAGGTGCTGGAGGCCGACAAGGTCCTCCAGGCGATCGGCTTCGCGCCGAACGTCACGGGCTACGGCCTGGAGGCGGCGGGCGTACGGCTCACCGAGCGCGGCGCCATCGACGTGGACGGCCGCTGCCGCACGTCGGTGCCGCACATCTACGCCATCGGCGACGTGACCGCGAAGCTGATGCTGGCGCACGCGGCCGAGTCCATGGGCGTCGTGGCCGCCGAGACGATCGCGGGCGCCGAGACGATGGAGCTCGACTACCCGATGATCCCGCGCGCGACGTACTGCCAGCCGCAGATCGCCAGCTTCGGCTGGACGGAGGAGCAGGCGCGGGAGAAGGGCTTCGACGTCAAGGTCGCCAAGTTCCCGTTCACGGCCAACGGCAAGGCGCACGGCCTCGGCGACTCGACGGGCTTCGTGAAGCTGATCAGCGACGCGAAGTACGGCGAGATCATCGGCGCCCACCTGATCGGCCCCGACGTCACGGAGCTGCTGCCCGAGCTGACACTGGCCCAGCAGTGGGACCTCACGGTCCACGAGGTGGCGCGCAACGTGCACGCCCACCCGACGCTGGGCGAGGCGGTGAAGGAGGCCGTGCACGGCCTCGCCGGACACATGATCAACTTCTGATCGGCCCGCCGCTCCGGACCCCGGGCGGAGTCGGTCGCCGCGCGTCGGCGCGGAGCCGCCCCGCCCGGGGTCCGCTCGGTCTCAGCGGGAGAGCATCCGCTCCAGGGTCACGGCGATGCCGTCCGCGTCGTTGGCCGCCGTGACCTCGTCGGCCACGGCCTTCAGGTCGTCGTGGGCGTTGGCCATGGCGACGCCGTGCCGGGCCCAGGCGAACATGGGGATGTCGTTGGGCATGTCGCCGAACGCGATCGTGTCCGCCGCCTTCACGCCCAGCCGGCGGGCCGCGAGGGAGAGGCCGGTCGCCTTGGTGAGGCCCAGCGGCAGGATCTCCACTATGCCCGCGCCCGCCATGACGACGTCCACGAGGCCGCCGACCACCTGGCGCGCGGCGGTCGCCAGAGCGTCGTCGTCGAGGTCCGGGTGCTGGATGTACACCTTGTTCAGCGGCGCCGACCACAGGTCCGCCGGGTCCTCCAGCGGCAGGTACGGCAGCGGGCCGTCCTGGAGCCGGTAGCCGGCGCCGACCAGCACCTCGCCGTCCAGGCCGTCACGGCTCGCGGCCAGCGCCAGCGGACCCACCTCGGCCTCCAGCTTCGACAGGGCGAGCCCCGCCAGTTGCCGGTCCAGCGTCACCGACGTCAGCAGCCGGTGCTCGCCCGCGTGGTAGACCTGCGCGCCCTGGCCGCACACCGCGAGGCCCTCGTAGCCGAGGTCGTCGAGGATGTGGCGGGTCCAGGGCACGGACCGGCCGGTGACCACGATGTGGGCGGCGCCCGCCGCCGTGGCGGCGGCGAGCGCGTCGCGCGTGCGCTGCGACACGGTGTCGTCGGGGCGCAGCAGCGTCCCGTCGAGGTCCGTCGCGACGAGCCGGTAGGGGAAGGGGCTCACTTGGTCACGGGCTCCAGCAGTTCCCGCCCGCCGAGGTACGGCCGCAGGACCTCGGGGACGCGGACCGAGCCGTCGGCCAGCTGGTGGTTCTCCAGGATCGCCACGATCGTGCGCGGCACGGCGCAGAGCGTGCCGTTCAGCGTCGCGAGCGGCTGGACCTTCTTGCCGTCGCGCATGCGCACGGACAGGCGGCGGGCCTGGAAGCTGTCGCAGTTCGACGCGGAGGTCAGCTCGCGGTACTTGCCCTGGGTCGGGATCCACGCCTCGCAGTCGTACTTGCGCGACGCGGACGCGCCCAGGTCACCGCTGGCCACGTCGATCACCTGGAACGGCAGTTCCAGCGCGGTCAGCCACTGCTTCTCCCACTCCAGCAGCCGCTGGTGCTCGGCCTCGGCGTCCTCCGGCGCGACGTACGAGAACATCTCGACCTTGTCGAACTGGTGGACGCGGAAGATGCCGCGGGTGTCCTTGCCGTACGTGCCGGCCTCGCGGCGGAAGCAGGGGGAGAAGCCCGCGTACCGCAGCGGCAGCTTGTCGGCGTCGACGATCTCGTCCATGTGGTACGCGGCGAGCGGCACCTCGGACGTGCCGACCAGGTAGAAGTCGTCCTTCTCCAGGTGGTACACGTTCTCCGCGGCCTGGCCGAGGAAGCCGGTGCCCTCCATGGCGCGCGGGCGGACCAGCGCCGGCGTGAGCATCGGGACGAACCCGGCCTCCGTGGCCTGCGCGATCGCCGCGTTGACCAGAGCGAGCTCCAGCAGCGCGCCGACGCCCGTCAGGTAGTAGAAGCGCGAACCGGACACCTTCGCGCCGCGCTCGACGTCGATGGCGCCCAGCGCCTCGCCGAGCTCCAGGTGGTCCTTCGGTTCGAAGCCCTCGGCGGCGAAGTCGCGGATCGTGCCGTGCGTCTCCAGGACGACGAAGTCCTCCTCGCCGCCGACCGGGACGTCCGGGTGGACCAGGTTGCCGAGCTGGAGCAGCAGGCGCCGGGTCTCCTCGTCGGCCTCGTGCTGCTCGGCGTCGGCGGCCTTGACGTCGGTCTTCAGCTGTTCGGCCCGCTTGAGCAGCTCGGCCTTCTCCTCGGGAGACGCCTTGGGGATCAGCTTGCCGAGCGACTTCTGTTCGGAGCGGAGCTCGTCGAAGCGGACGCCGGACGACCTGCGCCGCTCATCGGCGGAGAGCAGGGCGTCGACGAGCTCGACGTCCTCTCCACGGGCGCGCTGGGAGGCGCGAACACGGTCGGGGTCCTCACGGAGCAGGCGAAGGTCAATCACCCCTCCAGGCTACCGGTGCGCACCGGACGCACCCCACCACGTATCGCCTCTCCCCGAGGATGTCGCTTTGTCCTGAATGTCAGTCTTGTTAATGATGGAGAGGAAAAATCCATGATTCTTGGGAAAAGAACGTTCCACGCGCGTCACTTGTCCACAGAGGTGCTCGGGTGGGGAAATGTTATCCACAGGGTGTGTGGAAGGGGTGTGGACTTCGGAATGGAGCGCTCCGGAAAGGTGCGGCAGGAGCTGGTTTCCTCGCCCAAACCGGTTCCCGACACTCATTCGGGTGGGAATTCTTCCCTCTAAAGGGTCGATCCCAGGAATTGGGGTGACGCGGGCGGATAAAGCAGACTGTGGATGCTCACACGGCTGCTCCACCGATTTATCGGTCTTGTCCCGTTTCGATGGGAGTTGGGGTGTCCCGGGATGTCGACTTGTCCCCAGGCAGGCCCCTCGCTCTGTGGATAACTCGGGGCCCTGTGGGGCCTCAGTCCCCCCGACCGTCCTGGCAGCGCGCCAGCCAGTCCGCCGCCGCGGTGAAGTCGTCGTCCGACGTGCCGGGCCGCACCGCCCGCACCGCGTCGACCGTGACACCCGCCCGCGGGTACGAACCCAGGAAACGCACATTCGGGCAGATCCGCTTCAGCCCCATCAACGCCTCGCCCACCCGCCGGTCCGCGATGTGCCCCTCGGCGTCCACCGCGAAGCAGTAGTTCCCGATTCCCGCGCCCGTGGGACGCGACTGGATCAGCATCAGGTTGACGCCCCGCACCGCGAACTCCTGGAGGAGTTCCAGCAGGGCGCCCGGATGGTCGTCCCGCAGCCAGATCACCATCGACGTCTTGTCCGCGCCCGTCGGCGCCGCCGGCCGCGCCGGCCGGCCCACCAGCACGAACCGCGTCTCGGCGTTCTCCGCGTCGTGGACCTCCGTGACCAGCGCCTCCAGCCCGTACGTCGCCGCCGCGAACTCCCCCGCGAACGCCGCGTCGTACCGGCCCTCCTGCACCAGCCGCGCCCCGTCCGCGTTCGACGCGGCCGACTCCCACACCGCCTCCGGCAGGTGGGCGCGCAGCCAGTTGCGCACCTGCGGCTGCGCCACCGGGTGCCCGGTCACCGTCTTGATGTCGGACAGCTTCGTGCCCGGCCGCACCAGCAGGGCGAACGCGATGGGCAGCAGCACCTCGCGGTAGATCATCAACGGCCGGCCCGACGCCAGCTCGTCGAGGGTCGCGGTGACCCCGCCCTCCACCGAGTTCTCGATCGGCACGAGCGCGGCGGCCGCCTCCCCGTTCCGCACGGCGTCCAGGGCGGCCGGCACCGACACCATCGGCACCAGCTCGCGCGTCGCGGCTTCCGGGAGCGTGCGCAGGGCCGCCTCGGTGAAGGTCCCCTCGGGGCCGAGATAGGTGAATCGCGTGGCCGACATACCGGTCACCCTAATGCGCCCGGTCCGGGCGCCGCTCACGCCTCCGACCGCGGCCCCCCACGACGGCCCGGACAACCGTGCGGTCCGGTACGCCCGTGCGGCACGGTACGTCCGTGGTCCCGGACAACCGTGCGGTCCGGTACGCCCGTGCGGTCCGGGCGCCCACGGCCGTGGACGCCCGCGCCGCTCACGCCTCCAGCAGCCGCTGCCCCACGTACTCGCCGTCCCCCGGGCCACCCGGCACGGCGAAGAGGCCGCTCGCCTCGTGGCGGATGAACGGGGACAGCGCGTCACCCCGGTCCAGCTTCCGCTGCACCGGCACGAACCCCTTGCGCGGGTCCGCCTGCCAGCAGACGAACAGCAGCCCCGCGTCCGGCGTCCCGTCCGGGCCGATCCCGTCGTGGTACGAGAACGGGCGGCGCAGCATCGTCGCCCCGCCGTTCTGCTCGGGCGCCGAGATCCGCGCGTGCGCGTCGGCCGGGATCACCGGCTTGCCGTCCGGCCCCAGCTTGTCCAGGTCCGGCTCCGTCGTCTCGGTACCGCCCGTGAGCGGGGCGCCGTCGGACTTCCGCCGGCCTATGACCGCCTCCTGGTCCTTCAGCGACAGCTTCTCCCAGTCGTCGAGCAGCATCCGGATCCGCCGCACCACCGCGTAGGACCCGCCGGTCATCCACGGCTGGGCGCCGCCCGGCGCGACGAAGACGTGCCCGTCGAAGCCGGAGTCGCCCGGCTTCGGGTTGCCCGTGCCGTCGATCTGCCCCATCAGGTTGCGGGTCGTCATGGGGTGCGCGGTCGCGCCGGGCGAGCGGTTGAAGCCGTTCATCTGCCAGCGCACCTTCGCCGCCGCGCCCGCCTCCCGCTGGACGGTGCGCAGCGCGTGGAACGCGACCAGCGCGTCGTCGGCGCCGATCTGCACCCACAGGTCGCCGCCGGACCGCTTCGGGTCGAGCTGGTCGGACGAGAACACCGGCAGCGGCTCCAACTGCCGCGGGCGCCGCGCCACCAGCCCCGTACGGTCGAAGAAGGACGCGCCGAACCCGAACGTGACCGTCAGGGAGCACGGCCCCGCGTCCCGCGCGACCCCGCCGTCCGCGCCGCCCACCGGCTCGCCCGCCATCAGCAGTTCGGCCGCCGCCGACCAGCGGCGCATCAGGGCGACGGCCTCCTTGCGGCCCGCGCCCGGCGCCAGGTCGAACGCCACCAGGTGGCCGCGCGCCTGCGGGGGCTGCACGATCCCCGCCTGGTGGGTGCCGCGGAACGGCACCCGCGCCGAGCCCACCGTCGTCAGCGCCGGCCCTTCGCCCCCGCTGTCGCCGAGGACCGCGTACCCGGCGGCACCGCCGGCCGCGCCGAGCGCGAGCCCCGTCGCACCGGCGGCGCCCACGGTGCCGAGGAGCCGACGCCTCGAAATCTCCAGGTTGTCGCTCATAGTCAGGTCAACCGATCTTCACGTTCTCGTCGATGGTGGTCTGGTCGATGTCGGACGTCCGCACCGTCACCCGGACGCGCCAGTCCCCCGGCATCGGGAGCCGCGCCGAGCGGGCGGTCCACCGGCCCGCGGCCTCCCGGTCGAGCACGACCGGCAGCGGCCCGATCTCCTGCGCGTCGAGCGTGAACGCCACCTTCAGCTCGGCCACGTCGCGCGGTCGCCCGTCCGCCCCGTCGACGGCGACCCGGAGCGTGTTGCCCCCGGACCGGCCGGGATCGAGGGTGAGCCGGACGGTGCCGGTGCCGTTCGGGCCGCCCGTGTCGAACGGCAGGTCGATGTCGACGGGCCGGTCCGGTACGGCGGTCGCGGTGGCGGCCTGCGCCCGGTCGGCCCGTTCCTGCGTGCGGCCCGGTTCGGTCGTGGTGAGGACGGTGGTCACGCCGAGGAGCACCACGACGACGGCCGTCTCGGCGAGCACGGAGCGGCGCAGCCCGGCCCGCGCGGGGTCGGCGTCCCGCGCCCGCCGCTCGCGGGCGACCGCGACGGCGGCCCGCTGCCGCGCGAGCTGGGCGGCCCGTACCGGATCGGCGGTGTCGGGGACCGCGTCCGCGTCCTCGCGGCCCGCGCCGCCGTCCGCCACGCCCTGCGCGCGCGGGGGGTCCTCCGTGCGCGCCGGGTCGCGGACCGTCTCCGAGAGCCGCCGCGTCCAGCGCCGGGAGACCCAGCCGACGCCCAGCAGGACGGCGATGAGCCCCACCTTCACCAGCAGCAGCCGCCCGTACGCGGTGCCGGTCAGCGCCGTCCACGTACCGACCTGCCGCCACGACTGGTACAGCCCGGTCGCCGCCAGCACCGCCACGGAACCGAACGCCAGCCGCGAGTACCGCTGGACGGCGGCGCGTTCGATGGACGGCTCCCGGTACAGCGCGACGACGAGCGTCGCGAGACCGCCCAGCCATCCCGCGACGGCGAGCAGGTGCAGCACGTCCAGCGGCACGGCGAGCGCGGGCTGCACCCCGGTCGACGCGTGCTCGGACAGCGCCCACGTCCCGGCGGTCCCGGCCGCGACGACCGTCCCGCCGAACGCCAGCCCGTACACCAGGTCCCGCCGGTCGCCCGGCCCCTCGCGCCGCGCGTACGGGCCGAAGAGCACCGCGACGAAGAGCGCCGCCGCCCCGGCGAGCAGCAGCCGGGAGGTGAGCGCGGCACCGGTCTTCGTGTCGAGCACCCCCTGGAGCACACCGAGGTCGAAGGCGTCGCCCAGCTCCCCCGACCCGGTGTACGGACCGCGCAGCATCAGCAGCGCCAGCGTCGCCGCGGTGAACGACACCCAGCCGTACGCGACGAGCCGCCGCACCGGCCGTACGGACGCGCCGCGCGGCCAGCAGGTCAGGACGAACGCGCAGCCGCCCACCAGCACGACGAAGCCCGCGTACGACACGTACCGCCCGATGTCGTACAGCCCGCCGACGAGCCCGCCGCCCGGCTCCTGCCGGGGCAGGACGACCTTCGTCGCGGACGGCTTCCCGATGGAGAAGCCGAACGCCCCGGAGATCGGGTGGCTGTCCGCCGAGACGGCCTGCCACGCCACGGTGTACGTGCCCTCGGGCAGCCCGTCGCGCAGGTCGACGCCGTACTTGACGACCGAGCCGCTGCACAGGTCGCGCAGCTCCCCGGTGTCGGCGCGCCCACCGCTCGGATCGAGCACGCGGATGCTGTCGTCGCCGAGGGCGACCTGCTCGGAGAAGGTGAGCGTGACGCGCTGCGGCGCGGTGGCGACCACCGCCCCGTCCGCCGGGTCGCTGCCGGTCAGCGTGGAGTGCGCCGACGCCGCGCCGGACAGCGCGGTGCCGAGCAGCGCCGCGGTGAACAGCAGCAGCGCCAGCAGCCGGAGCGCCGACGTCCGTCGGACCGGCACGCGGGGGGCCGGCGTCCGTCGGACCGGCGGCCGGAGCGCCGGGTGCGCGGCGGCTCCGGGACGGGGGGCGTTGGCCGTCATGGTGGGTCCTCGTCGCTCAGTGCCGCGCGCCGTCGTGCTGCGCGTGCTCGCCGGACCGCTGCGGGTTGTGGGTCCTGGCCTCGACCGGGACCTCGACCTCGATCGGGCCGGACTCCTTGAAGTGCAGTTCGACCTTGACCTTGTCGCCCCGCTTCGGGGTGCGCTTCAGCTCCATGAACATCAGGTGGCTGCCGCCGCGCTCCAGCCTCAGTTGGCCGTGCGCGGGCAGGTCGAAGGACTCGACCTGCCGCATCTTCTGGTCCTTCGTCTCGTGCATCTGCACGTCGTCGGAGAGGTCGCTGGTGACGGACGTGAGCGTGTCGGCGGAGTCGCCGGTGTTGGTGACGGTGAGGAAACCGCCTGCCATGTCGGCGTTCACCGGCTCCGGGATGAAGGCCCCGCTGACCTCCAGCCGCGGCTTGCCGTCCGCCGGGCCGGCGGACGAGCAGCCGCCCAGCGTCAGGCCCGCGACGAGCGCGAGCGCGGCGGAGAGGGCGGTGGTGGTGCTGCGGGTCACGGGTTCTCCCCACGGATGATCTTCGGCAGGTCCTTGGCGTAGTCCTCGACGGTGGTGTTCTCGCCGTAGACGACGTAGCCGCGGTCGTTCTTCGGCGAGAACGCCATCACCTGGGCGCCGTGCATGGAGACGATCTTCCCGTCCTCGTCCTTGGACGGCGGGTCGATGCCGATGCCGAGCTGGCGGGCGCCGGCCTGGATCTTCGAGAACTCGCCGCTGAGGCCGACGAAGCCGGGGTCGCCCGCGGAGGGCAGCCACTTGGCGAGTTCGGCGGGGGTGTCGCGCTCGGGGTCGGTGGTGACGAAGACGACCTCCAGCCTGTCGCGGTCGGCCTTGGGCAACTGGTCCATCGCGTCGGCGATGTTGCTCATGGTCAGCGGGCACACGTCGGGGCAGTGCGTGTAGCCGAAGTAGACGAGGGTCGGCTTGCCCTTGGTGCGCTCGCGCAGGTCGTACGGCTTGCCGGTGGTGTCGGTGAGGACGAGGTTCGGCTTCTCGAACGGCCGGTCCAGGATCGTGCCGGGCTTCCCGGCGTCGGGCGCCACCGACACGTCGGCGACGGGGCTGTCGCCCGTGCCCGTGCCGGTGCTGCACGCGGACAGGGCGAGGGCGGACGCGGTGGCGAGGGCGGCTGCGATCAGCCGGGTGCGCCGGACCGCCCGGCGGGGCCGCGCGGCGCTGAGGACGTTACGCATCACGTGTTCTCTCAGATCGTTGGGGCGGAGGGTGGGTGCGTCGGGGGTCAGGCGGAGCGTCGGCGGCCGGCCAGGGCGCCGTAGGCGATTCCCGCGGCTCCGACCAGGATGCCGACGACGCCGAGGACCCGTGCGGTGGTGTCGCTCACATCGGCGGATGCCGTCCCGGTCTTCACCGCGTCCTCGTCGGCGGTCTGCCGCCCGCCCGCGGCTGCGGTCCCGCTCCCGTCCTCGGCGGCCGTGAGCTTCAGCACGGGCGCGGGGGAGTCGGGCTCGGCGGCGCCCTCCTTCGCCTCCTCGATCCAGCGCACGACCTCCTTGTTGTCGTACGTCTGGAGGGCCTTGAAGACGAACTGGTCGGCGTCCTCGGGCAGGCGGCCGAGCGACACCGGGAACTGCTGGAACTGGCCGGGCTCGATCTTCGAGCCGCTCGCCGTCCAGGTGATCCTGGAGGGGGCCTCGGTGATCTTCTTGCCGTGCAGGTCCAGCGGGGTGGCGAGCTTCGCCTTCTCGACCTTGACGGTCCAACCGGGCACGGGCTGCGGCATCACGGACGCCAGCGGCTGGTCCTGGGGCAGCGTGATCTCCAGCTTCACGGTGGAGGCGCCGTCCCGTTCGTTGGGCACCTTGAAGTTGACCGTGGCGTAGCCGCCCTTGGTGGCCTGGCCCTGCGGCTGGACGGTCACGTGGGCGTGGGCGGCCGAGGAGAGCAGCAGGACGGACGAGACGGCGACGCCGCCGACGAGGGCGAGGCGCGAGGACGGACGGGTGACGTTCATGACACTCCACAGGGGGAAGAAGGGCGTGAGGACGCCGACGCGCGGGCGTGCGCGCGTACGGGCGCGGCGGCACCGTTCCGGCCGCGGACGCGCTCCTCGGGTGCGGCGTCGAGGCCCGGTACGGGGTACGCCGAAGGCCATGTGCGTCGGGAACGCCGAGCACGTCGGGGTACGGCCGCGTACGCGGGCGCGTCGCGTCGTCGAGGGCGCGGTGCGCCGGTGGGGACCGCGTCGGACGGTGAGAGGGGCGGGCCCGGCCGGGTGGCGTCAGGCCGCGAGGACGACGGCGGTCGGCGGGCCGCGCCTGATCACCGTGTGCTGGAGCGCCCCGGCCGCCGGAACCGGCGGGCCGTCCTCCCCGGCGCGCGCCGCCCGCGGCCCCGCCGCGAGCAGCGACCGCACTCCGGCGAGCAGGACGCGTACGAGGGCGAGAGCCGCGCGCAACGCCCGTACGAGCGCCTCCTCGGCGGCCTCGGCGGCACCCCGCGCCGTGAGCCCGGCCAACCGGGACAACCGCAGCAGCGCGAGGTCGCCGCGGCGCAGCAACCAACCGGCGGGGAGCGCTGCCAGCAGGTGCGCCAGGACCATCGACAGGTTCGGCAGGACCAACTGGTCGACGGGGCCGGTGGCGACCGGGGCCGGTCCGGCGGCGGCCGCGGCGGTCGCCGGGTCGAGGCCCGCCGTCGTCACGATCCGGTGCGCCTCGCCGGGGGTGATCTGCTTCGTGGTCGCTCCGCCGCACATCAGCCGGGCGGCGGCCCGGATCAGCGCGTCGCTCGCGGGGCCACCGGTGCCCGCGGGGGCGGCGTGCTCCTGCCCGACCCCGAAGACCGTGTGGAGGGCCAACTGTCCGCCTGCCAGGGCCGTCGTGACCGCCGGCAGCGGGCGCCCGCGCCCGGTGAACGGCAGGGCGAGGACCAGGATGCCGGCGAAACCGACACTCAGCGACCACCAGGGAACGGCCTGGCCCGCGGCGAGGGAGTGCCCCAGCGCGGACAGCACGACGCAGACCGCGGTGAACACCGCGGCCCTGAGCAGCCGTGGACCAAGGGGGACAGACATGGCCGGGCCATCATCCCACCACGCCCCGGCGACCCCCACGGCAGGTCCGGTACGTCGCCTTTGGCGCCGGTATCCCGAAAGACACCACCCCCCGGGTCCCCATACACCGGTGTCCGGAGCAGGCGCATCCGCTGATCGAGGGGATCGAGTACCGACACCGTGCTTACACGTCGAATATGGGGCAATACGTAACGGTACGACGAGCCGCAGCCAGGAGGCTGAAGCATGAGCATCTGGTGGTCCCTCCATTTGCGGCGCGAGGCTGCGAGCGTCCCGCTCGCCCGACGGCTCCTCCTCGGCACCATGGAGACCGCGGGCGTCGACCCGGACACCTCCTACGACCTGTCACTGGCGCTCGGCGAAGCCTGCGCCAACGCGGTGGAGCACGCCGGGGAGGGATCCGCGGAGTTCCGGGTGACCGCGTACCTGGACGGCGAGAAGTGCCGTATCGAAGTGGCCGACTCGGGGCCGGGGTTCCCCCAGGAAACGGCGCGTGTCATCGCCCGGAACCCCCTGCCCGTCGACGCCGAGAGCGGACGTGGACTGCGACTGATCGAAGAACTCGCCGACCACGTCCACTTCGGGAACCGATCCGGGCGGGGCGGCGCCGTCATCTCCTTCGACAAGATCGTGAAGTGGCGGGCGGACGCTCCCCTCGCGCTGACGACCTGAACGAACAGCGCCGCGAGCCGTGTTTCACGTGAAACACGACCGGTTCCACGCACGACCGGTTCCACGTGAAACATCCCCCTGCCGGAGCAACTCCGGCAGGGGGATGTCCCGTGGTCCCTCGGCGGCGTCAGCCCTTCAGGCCCGCCATCCACGCCTCGACCTCGTCGGACCGGCGCGGAAGCGCCTCCGACAGGTTCCGGTTGCCGTCCTCGGTCACCAGGATGTCGTCCTCGATCCGGACGCCGATGCCCCGGTACTCCTCCGGCACGGTCAGGTCGTCCGCCTGGAAGTACAGGCCCGGCTCGACCGTCAGGCACATGCCCGGCTCCAGCGTGCCGCCGACGTACGTCTCGGTGCGCGCCGCCGCGCAGTCGTGGACGTCCATGCCGAGCATGTGGCCCGTGCCGTGCAGGGTCCAGCGGCGCTGGAGACCCAACTCCAGGACCCGCTCGACCGGGCCCTCCAGCAGGCCCCACTCGACGAGCTTCTCGGCGAGGACGCGCTGCGCGGCGTCGTGGAAGTCGCGGAACGCGGCACCCGGCTTGACCGCCGCGATGCCGGCCTCCTGCGCCTCGTACACGGCGTCGTAGACCTTCCGCTGGAGTTCGGTGAACGTGCCGGAGATCGGCAGCGTCCGGGTGACGTCGGCGGTGTAGAGCTCGTTGGTCTCGACGCCCGCGTCCAGCAGGAGCAGGTCGCCCGGGCGGACCGGGCCGTCGTTGCGAACCCAGTGGAGGGTGCAGGCGTGCGGGCCGGCGGCGCAGATGGAGCCGTAGCCGACGTCGTTGCCCTCGACCCGGGCGCGCAGGAAGAACGTGCCCTCGATGTAACGCTCGGAGGTCGCCTCGGCCTTGTCGAGGACCTTGACGACGTCCTCGAAGCCGCGCGCCGTGGAGGCGCACGCCTTCTCCAGCTCGGCGATCTCGAAGTCGTCCTTGACGAGTCGCGCCTCGGAGAGGAAGACCCGCAGCTCCTCGTCCCGCTCGGCGGTGACCTTGTCGGTGAGCGCCTTCTCGATGCCCGCGTCGTAGCCGCGCACGACGCGCACCGGGCCGGTGGCCTCGCGCAGGGCGCCGGGGAGCTCGCGCACGTCGCCGGTGGGGATGCCGTACAGGGTGGCGGCCTCGCTCAGCGAGTGGCGGCGGCCCACCCACAGCTCGCCCTGGCCGGACAGCCAGAACTCGCCGTTCTCCCGGTTGGAGCGCGGCAGCAGGTACAGCGTCGCGTCGTGGCCCTCGCCGCCGTCCTTCGGCTCCAGGACCAGGACACCGTCCTCGGTCTGGTTGCCGGTGAGGTACGCGTACTCGGTGGCGGCGCGGAAGCCGTACTCCGTGTCGTTCGCGCGCGTCTTCAGGTTGCCCGCGGGGATCACCAGGCGCTCGCCGGGGAAGCGGGCCGAGAGCGCGGCGCGGCGTGCGGCCGTGTGGGCGGCCTGGGCGATCGGCTGCAGATCCCGCAGCTCGGTGTCGGCCCAGCCCGACTTCATGTTCTCGGCGAGCTCGTCGGAGACGCCCGGGTACAGGCTGTTCTTGCGCTGCTCGATCGGCTCTTCGTCACTGTCCGGGGTCTCCGGAGTGAGCTCATCGGCCACGGGTCCGCCTCCTTCAGGTACGACATTGAACCCCTGCCCGGGTCAGGAACCCGGGGTACGTTCTCCATCGTACGGGCGTACGTCAGGGGGCCCCAGGTCAAGCACCTGCCCGTCCGCGCATGATCGGAAGGGGCCGCCCGCACGGCACGCCCCCGGCGGACCGGCCCGGGACCGCCCTAGTCGAAGCGGGCCGCGAGCATCACGGCGCCCTCGTCGCCGTCCTGCCCGCCCCAGCCGCCCAGGCCGTCCTCGGACGTGCCGAGCACGAGGCGCAGCACATGGTCCACGACCGCCCCCGGATCGTCCCGGTCGGCCTTCGGCACGCTCGCCGCCGCCGTGTGCAGTCGGGCGAAGGCGCGGTCGACGGAGCCGCCGATCCGGCGCAACAGGCCGTCCGTGTAGAGGAGCACCGTCTCCCCCGGCTGCACGTCGAAGTCCACGCTCGGCGCCTCCCAGCAGGCGAGCATGCCCAGCGGCGCCGACAGGGACGTCTCGACGTACTCGGTGCGCCGGTCCCCGACGACCAGGGGCGGCGCGTGCCCGGCGCCGGCCAGGACGATCCTTCGCCGCGCCGGCTCCGCGTACGCGAACAGCACCGTGGCGGACCGCGCGGGCTCGGTGAGCCGCAGCAGCAGTTCCAGGTCGGACAGCACGGCGACCGGGTCCTCGCCCTCCATCACGGCGTACGCGCGCAGGGAGGCGCGCAACCGTCCCACCGCGGCCAGGGAGCGCGGCCCCGCACCGGACACCGACCCCACCGCCAGGCCCAGCGCGCCCTCCGGCAGCGGCAGGGCGTCGTACCAGTCGCCACCGCCCAGCGCCCCGGTGACCTGCCGCGCGGCCAGCCGGACGCCGGGGACGCGCGGCAGCCGGGTGGGCAGCAACTCCTCGGTGAGGGCGGCGACCTCGGCGCGCCCGCGCTCCAGCTCCAGCAACCGGGCCAAGTGCTCGGAGGCGTACCGCCCGTACAGGCCGACGAGGTGGCGGCGGTGACCGTCGGGTTCGGCGGGCTCGTCGTACAGCCAGACGACGGCTCCCAGCCGGTGGTCCCCTTCGGCGGCGAGCGGTACGGCGTAGCTGGCGGCGAAGCCGAGGCGGGCGGCGACCTCGCGGTGGCGGGGGTCCAGGTGCTCGTCGCCGAGGATGTCGGGGACGGCGACGGCGCCGGGTGCGGCGGCCCGGGAACCGGCCGCGCCCCCGGCACCGTCGCCGGGCACGGCCTGGTGTTCCGTGGGGGAGGACGGCCGGGGGTCGGGGAGCGGCCCGCCCGACAGGCCGTCGAGGATGCGCCCGTAGGAGGTGGCGCTGCGGGGGACGGTCTCGATGGTGCCGAGGTCGGCGTGGGCGAGGCCGAGCCCGACGGTGGAGGTGGGGCCCTGCCCGTCGGCCGGTTCGAGGACGGCCATGCCGCGGCGGGCCCCGACGAGGGAGGCACCGGCGCGCAGCAGTTCGTGGAGCGCCTCGTCGAGGGTGCTCGTACGCGTGAGGCGTTCGGTGAGTTCGTGGAGGGTGGTCAGGCCGGAGACCCAGCCCGCCAGCCGGTCCTGGATCAGGGCACCGGGCTCGGAGCCCGCGGTGGGTACGGTCGGCAGAGGTGGCGCAGTGTGCGCGGGGACAGGAATAGCTGGATCGATTCCGGCCACTTTCGGCAGGTGAGGGGCGCTCATGGCAGCCGGCTTTCCGGCTGCTTCCCGTCGCTCAATAGCATCGCAAACCCCCACGTCAATCCGCATGTCATGCTGCGCCGCTATCAGTGCATCCACATGTACACGTACACGTGAGGGGATGTCCAGCATTGTCCAGCGGGGCGCGTGGTGTCTGTGCGATCCTGAACTTGGCCAAAAAATGGCCTCGATGGGAAGGTTTTGCGGTCGACTGAGCGCGTTCGACAAGGGGCACCGCCCGAGACGGCACCAAGCGGACTCGGGGGCTGCGTCATTCCGAGCGGGCGGGGTACGTAATCGGTGGAGGTCAGGGGAGGTTGGGGCAGGCCCGGAACCCTGCGGGAAGCCCAGGCGTCCTCTCCATCGAGGGCGCTCCCACCTCGGCGGTGCGGTTAGCGCCCTGCGCGCGCCACTCCTCGCCACGTGTTTGACGGACTCAGCCGACGCCGGCCCCCCAACGGTGTTGACCGACCGTACGGCAACCCTGCCGACGGCCCGGGTGGCGGTTCGCCGCCCCGTACGCACAGTGAAGTAACGCACACGTGTTGTGATGTGGACCTCGGCGTTCAACGGAAAGGAACGAGCGCTCATGCGCGAGATCCTCGGAATGCGGCGCAGGCTCCGGTTCGGGCGCAAGAAGGGGCCTGCCCACCTCGACGCGGCGCTTCAGTGCGCCACCGAGTGGCACTGGCCCGTACTCCCCGGCGTGGGGCTCAAGGCGACCAAGTCGACCAAGACGGCCAAGGCGGCGAAGACGAGCAGGGCGGCGAAGACGGGCCGGGCGAAGACGGGCCGGGTGGCGGGTGGCCCCGGCGAAGAGGTGCCCGCCTGCGCCTGCCCCGACCCCGACTGCGTCGTCCCCGGCGCGCACCCCTTCGACCCCGGGCTGCTCGCGGCCACCACCGACCCGCGGATGGTGCGCTGGTGGTGGACGAACCGGCCCGACGCGCCCGTGCTGCTCGCCACGGGCGTCCGCGCCCCGTGCGCGGTGAGCCTCCCGGCCGTCGCGGCGGCGCGCGCCCTGGCCGTACTGGACCGGCGCGGCCTGCGGCTCGGTCCCGTGGTGGCGACGTCGACGCGCTGGTCTCTGCTGGTGGCCCCGTACTCCCTGGAGCGGCTCGGCGAACTGCTGTACGCGAAGGACTGCGTGCCCAGCTCGCTCCGGTTCCACGGCGACGGCGGCTATCTGGTGCTGCCGCCCTCGGAGACCGGGACGGGCCGGGTGCGTTGGGAGCGCCCGCCCGAGCCGGGCGCGCTGTGGCTCCCGGACGTGGAGGTGGTCGTGGACGCGCTGGTCGAGGCGAGCGCGGCCACCCCGGACGGCGGCAGCCGCCTTCGGTACTGAGCGGTCGCGGTACTGAGCGGCCACCGTGCGGGCGAGTCACGTGCGGGTGAGCCGTGGGGCGGGCGAGTCGCGGTGCGGTCCGGCCCGCGAAGAACGCCCGGCCGCGGTACCGGACCGGCCCACCGCCCCCGCGGGATCGCCCGTACGGGTGTGAAGCCCCGCCTCTTGTGCGGGAAACGGGCGCGCGGCCCCGAAGGCGCGCGCCCTGCGGCGATAGGGTCCCCCACCGTCAGACAGCACCGGAAGGCCGTCCAGGCCAGGGGACATCCATGAACCTCCGCATGATCGGGCTCGGCGCCGTCGTGGCCGCCGCCACTCTGCTGCCGGTGGCGGCGACCGCGGGACCGGCGGGCGGCCCCGAGCCCCCGGCGCGCGTCGCCGTCGACGACGGGCGGGCCCCCGCGTCCGACCCGGCCGCCACCGGCGCCGTCCACGGAATCTCCGCCTCCGGCCGGAAATCCGCTGCGGCCGTGCTTCTGGCCGAAACCGACGGCCCGTCGTACGGCGGCGCGGGCGGTCTCGTCGCGCGCTGCGGCCCCACCCTCGTCTCCCCGGAGGGGATCGAGGCGCAGACGTGCGTCCTCGTCGACGGGGCCGGTGTGTGGGCGCGGACGTACCACCGCAACGCCGGCGGCGCGGAACTGCGCGCGGCCCTCAGCCTCATGGGCCCGGACGGCCGTACCGTGCGCACGCACTGCGCCGTACCGGCGGGCGGCGAGCCCGCCACGTGCGAAACCCCACGTGGCAGCGGTACGGGAGGAATCGGGGACCACACGGCGGTCGCCGAATTCTCGTCGGGAGAAGCGCCGGAGAGCCCGCTCCTGCTGAGGGCGGGGAGCAACCACCCGCAGCGGTAGGCGGGTTGGGCGGAGGGCCGGACGCGGTACCGGAGCATCCGATTCCGCAGAAATGGAAGAACCCGGTCGCTGGCGACGGGGGATGCACCAGCGACCGGGCTCCCAGAACGGTAACAAGAGATCGGCGGTTCGCAAATTCGATCTCTCTTATTCGGTCAGCCATTTACCAGCCGGTATGGATTCGGTAAGGATCCGGCCGCGTACGCCGGAGGGGCCCGCCGCCGGGCCCCTCGGGTCGCCGCACCGCTGCCCGCCGCGTCCTCAGCTCAGGGTGACCTGGCGGTTGGTGAGCCCGCCGCGCGCCCGCCGCTCCTCCGCCGTCAGCGGCGCCCCGGACGCCAGCGCGCCCGCGAGCCGCTCCGCGAACTCGGCGGCCGGCTTCTCGCAGACCTCCGCCGACATGGCGCTCGGCAGGTCCCACACCGGGACGACCAGGCCGTGGGCCCGGAACGACCCGACGAGGCGCGTCCCCTCGCCGAGCGACGACGTCCCGGCGGCGTGCAGCCGGGCGAGCGCGTCGAGCAGCTCCTCCTCCGGGTGGGGCATGACCCAGCGCAGGTGGTTCTTCTCCGGCGTCTCGCACCAGTACGCGGCCTCCACGCCCGGCAGCTTCACCGTCGGGATCGCGGCGGCGTTGGCCCGCTCCAGTGAGGCGGACACCTCGGGCGACGCGCCTTCCGCGGACTCCGGGACCCAGAACTCGAAGCCCGTGTGGACGACCGGCTCGAAGCCCGCCTCCGGGTCGAGGAGGTCCTGGAGGCGCGGCCCCTCCACCGGCACCCGGCGCGCGGCCACCGGCGTACCGGGCTCGGCCTCCAGCGCGCGCTGGAGCGTGTCCGCCAGGTCGCGGCTCAGGTCGCCGGAGGAGGCGTCGTTCTGCAGCGCCAGCAGCACGGAGCCGTCGTCGCGGCGCAGCGCGGGCCACGCCATCGGCAGGACGGTCGCGAGCGTGACGGACGGCACGCCCTCGGGCAGCCCGCCCCTCAGATGCAGCGGAGCGGTCGCGGCCGGCACCAGCTCGCGCAGCGCGACCCAGTCGCACTCGCCGGCCAGGCCCTCGAACGGGCGCTGGACGAGTTCGGTCACCGCGTGCGCGGCGGCCCGGCCGTGGCAGGCCTTGTAGCGGCGGCCCGAACCGCAGGGGCAGGGCTCACGGGCGCCGACGACCGGCACTTCCCCGTTCGTCACCTGCGGTGCGCCGGCGGCCTTCTTCTGGGGGCGCTTCTTGGCCATGCGTGGGTCTCCCGTTGGAACGCGGTCCTCTGTCGGCCGCGAGCCTAGTCGTACGGGAGGGCCGCGGGCCTCAGTCCGCGTCCTCGTACGCGTCGAGGAGCCCCAGTTCACCCACGAGCGGCGCCGCGCTCGCGGTCGCGCCGGCGCCCGCCCTGGCCACGCGCGCGCGGCGCGCGCCGTTCGCGCGGGGGAGGGCCGAACCGGTGAGGCCGTCGCACTGGCCGTTGACGAGCGCGGCGACCCCCTCGCGGCGCGGCGGTGCTCCCGTGACGAGGACCCACACCGTGACCTCGCCGGACGCGCTGTCGCGTACCCCCCACTCCTGGGCGAGTGCGCTGATGATGTTGAGTCCCCGGCCGCCGCGCGCGGTGACCGAGGGGGTGGAGGGAGCCGGGCGGGTGGGACCGCCGCCGTCCGTCACCTCGACGGTCAGGGCGCCGTGGGGGTCGACCCGCCAGGCGGCCCGGACGGCGCCTTCGCCGACCTCGGCGGCGTCCAGCGGCCTGCCGTGCCGGCAGGAGTTGCTGAGCAGTTCCGAAAGGATCAGCACGGCGTCGTCGATGACCGGCTCCGGGACGCCGCTGCGCCGCAGCTGCTCCCGCATGCGGTGCCTCGCCTCGCCCACGCCCGCAGGGCCATGGGGTACGGCCATGCTCGACGACGTCGGCACTTCCTGTGCCACCACCAACGCCACCCCCGAGACCTCCTTCGCCCCATGCCACGGTGTGAATGCCCTCCTGGCCTGGGCCGGAAACCGGCCAGTCCACCTACAGTGACGCATTCGACACAGCCCGCCACGGAGTGAACGCGCCGGAGCACTCCCCGTGACTACTGAGACGCACGGCCCAGCTGGGACAGAACCTGTTTAGGGCGGTTCGTGATGATGGCGTCCACTCCGAGGCGGATGCAGAGATCCACGTCCTCGGGCGTGTCGACCGTCCAGACGTGGACCTGGAGACCGGCCTCGTGGAGCCGCTCGACGTAGGCGGGGTGGCTCCGGATGATCCGGATCGAGGGACCGGCGATCCGGGCACCGGCCGGGAGGCGGCCCTCGCGCAGCCGGGGCGCGACGAACTGCGTGAGGTAGACGGTCGGGACGGTGGGCACGGCCGCCGCCACCCGGTGCAGCGACCGGGGAGAGAAGCTCATGATCCGTACGGCCGACTCGGCGGGGGTCGGCGGGTCCGCGAGGCCGAACCGGCGCAGCAGCCGGACCAGCCGCTCCTCGACCTGGCCCGCCCAGCGCGTGGGGTGCTTCGTCTCGATGGCGAGCTCGACGCGGCGGCCCGCGTCGGCGACGAGCTCCAGCAGCCGTTCCAGGGTGAGGACCGAGGTGTACTCCGGGTCGCTCCAGTCGGGGCTCTCGTGGCTGTCCTTCCGGGACCCGAAGTCGAGGGCGGCGAGGTCGGCCAGCTCCAGCGCCGAGACGGCGCCGCGCCCGTTGGAGGTGCGGTTCACGCGGCGGTCGTGCACGCAGACCAGATGGCCGTCCGCGGTGAGCCGCACATCGCACTCCAGGGCGTCCGCCCCGTCCTCGATCGCCTTCACGTACGCGGCGAGGGTGTGCTCCGGCGCGTCCTCGGAGGCGCCCCGGTGGGCGACGACTTGGATCGTGTGCTGGCGTGCGTGGGTCACTGCGTCATGGTGCCACCGTTCGCCCGGTGGGCGGAGCCCGGCCGGCGTGGTTCGGCCGCATCGAGGCATGTCCTTATTGTCGGAGATAAAGGAAGGGCGGCGGACGCACAGCTCCCGCTTACAGTGGCCTGACGAGCGGTAGGAAAAGCTGAGCGCGGAGACTGCACGGCGGGCTCGTGCCGATACGACGACGTGGATACCGAGGAGAACGAGCTGTGAGCACCGAGAACGAGGGCACCGCGGTTCCGTCCGCCCCCGACGCCCCGTCCGCGTCCGCTCCGGAGGGCACCCCGGCGAAGCCCACGGCGTCCACGCCCCCTGCCGGGGAAACGGGGCGGACGCCGGAGGGAGCACCGCACGGGGCGCGGGAGCAGGGACACGCCGCGCCCGCGCCGGGCGCCGCGCCCGCGCCGGAGCCCGTGTCCGCGCCGGCGCCGAACCCGGCGGAGGCGCCCAGGGCCGTACCCCCCATGGCGCCCCCGCCCCCGGCCGCACCGCCCGCCTACCCGGCGTACGGGGCGCCGGGCGACGCCCATGCCGCCCACGCCACCCAGGCGTACGCCCACGCCCCGGCGGGCGGCGGCCCCGGTGACGTGTGGGGCGCGCCCCCGGCCGCGCCCGTCGCGGCCCCGCCGTCGCCGCGCAAGCGCTCCGGCGGGCTCGTCGCGGCGGTCCTGGTCGCGGCCCTCGTGGCCGGGGGCGTCGGCGGCGGCATCGGGTACTGGGCGGCGGAGCGCAACGACAGCGCGAACACCTCGACGACGATCTCCGTCGGCGACACGCCCGCCGACTTCAAGCGTGACCCCGGCACGGTCGCGGCGGTCGCCTCCAAGGCCCTGCCGAGCGTCGTCACGATCGAGGCGAAGTCCGGCGGCTCGGACGGCGAGGGCGGCACGGGCACCGGCTTCGTGTACGACCGGGAGGGCCACATCCTCACCAACAACCACGTGGTGGCGTCGGCCGCCGAGAACGGCACGGTCACGGCGACCTTCTCGGACGGCAGGAAGTTCGACGCCGAGGTGGTCGGCCGGGCCCAGGGGTACGACGTGGCCGTACTGAAGCTCCGCAACGCCCCCTCGGGTCTGGCGCCCCTGCCGTTGGGCAACTCCGACAAGGTGGTCGTGGGCGACTCGACGATCGCGATCGGCGCCCCGTTCGGCCTGTCCAACACGGTGACGACCGGCATCATCAGCGCGAAGAACCGCCCGGTCGCGTCCAGCGACGGCTCGGGCGGCAAGAACTCGTACATGAGCGCCCTCCAGACGGACGCGTCGATCAACCCCGGCAACTCCGGCGGCCCCCTCCTGGACGGCCGGGGCGCGGTGATCGGCATCAACTCGGCGATCCAGTCCCCCGGTTCGGGCGGCCTCGGCCAGTCCCAGGCGGGGTCGGTGGGCCTCGGCTTCGCGATCCCGATCAACCAGGCGAAGAACGTCGCCGAGCAGCTCATCAAGACGGGCGAGCCGGTCTACCCGATGATCGGCGCGACGGTGAACATGTCGGAGGAGGGCGAAGGCGCCACGATCGTCGAGGAGGGTACGGGCGGCACGCCGTCGATCACCCCGAACGGGCCCGCGGCCAAGGCCGGCCTGCGCCCGGGCGACGTGATCACCCGCTTCGGCGACCGCATCATCGACAGCGGCCCGACGCTGATCAGCGAGATCTGGACCCACCAGCCCGGCGACACGGTGGCCCTGACGTACAAGCGCGGCACCCAGGAGAAGCAGGTCCAGGTCACCCTCGGCGAGCGCAAGGGCGACTGACCCCGCTCGGCCCGTCCCGCCCTGCGGGGCGGTGGATCCACCGGTCGCCTCGGGAGCCGCGGGTCGGTCCGCGGCTCCCGTCGCTTCCTGCGGATCGGTCCGCCGCTCCCGTCGCTTCCCGGGGGCGTGCCGGGCCTTCCCGCGGGCGCGCTGAGCCGGGCTCGTGACCGGTCGTGCCGGGGAGCCCGCGCTCGGTCCTCCAGGTTTCCCGCCGGTCCTCCGCCGGTCTTCCGCCGGTCTTCCGCCGGTCAGGAGCGCGCGCGGGCGGCCGGGTCGTTCAGGCAGAGCGCGATGTTCCGGACCGCGGCGGTGAGCTCCTCGATCACCCGGGCCGCCTGCTCCGCGTTGTGGAAGGCCGGGCGTTCGGCCAGGGACAGGCCCAGCTCCTCCGCCGCCCGGAGGGCCAGCCCGGCGCCCTCGGTGGAAGGGGCGTGGGCGGCGGGCGCCTCGGCCGCGGGAGCGGGCGTCGGCGTGGCGGGAGCGGCCGGTACGGCCGGGTCCGCCGCGGGCGCGCCGGGTGCCGCGGGGGGCGACTGGTGTGTTGCCTGGTGCCCCGGCTGCTGTGTCACCTGGTGTGCCGACTGGTGTGTCACCTGGTGCGTCGGCTGCTGCGCCGCCTGGTGTACCGGTTCGTGGGCCGCCGGGGCCGCCGGGGCCGCCGGGGCCGCTGGGGCCGACGGGTCGACCGGCAGCGTGCCGGTCATGTGGACGTGCGGGACCAGGTCCGGCGCGTTGCGGGTCCGGGGCAGCACGAAGTGCTCGAATTCCGGGAACGCCGGAGTGGCGGAGTGCGCGGAGGCACGCGGGTTGTACTCGGCCTGCCACTGCATGCGGTAGCAGTCGACCTGGTCGGCACAGGCGGTGCGGGCGTGGAAGACGGCCGTGTCCTCCCCCAGGTCCGGGTACCAGAGGTTCGGCCCGGGGAAGCGCACGGTCCGCATCCGCGGCCTGATCGGCTCGGCGCACCCCATGCAGCAGCCCTCCGGCACCATGAGCGGGATGCCGCCGTTCTGCTCCGGCCAGCGGGGGCCGCCCTCCCAGCGGTACTCCCCGTGGCGGCAGGGCGGCAGTTCGCCGCAGGCGCGGCAGACGGCGTAGTGCTCGGGGAGGACCTGCCAGTCGTGGCTGGCGGGGGCGCACCAGTGCTTCGGCGTGGAGCGGGGCAGGTTCTCGTTGCGCAGCACCAGGACCACCGGGCGCTTGTAGAACTCGGCCCGCTCGGGGGCCGGTTTGACGGCCTGGTTGTTGGCCCGGCGCAGTTCGTTGGCGTGCCACCACAACTCGACGTGTTCGCGCCACGCCTTCTCGTAGGAGTCCGGCCACCGGTCACCCACGTAGCCGTTGATCTCCAGGATCCGCCACGCCTGCCGGTCGAGTACCACGATGGAGCCGGCCCGCAGTCGCATGTGCGTTCCGTTGTCGCCCTCGTCCGGCCAGTCGTGCCGGCCGATACGGGTGGGCTGGTCTGGGAGCCACCTGCGAACCTGCATGTCATGCTCCTCGGCAACGAAACTTCATAGTTTCAACTGGGGCAGTTAGCAACATTCTGAACAATCGGGACGTTTACCTCGACGTAGACACGCGCACGCCGCTGATCGAAGACAACCGGAAACGTGCTCAGCGGTACCGGTCCTTTTCGGAAACCCCTTGATAGAGAGGCTTTTTCAGCCTCCGGCCCCTCTCCGGACCCAACTCGCCGCAGCCCCCGGGCCGGCGACTGCGTACCCCGGCGCCCGGACTCGACACTCACCCGCACGCGTGACGTCGCTCAAGAAGTGGCCACCCCGTACGTGTGCATCGTCCCGTGTGCCCGCCCCGGAACGTCGTCCGGCGGCACATCCGCGGGTCGAAGACGTGGTAGCGGGGGCGGGTGGCGGCGGATCCCCTCGGGCCACCACCCCACGACGCGGCCCGAGGCCGGTAGTCTGTACCCGCTCCGCCCAGGTGGGCCGGGGCGAGGGTGGGTTGCCCGAGCGGCCTAAGGGAACGGTCTTGAAAACCGTCGTGGCGCGAGCCACCGTGGGTTCAAATCCCACACCCACCGCAGCATCCCGGTGTCCGTGCCGGAGGTGAAGGGGCGCCCCGCTGCCGGGGCGCCCCTTCACGTGTCGGGCGGGTCGTGCCAGGGGTCGTCGCGCGCGGCCTCCGAAATCGCGAGGCCGCCGGTTCGAACCCGGTCGGTTCCGCCCCCGCCTCGGCAGGCCGGGAAAACCGGGGCGGGGGACGGCACGTCCCTGGTGGCGCGGGCGCGATGCCCCGTGGTGTGCGGCAGTTCTTCTTGGTTCGGGCTTCTGCGGGTGCGCTGTTGTGCCTTCGCCGCGGCGCTCGTCGGGGGCATCGGGGTGTCCGCCGTGCTGCCCGAAACGCCCGTCGCGCGGTACGACCTGGTGTTCGTGTACGGGGTCGTGCCGGCCGTCGTCGCCCGGCGGGTGGTGGGACACCGCGCGGGACACCGGGGTGATCGCCGCGTGCCACGTCGTCGGGTTGCTGTTCGTGTCCGTCAAGGTGCGGCTCGGCTCGTGGAGTTGTCCCGAGGAGGCGCTCATGAAGGTCGCCGCGGTCCCCTTGTACGGGCGCTTCCTGTGCGCGGCGGTCGGGAGCTGCGTGTGGCGGGCCTGGCACCTGTTCGACCTGCGCGTCTGTGGGTACCGGACGACCGCGACCGCCGTCCTCGCCGGCGCCGTGTACGTCAACTTCCTCACCCGCCACTGGCTCCCGGACCTCCGCTGGCCGCTCGCCGCCGGACTGCTTCTGGTGACCGCCGGGGCCCGGGTGTGGTTCACGGTGGGGGCGCGGCGGTACCGGATGCCGCTCGGGCTGTCGTTCATGCTGATCGGGTTCTCTCCGGGTCGCCGAGAGCGCCGCCGCGTACGTCGGAGCCTGGAGCCACCCGCACCAGGTGGACGGCTGGCGACCGGTCGCGTTGACCAAGTTCGGGGCCTGGGCGCTGCTGATCAGCGTGACTTTCGTCCTCGTCGAACGGTCCCGGAGGCGGCACGGGGACGGTCCCACGGCGGTGTGATCCATGGGGCCCGTGGTTTATCGAGTGACCGATCACGCTTCAGGGGGATTGGGTGGTCCAGCCCGGTTTGCCGGGGGGTCGGTGGGCAGTCTGGATCCGCGAGACGACGAGAACGCACCGCTTCAGGAGGCCCGCGTGGAACGTGTCCCCACCGCTCGCGCCCTCGGCACGGCCCTGCCTTCGGCGCCGAGACCGGCCGCGCGCGCGGCGCTGATCACCCGGCCCCCGCCAGGTGGACCGCGGCCCGAGGGGTGAGGGGACGACGGTGGGGTGGCGATCCGCGGCCCGCGCGCCGGTACGGAGGTATCGGGGTGCGGGCCGCGCGTCGTACCCGCCCCCCGGAACCCTGACCGGGTGGCCGTCCCCCTCCACCTACAGGAGGTGGGGTCCGCGCCGCCCCTACAACCTGAGGGGGACGCCGTTTCGGGACCTGGGGGCGATCCCCGCGCGGATGCCTGCTCCTAGCGTGGACGTATGACCGCGACTACTGGCCCCGTCTGTGCCGGAGCCTCCACGGCCGCCACCGCGTACCCGTCCTTCTCCTCGTACGTACGGGCCCGGGGGCCCCTCCTGCTGCGCACCGCCCGCTCGCTCACCGCGAACCCGAGCGACGCCGAGGACCTGCTGCAGACCGCCCTCACCAAGACGTACGTCGCCTGGGAGCGCATCGAGGACCACCGCGCCCTCGACGGTTACGTGCGCCGCGCCCTCGTCAACACGCGCACGTCGCAGTGGCGCAAGCGCAAGGTGGACGAGTTCGCGTGCGACGAACTGCCCGAGCCGTACGGCGTGCCGGAGCCCGACCCGGCCGAGCAGCAGGCCCTGCGCGACACGATGTGGCGTGCGGTCATGCGGCTCCCCGACCGGCAGCGCGCCATGGTCGTCCTCCGGTACTACGAGGACCTCAGCGAGGCGCAGACGGCAGCGGTGCTCGGGGTCTCCGTCGGTACGGTCAAAAGCGCCGTTTCCCGCGCACTCGGCAAACTGCGGGACGACCCGGAGCTGGCGCCGGTACGGTGACGCCGAGCGGCACGACGCGCACGAGCGGTCACCTGCGGGCCGGCGCGGTCCGGAACGGGTGCTCACGGGGGATGTTTCACGTGAAACCGCGTACCTCTGGGTAGTGACATACCGCTCGGTATGTGCGCAGAATCTGCACACCACACTGCCGCGTAGCGAGCGCCCATCGGGAGGACGCCGTGCTGAGCACCATGCAGGACGTACCGCTGACCGTCACCCGCATCCTTCACCACGGGATGACGATCCACGGGAAGTCGCAGATCACCACCTGGACCGGAGGGCCGGAGCCGCACCGCCGCAGCTTCGCCGAAGCCGGGACCCGGGCCACGCGGCTGGCCAACGCCCTGCGCGACGAACTCGGCGTCACCGGCGACGACCGGGTCGCGACGCTCATGTGGAACAACGCCGAGCACGTCGAGGCGTACCTGGCGATCCCCTCCATGGGCGCGGTCCTGCACACGCTCAACCTGCGCCTGCCGGCCGAGCAGCTGATCTGGATCGTCAACCACGCCGCCGACCGGGTCATCCTGGTCAACGGCTCCCTCCTCCCCCTCCTCGCGCCGCTCCTGCCGCACCTGCCGACGGTCGAGCACGTCGTCGTCTCCGGCCCCGGCGACCGCTCCGTCCTCGACGACGCCGCGCCGCGCGTCCACGACTACGAGGAGCTGATAGCGGGCCGTCCGGACACCTTCGACTGGCCCGAGCTGGACGAACGCCAGGCCGCGGCCATGTGCTACACCTCCGGCACCACCGGGGACCCGAAGGGCGTCGTCTACTCCCACCGCTCCATCTACCTGCACTCCATGCAGGTGAACATGTCCGAGTCCATGGGCCTCACCGACCGCGACACGACCCTCGTCGTCGTCCCGCAGTTCCACGTGAACGCCTGGGGCCTGCCGCACTCGACCTTCATGAGCGGCGTGAACATGCTGATGCCGGACCGCTTCCTCCAGCCCGCCCCGCTCGCCGAGATGATCGAGAAGGAGCGGCCGACGCACGCCGCCGCCGTCCCCACCATCTGGCAGGGCCTCCTCGCCGAGGTGACCGCCAACCCGCGCGACATCTCCTCCATGGCCAACGTCACCATCGGCGGCGCCGCCTGTCCGCCCTCCCTCATGGAGGCGTACGACAAGCTGGGCGTCCGCCTCTGCCACGCCTGGGGCATGACGGAGACGTCCCCGCTCGGCACCATGGCGTTCCCGCCGGCCGGCCTGTCCGACGAGGAGGAGTGGCCGTACCGCATCACGCAGGGCCGCTTCCCGGCCGGTGTCGAGGCGCGACTGATCGGCCCGGGCGGCGAGGTGCTGCCGTGGGACGGCGAGTCGGCCGGTGAGCTGGAGGTGCGCGGCCCGTGGATCGCGGGCGCGTACTACGGCGGCTCGGGGAGCGAGCCGCTGCGTCCCGAGGACAAGTTCAGCGCGGACGGCTGGCTGAAGACCGGCGACGTCGGCGTCATCAGCCCCGACGGGTACCTCACCCTCACGGACCGCGCGAAGGACGTCATCAAGTCGGGCGGCGAGTGGATCTCGTCGGTCGAGCTGGAGAACGCCCTGATGGGTCACCCGGACGTCGCCGAGGCCGCCGTCGTGGCCGTCCCGGACGACCGGTGGGGCGAGCGCCCGCTCGCGACGGTCGTCCTCAAGGAGGGCGCGACCATCGGCTACGAGGCGCTGCGCGCGTTCCTCGCGGAGTCGGGCATCGCCAGGTGGCAGCTGCCGGAGCGCTGGGCGGTCATCCCGGCCGTGCCGAAGACGAGCGTCGGCAAGTTCGACAAGAAGGTGATCCGCAAGCAGTACGCGGCCGGGGAGCTGGACGTCACCCAGCTCTGACCGCCGGCGCGGCGGACGGGCGAGGAGGAGGGGGTGGGCCCGGCCCGCCCCCTCCTCCGTCGCGTCAGTTGGTGCCGATCTTCGCGAGCAGGTCGACGATCCGCGACTGCACCTCGGGGTTGGTGGACCGCTCCGCCAGGAACAGCACCGTCTCGCCCGACGCCAGCCTCGGCAGGTCCGCCTCGTCGAGGCCCGCCGAGGTGTAGACGACGAGCGGCGTGCGGTTCAGGTGGCCGTTGGCGCGCAGCCAGTCGATGATCCCGGCCCGCCGGCGCCGTACCTGCATCAGGTCCATGACGACGAGGTTCGGCGGTAGCTGGGTGGCGAGGGCGACCGCCTCGCTGTCCACCGCCGCCCGCTGCACCCGCATGCCGCGCCGCTCCAGGGCGTCCGTCAGCGCGTGCGCGATCTCGTCGTGCTCCTCGATCAGCAGGACCCGTGACGGGTGCTGCTCGCTGTCGCGGGGCGCCAGCGCCTTGAGGAGTACGGCGGGGTCGGCGCCGTACGCGGCCTCGCGGGTCGCCTGGCCGAGCCCGGCCGCCAGCAGCACCGGCACCTCGGCGGCGACCGCCGCCTGGCGCAGCGACTGCAGGGCGGTGCGCGTGATGGGCCCGGTCAGCGGGTCCACGAACAGGGCCGCCGGGAACGCGGCGATCTGCGCGTCGACCTCCTCGCGGGAGTGCACGATCACCGGCCGGTAGCCGCGGTCGGTCAGCGCCTGCTGCGTGGCGACGTCCGGCGCGGGCCAGACGAGGAGGCGCCGGGGGTTGTCCAGCGGCTCGGGCGGCAGTTCGTCGTCGACGGGCTGCGGCTGCGGCTCGTTGGTGACCTCGACGGCGCCGCCCGGTCCGTCCAGCGGCTCGGGTCCCTCGTCCGCGCCCTCGTCCGGCGCCCCTATCTCGTAGGCACGGCCCTCGGAGACGGGGGTGGTGAGGCGCTGGTGGGCGGGGGGCGCGGCGGCGTGCGGAACCGGCGCGGGGGCGCCGGCCGGGGGCGCCGCGGGCGCTGCGGCGGTCGCGTCGGGCGCGGGCTGCGGATCGATCTCCGGGGGCGTGGCCAGTTTGCGGCGGCGCCCGGAGCCGGTACCGGTGCCCTGGGCGGGCGTCTGGTGCTGGACCGCGGGGGTCTGCTGCGCGAACGGCACGCCCTGGCCGAGGGTCCGGACGCTGAACGCCCGGCCCTGCGTGGACCCGGTCGCCTCGGCGGGGGAGCCGTCGGGCGCGCCGGCGGCGGGGCCCGGCACGGGACCGGGCGCGGACACGGCGCGGCGCCGACCGGTGGGCACGGCGGTGGCGCCGGGTGCGGGTACGGCGGCGCCGGGCTGGGGCGCGTCGGTGGCGGCCGGGGCACCGGGGGGTACGGGGGTGCCCGACGGGGACGGGGCGCCAGGGGGGACAGGGGTGGTGGGAGCGCCGGGGGAGACCGGCGGCACAGGGGCGCCGTCGGGCGCGGCGGCATCAGGGGGCACGGGCGTACCGGGGACACCTGGCGGCACGGGAGCACCAGCGGTACCGGGCGGTACGGCCGCACCGGGAACCGCTCGGGCACCCGGCACACCCGGTGGTACGGCGGCACCCGGCGGTACCGGCGCGCCCGGCGGCACCGGGAGGGGATGGGGCTGCGGCGGGGTGTGGTCGGCGTCCGGCACCCTGCGTACGGCGTCGTGGCGACTGTCCTCGGCCGGTGCGGCCGGTGCGGCCGGCGCGACTGGTGCCGCCGGCGCGACCGGCTGCGTCCGCGCCGCCGGGGCCGGCTCGCCCGGCTGCGCGATCCGGCCCGGCTGCGCGGCCTGCGCCGGCTGACCGGCCTGACCGGTCGGGGCGGGAGCGGGAGCAGGTCGGGCCCGGTCCGCCTCCGCCGGGGGAAGGGCGAAGGCCGCCCGCCCAGCGTCCTCGGCGGGCGCCCCGGAGCGGCCCTGACCCACCGCGAGGACCCGGCGCGCACGGCGCCCCGCGGGCACGGGCGCCTGCGCGGGCACCGGCGCGGGCGGCAGCGCCGGTACGGCGTCACCCGCCGGGGCGACGCCCTGCGGCGGGACGGTGTCCCCGAGCGCCATCGGACGGGCCTGCGCCGACTCGGCGGCCGTCACGACGGAGCCCTCAGCCGGTACGGCCTCGGCCGGGCTGGGGCGCCCTCGACGGCGCCCGGTCGGTTCGGTTCCCCCGGAACCCTGCGCGGGTACGAGCCGCTGCCCCCCCGTCGCGTCCCCGGAGGACCCGGCGGCGCGGCGCCGACCGGTCGGCGGGGCCGCCACGGGGTCCTCGGCGCGTACCGGGCTGTCGAGGAACGCGTCCGTCGAGGCGCGCCGGGCCCGCCGCCGACCACCGCCCGCCGCGGTGTCCCCGGAGCCCGCGACGACACCCGGACCCGAACCGCGGTCCGGACCGGACTGCTGCGCGGGCAGCGCCACGGCCACGATCCCCGCACCACCCGCGGAGCCCTCGGTTCCGGCACCGCTCCCGGCCACCGGACCGGCACCGCTCCCGGTCCCCGTGCCGGCGGCGGCCTCGTCGCGCCCTTCGGGGGCGGCCGGCGCGTCGGCGCCCCTCCCCGCGCCCAGCGGCACCTCCAGCACGTACGCGCTGCCGCTCGTACCGGGCACGTCGTGCGTCTGGAGGACACCGCCGTGCGCGCGCACGATCCCGCGCACGATCGGCTCGTGCACCGGGTCGCCGCCCGCGTACGGCCCGCGTACCTCGATCCGCACGACCTCACCGCGCTGCGCCGCGGCCACCACGATCGTCGACCCGGCGTAGCCGCCGTCCGCAGGGACGCGCGCCTTGCCCGTGGAGTCGACCCCCGCGACATCGGCCACCAGGTGCGCGAGGGCGGTCGCCAGGCGCACGCCGTCGACCTCCGCCTCGATCGGCGGCGCGTGCACCGCGAACTGCACCCGGCCCGGCCCGATCAGCTCGACCGCGCCGTCGATGCCGCCGGCCACGACCGCGTCGAGCAGCACCGGCTCCTTGCGCAGCTCCTCCTCGCCCACATCCAGCCGCTGGAAGCCGAGGACGTTGTCGACGAGGGTCGTCATCCGGGCGTACCCGGCGGCCAGGTGGTGGAGGATCTGGTTGGCCTCGGGCCACAGCTGCCCGGCGGGGTCCGCGGCGAGCGTGCCCAGCTCGCGGCGCAGCTCCTCCAGCGGCCCGCGCAGCGACCCGCCCAGGACGGCGGTCAACTGGGCGTGCCGTCCGGCGAGCGACTCGTACCGCTTCCCGGCGCCGGCGAGCCGCTCCTCGTACGCGGCGATCTCGGCGTCGTGCTTCTCGGCCAGCTCGGCGGTCTCCGCGGCGTGCTTCTCCGTGAGCGCGGCGATCCGAGCGGCGTGCTCCTCGGCGAGCTGCTCGTACGGCCGCCGGTCCGCGAACGTCATGACGGCGCCGACGAGCTGGTCCCCGTCCCGCACGGGAGCGGTCGTCAGGTCCACCGGTACGGCGGAACCGTCCTTCGCCCAGACGACCTGCCCCCGGACGCGGTGCTTCCGCCCCGAGCGCAGCGTGTCGGCGAGCGGCGACTCGTCGTACGGGAAGGGCTCGCCGTCCGCGCGCGAGTGCAGCATCAGCGGGTGGAGCTCCTTGCCGCCCAGGTCGCTGGCCCGCCAGCCCAGGATCTGGGCGGCGGCGGGGTTGACCAGGACGATGCGCCCGTCCGTGTCCGTGCCGACGACGCCCTCGGAGGCGGCGCGCAGGATCATCTCGGTCTGGCGCTGCGAGCGGGCCAGCTCGGCCTCGGTGTCGATGGTCCCGGAGAGGTCGCGGACGACGATCATCAGCAGTTCGTCGCCGCTGTACGAGCTGGGGCCGTACGAGGCGTACGCCTCGCGGCCGTCCTCCAGGCCGGCGCTGGTGACCTCGACGGGGAACTCGCTCCCGTCCGTCCGCCGGGCCACCATGCGGTTCGGCTTCGTCCGGCCCAGCGGGCCCACGGCCTCGGGGCGCCGCATGGAGCCGGGGATGAGGCGCGAGTCGAACGAGGGCAGCAGGTCCAGCAGGCCGCGCCCCACCAGCGCCGTGCCGGGCGTCTCGAACATTTCGAGCGCGACGGTGTTGGCGTTGACGACCGTGCCGTTGGTGTTGACGAGGACGAGCCCGTCAGGCAGGGCGTCGAGTATGGCTGCGAGGCGAGCAGCGCCTCGGGATGGCCTGCTGCTCACGACGACGCTTCCTCCCACTGACCTACTGCCGCTTACGGGAGGGAGTCTAAGGGCTGGGGGTGTACGCGGGGCGGCGGATGAGGGGGAGCCCTGCGCGGGTTTGTGTGCGCTTGGCGTACGCCCCTGGCCCGTCATCACTGGTGAGAGCGCCGTCGCGCTATGACCGGGCCATCGGGAGGACGGGCTGCAGGCTCTCCCAACGGGCGATCTCACAGCCGTTCGTCCGGGTGAAGCGGGCGTCGACCTCGCGGCCGTGCCAGGTGCCGGTGACGCGGGCGGTGGCCGGGCCGCCGTGCTGCTGGGTGCACATCCGGTCCTGGGGGACGGGGGCGAACGGGTCCTGGTCCTCCTCGGACAGCGCCGCCAGCCGCGCGCAGGCCCGGTCGGCGCGCGGGTGGGTGCCGCTGCCCCGGTCGCCGTCGCACTCCAGCCTGAACGTTCCGTCGGCGGCCGGGTTGCCGGTCTGCTCCACGGTGACCGTCAGCGCGTCGGGGCTGTCGGCGGCGAGCAGCGGGGGCAGTTGCGGCAGCGGCACGGCCACGGCGAGGGGCGCGCCGAGGCCGAGGGCGACGACGGAGGCGGCGGAGGTCAGGACGATACGGCGCAGCATGGGTGCTCCAGGGCTCGGGAATCATGCGGGGCGCCGGCGGGGCCCGGCTCCCCACCTCTCTAACGCTGCACCGGCCGCCGCGTTGCGCAACCGTAAGCCTTTGCCCTGCGCCCCCGGCGCCTAGTACCGTGGACGGCGATTGGTGGCGCGGCCCCCGGCTGTGTCATCATCTGCACGCACCACACGCGCGAGCGCGGGTGCACTGGAGGCGTCGCCTAGTCCGGTCTATGGCGCCGCACTGCTAATGCGGTTTGGGTCTTAAAGCCCATCGAGGGTTCAAATCCCTCCGCCTCCGCCCCACGGAAGCCCCGGCCCCACGGCCGGGGCTTCCGCCGTTCCCGGGCCGTCCGACAGGGGTGTGGTGGGTGATTTGCCCAGGTCAGGGGTGGTTTGGCTAATGGATTTCGCGTCACGGCGCAGGTCATGTAATGTTGTTCTCGCAACGCCGGCCGGGCCGAAAAGCCCGGGAGGAAAGCCAGAGAGTAAGATCCCTGGCAGGCACTCGTAGCTTAACGGATAGAGCATCTGACTACGGATCAGAAGGTTGCAGGTTCGAATCCTGCCGAGTGCACATGAATGAGAGGCCCCGGAGAGATCCGGGGCCTCTTGCGTTGCCGGGGCGTACAGCAGCGAAGTACAGCGACCGGGTTCAGCCGTTCGGGTTGCCCACATCGCGTCGGAGAGCCGGCCGATCGCCGTCCGGACCTCTCCGCCGCTCGCCGCGGCGGACGGCGGGGGCGTGTGGGACAGTGGCGCGCATGGTGGTGCCTGCTGGGAACCGGTGTTCCGTGCCGGGTGTCCTGCCCGTTCCGGGGAGGGGCGGCGCTTTGGTGCGCGGGGAGCCGGCCGCGCTCACCGCCCCGTGAACGGCGGGTGGCGGAGCCGGGGCGTCCGGTGGGACGGGCACCGGCCCGTGTGGGCCTGGGAGGGCGGGCGGACCAGCCCCCTCGCGTACGGGCGCGCACTGGCCTTCCGGATCGTCGGCGAACGCCTGTGCCCCGGTGCGCGCGGCAACCCCTGCCCGGACCGTGCCGTCGTCGGCGCCCGCGGCACCGGAGGGCTGTGCCCGCGGTGCGTGCGCCTCGACCGGGCCCACTCCGTCGCCGCCGACACCGCGCCCGACGACCCGAGGGTCTTCCGCGTGTACCTCGCCTGGTTCGGCGGCGCCCTGGCCAAGGTGGGCATCACCGCCGAGGAGCGGGGCGACGCGCGGTTGCTCGAACAGGGTGCCGTCGCGTTCACCTGGCTCGGGCGCGGGCCGCTGATGGCAGCCCGCCGGACCGAGGAGGTGCTGGGCGCCGCGTTCGGGGTGCCCGACCGGATCCCGTACGCCGCCAAGCGCCTCGCGCGCGTGGAGCTGCCGGGCGCCGCGGAGCGGGCGGGGAAGGTCGAGCGGCTGTACCGGGCCGCCCGCGCCGTACCGGGGTGGGAGGACACGCTGGAGGCCCTGCCGTTCGAGGGGGTGCGCGACCACGCCGGAGTCTTCGGGCTCGACCGGGTGGCACGGGTCGACGGCGTCGTCGGCGGCCTCGTGGCGGGCGGGGAACTGGCCGGCACCCTGCTGGCGGTCGCCGGTCCCGACCTGCACCTTGAGCTGGGCGACGGGCGGCAGGTCGTGCTCGACGGCCGGCTCGTCGCCGGGTGGGAGGTCGTCCGGGGCGGGGGCCGGGTCACCCTGCCCGTCGACGTCGTGCAGCGGGGACTCTTCTGACGCGACGGATCCGCGGTACGGGGCGGGGCCGAGGCCGTTCGTGACCGAAGCCGAAGCCGAAGCCGAAGCCGAAGCCGAAGCCGAAGCCGAAGCCGAAGCCGAAGCCGGACGCGTCCGGGGGCTACGGGTGCCCCCGCCGACCGGGGGCGCGGGAACGGCAGGAGCGCGGGAACGGCAGGGGCCCGGGGACGACCGGTCGTCGAGTGGTCCAGGGCAATGGCGCAGCGCTGTCCGGAGGTTTCTCAGGGAATTCACAGGAACGCGTAAGCGGCCTCTCAGCGGCCGGGCGCAGCGTGGCAGCATGACCGTCTCCCCTCCCCAGTCCCGCGCCCGCTCCGAGATGCGCCGGCCCGACGGCAGCCCGGTCCGTGTCCTCGTCGTCGACGACGAGTCGTCCCTCTCCGAGCTGCTGTCCCTCGCCCTCCGCTACGAGGGCTGGGAGGTCCGCAGCGCGGAGAACGGCATCGACGCCGTGCGTGCCGCGCGCGACTTCCGGCCCGACGCCGTCGTCCTCGACGTGATGCTGCCCGATATGGACGGGCTGAGCGTGCTCCAGCGGATGCGCCGCGACCAGAACGACGTGCCCGTCCTGTTCCTCACGGCGAAGGACTCCGTCGAGGACCGCATCGCCGGGCTCACCGCGGGCGGCGACGACTACGTCACCAAGCCGTTCAGCCTGGAGGAGGTCGTCGCGCGGCTGCGCGGACTGATCCGCCGCTCCGGCGCCGGGCTCGTCCGCAGCGGGTCGCTGCTGGTCGTCGGGGACCTCACCCTCGACGAGGACAGCCACGAGGTCACCCGTGGCGGGCAGGGCATCCACCTGACGGCGACCGAGTTCGAGCTGCTGCGGTTCCTCATGCGCAATCCGCGCCGCGTCCTCAGCAAGGCCCAGATCCTCGACCGTGTCTGGTCGTACGACTTCGGCGGCCAGGCCAACGTCGTCGAGCTCTACATCTCGTACCTCCGCCGCAAGATCGACGCCGGCCGCTCCCCGATGATCCACACGCGGCGCGGCGCCGGATACCTGATCAAGCCGGGCGAATGACGGCGGCGAGGAGGCGGCCCTGGTCGCTGCGGACCCGGCTCGTCGTCTCCGCCGTGGCGCTGATCGCCGTCGTCGCGGCCGTGATCGGCGCCGTCACCACCATCGCCCTGCGCTCGTACCTCGTCGAGCAGAAGGACGGGCAGCTCCGTGAGGCCGTCCACCGCGGCACCATGGACCGCGCGGGCGGCCTGCGGTTCGTCGGCGCCCCCGGCAACGAGCTGGGGACGGTCGGCGGGAGGGCGGAGACGCCCGGCGGGCCGCTGGGCGTGGCGGGCCGGCTCGACAGTCCTCGCCCCGGCGACGTCCCCGGGGCGCTCACCGGCGCCCAGCTCGCCGCCCTGTCCGCCGCGCCCCGCGACGGCGCCGTCCACACGGTCACCCTGCCCGGCCTCGGCGACCACCGGGTGCTCTCCTCCCCGGACGCGCGGCTCGTCCTGGCCTTCCCGCTCGGTGACGTGCGGGACACGGTCGGCACGCTGGTCCTCGTCGAGGTGTGCGTCACCGCCGCCGGACTCGTCGCCGCCGCCATCGCGGGCGGCACCCTCGTCGGGGTCGCCCTGCGGCCCCTGCGCCGGGTCGCCGCGACGGCCCGGCGCGTCAGCGAACTCCCCCTGCACCGCGGCGAGGTCGCCCTCCACGAACGCGTCCCCGACACGGAGGCCGACCCGCGCACCGAGGTGGGCCAGGTGGGCGCCGCCCTGAACCGGATGCTCGACCACGTCCACTCGGCGCTCCACGCCCGTCAGGTGAGCGAGACCCGCGTCCGCCAGTTCGTCGCCGACGCCAGCCACGAGCTGCGCACCCCGCTCGCGTCGATCCGCGGGTACGCCGAGCTGACCCGGCGCGGCCACGAGGAGGCCGGGCCCGCCACGCGGCACGCCCTCACCCGGATCGAGGCCGAGGCCACCCGCATGACCGGGCTCGTCGAGGACCTCCTGCTGCTCGCGCGCCTCGACGCCGGCCGCCCCCTCTCGTACGAGCCGACCGACCTGTCCCCGCTGGTCGTCGACGCCGTCAGCGACGCCCGTGCCGCCGGGCCCGGCCATGTGTGGCGGCTCGACCTGCCGCCCGACCCGGTCACCGTGCACGGCGATCCGGCACGACTCCAGCAGGTCCTCGTCAACCTCCTCGGCAACGCCCGCGCCCACACGCCCGCCGGGACGACCGTGACCGCGCGGGTGCGCCGCGACGGGCACGGGGTGCTGCTGGAGGTCTGTGACGACGGGCCGGGGGTGCCGGGGGAGCTGCTGCCGTACGTCTTCCAGCGGTTCGCACGCGGTGACACCTCCAGGTCCCGGCAGTCGGGGTCCACGGGGCTGGGGTTGGCCATCGTGCAGGCGGTCGTCACCGCGCACGGCGGGCACGTGGACGTGTCGAGCGTGCCCGGGCGGACCGTGTTCGCCGTCCGCCTCCCGGACTCACAGGTGGGCCACAGGCTCGTCACACAGCTCTGACAGCGCCGGCCGGAACGGTCGGAGCATGCCAACCGACCTGCCTGCCAAGGACCTCGTGGGTGCCCTGCCGGCCCGGGAGCACCTGCCCGTGGGCGCTGCCGACCGGCCCGTCCTCGACGTCGTGATCCCCGTCTACAACGAGGAGAAGGACCTTGAACCGTGCGTGCGGCGGTTGCACGAGCACCTCGCCCGCACCTTCCCGTACGGCTTCCGCATCACCGTCGCCGACAACGCCAGCACCGACCTCACCCCGGCCGTCGCCGCGCACCTCGCGCGGACCGTTCCCGAGGTGCGGTCGGTGCGCCTGGAGCAGAAGGGGCGGGGACGGGCGCTGCGCACCGTGTGGTCGCACTCCGACGCCCCCGTCCTCGCCTACATGGACGTCGACCTGTCGACGGACCTGAACGCGTTGCTGCCGCTCGTCGCGCCGCTCATCTCCGGCCACTCGGACCTGGCGATCGGCTCGCGGTTGGCCGACGGCTCCCGTGTCGTACGGGGACCGAAGCGGGAGTTCATCTCCCGTACGTACAACCTGATCCTGCGCGGGTCGCTCGCCGCCCGGTTCAGCGACGCCCAGTGCGGCTTCAAGGCGATACGGCGCGAGGTCGCCGAGCGGCTGCTGCCGATGGTCGAGGACACCGGCTGGTTCTTCGACACCGAGATGCTGGTCCTCGCGGAACGGGCGGGGCTGCGCATCCACGAAGTGCCGGTCGACTGGGTCGACGACCCCGACTCGACGGTCGACATCGTCAGGACCGCGACGGACGACCTGAAGGGCGTGTGGCGGGTCGGCCGGGCCCTCGCCCGGGGCACCCTGCCCCTCGACCGGCTCTCCCGGCCGTTCGGCGACGACCCGCGCGACCGGCTCATCAGCGGTGTCCCGGGCGGACTGGCCCGGCAACTCGTCGGATTCTGCACGGTCGGTGTGCTGTCGACGCTGTTCTACCTGGCGCTGTACGCGCTGTTCCGGCTCGGTGTCGGCCCGCAGGCCGCCAACGCGACGGCGCTGCTCGTGTCCGCCGTCGCCAACACGGCCGCCAACCGGCGCCTCACCTTCGGCGTGCGGGGCCGTGACCGGGCCGTGCGCCACCAGGCGCAGGGCCTGGTGGTCTTCGGGATCGGGCTGGTGCTCACCAGCGGGTCGCTCGCCGCACTCGAAGCCGCGACCGGCAACCCCTCGCAGGCCACCGAGATGGCCGTGCTCATCGCCGCCAACCTCGCCGCGACGGTCCTGCGGTTCCTGCTCTTCCGCGCCTGGGTCTTCCCCGAGCGGCGCGACCACTCGTACGGACAGGGAGACCCCCGATGACCACGCCCCTCTCCGCCGCCTCGGGCGACGTTTCACGTGAAACCGGTGACGCCCCGGCGGTTTCACGTGAAACCGACCGGCCCGCGGCCTCCTTCACCGCGCGGCTCTGGCGGGGCCGGGCCGAGGACGCGCCTTACGTGCGTCCCGCCTTCCTCGCCCTGCTGGCCGCCACCGGGCTCCTCTACCTCTGGAACCTGGACGCGTCCGGCTTCGCCAACTCCTTCTACTCCGCCGCCGTGCAGGCGGGCGGGGAGAGCTGGAAGGCGTTCTTCTTCGGCTCCTCCGACGCGGGGAACTCCATCACCGTCGACAAGCCCCCGGCCGCACTGTGGCCGATGGCGCTGTCCGTACGCCTTTTCGGGCTCGGATCGTGGCAGATCCTCGTGCCCGAGGTGCTGATGGGCGTCGGGACGGTCGCCGTCGTGTACGCGGCGGTGCGCCGCCGGTTCACCGCGGCGGCCGGACTCCTCGCGGGTGCGGTGCTGGCGCTGACGCCGGTCGCGGCGCTGATGTTCCGCTTCAACAACCCGGACGCACTGCTGGCCCTGCTCATGGCCGTGGCCGTGTACTTCGTGCTGCGCGCGCTGGAGGACGCCCGGACCACGTGGTTGCTGTGGGCCGGTGTCGCGATCGGGTTCGCGTTCCTGACCAAGACGCTCCAGGCGTTCCTGATCCTGCCGGCGCTGGCCGCCGTGTACGCGGTGTGCGCGCCGACCGGCGTGGCCCGGCGGTTCGGGCAACTGGCTCTGGCGGGGCTCGCGGTGGTCGTGTCCGGCGGCTGGTGGGTGGCGGTCGTCGAGCTGTGGCCCGCGTCCTCGCGGCCGTACATCGGCGGTTCGCAGAACAACAGCTTCCTGGAGCTGACCTTCGGCTACAACGGGCTGGGCCGGATCAACGGCGACGAGGTCGGCAGCGTGGGCGGCGGCCCGGCCGGTGGCGGTGGCCGCTGGGGCGAGACGGGTGTCGGGCGGATGTTCGGGGACGCTGTGGGCGGTCAGGTCTCCTGGCTGCTGCCCGCCGCGCTGTTCCTGCTGGTCGCCGGGCTCGTGGTCACCTGGCGGGCGCCGCGCACCGACACGGCGCGGTCCGCGTTCCTGGTGTGGGGCGGCTCGCTGCTGATGACCCTGGTGGTCTTCAGCTTCATGGCCGGGATCTTCCACGAGTACTACACGGTGGCCCTGGCCCCGTACATCGCGGCCCTCGTCGGCATGGGCGCGACGGTGCTGTGGGAGGAGCGCGGCCGGTTCGCGGCCTCGGCCGCGCTGGCGGTGACGGCGGCCGGGACGGCGGTGTGGGCGTACGTCCTGCTGGGCCGGACGCCGGACTACCTGCCGTGGTTGCGGTGGGCGGTACTCGTGGGCGGCCTGCTCGCGGCGGCCGGGCTGCTGGCGGGCGCGCGGCTGGGGCGGGGACCCGCCCTGGGCATGGCGGCGCTGGGCCTGGCGGCCGCGCTGGCGGCACCGGCGGCGTACTCGCTGTCGACGCTGGCCACGGGACACTCCGGCTCCATCGTCACGGCCGGCCCGTCGACGCGGGGCGGCGGTCCGGGCGGCTTCCCGGGGGGCGGCCGGCCGGGCGGGGACGACGGGCGGTTCCGCGCCGGCGGTACGCAGCCGCCGGGGCAGGACGGTCAGGCGGGGCGGAACGGCCAGGGCGGCATGCCGCCCGGTACCGGCCAAGGCGGCCAGGGTGGCATGCCGGGCGCGGGCGCGGGCGGCGGTGCGGCGACGCCGGTCCCGCCCGGCATGAACGGTACGAACGGTACGAACGGTGCGAACAGCGGCGGCAACACCGCCGTCGGTCCCGGGGAGCGCGCCCCCGGGGGAGGCATGGGCGGCCTGCTCAACGGCGCCACCGTCAGCGCCGGGGCGAAGGCGAAGCTCACGGAGAACGCCGACGCGTACACCTGGGCCGCAGCCGCCGTCGGCTCCCAGAACGCCGCGAGCTACCAGCTCGCCACGGAGAAGCCGGTCATGCCGATCGGCGGCTTCAACGGCACCGACCCGTCCCCGACCCTCGCGCAGTTCAAGCGGTACGTCGAGGAGGGGAGGATCCACTACTTCATCGCGGGCGGCGGCATGCGCGGCGGCGGCGGAGAAGGGGGCGGCCCCGGCGGTTCGGGCGGAAGCGGCGGCTCGGAGATCACCTCCTGGGTCACCTCCACCTTCCGGCAGGTGACGATCGACGGCGTCACGCTCTACGACCTGACCCGGCGGGCCTGAGACGTCCTGACCCGGCGGGCCTGGGGCGCCCCGGACGGAGGGCCTGAGACGCCCTGACCCGGCGGGGGCCTGGGATGCCCGGGCCGGAGAGTCTGAGACGCACCGGAACGGTGGGCCGTCCCGCCCGGACGGGTCCGTGCCCCGGCGGCCCCCGACCCGGTGCGCCGGAAAATATCGCTATACGGCGTAAGAGAAAGCCTTGTACGGTGTAAGGGAACCTCTTCCCTTACACCGTACAAGGAGGGTCCGTTGACGGCGACGACCGCCGAGAACCCGAACCCCGCCGCCGCGTCCGGCGGCGGCCACCCGCAGCGCTGGTTGATCCTCGGCGTCATCTGCCTCGCCCAGCTGACCGTGCTGCTCGACAACACCGTCCTGAACGTGGCCATCCCGTCCCTCACCCGGGAGCTGGCCGCATCGACCGCCGACATCCAGTGGATGATCAACGCGTACGCGCTCGTCCAGTCCGGCCTCCTCCTCACCGCCGGCAACGCCGCCGACCGTTACGGCCGCAAGCGCATGCTGCTCACCGGTCTGGCGCTGTTCGGCATCGGCTCGCTCGCCGCCGGACTCGCGCAGAGCTCCGCCCAGTTGATCGCGGCCCGTGCGGGCATGGGCGTCGGCGGCGCGCTGCTGATGACCACGACCCTCGCGGTCGTCGTCCAGATCTTCGACGAGACCGAGCGCGTCAAGGCCATCGCCATCTGGTCGACCGTCAGTTCGCTCGGTTTCGCCGCGGGCCCCCTGCTCGGCGGCTTCATGCTCGACCACTTCTGGTGGGGCGCGATCTTCCTGGTCAACCTGCCGGTCGCCGCGCTCGGCCTGGCCGCGGTCGCCGTCCTCGTACCGGAGTCCCGGCACAAGCAGGGCGACCGTCCGGACCTGCTCGGCGCGGTGCTGTCCACGATCGGCATGACCGCCCTCGTGTACGCGATCATCAACGGCCCCGACCACGGCTGGCTCTCCGGCCAGGTGCTCGGGTCGGCGTCGGTCGGCCTCCTCGCGATGGGCGCCTTCGCGCTCTGGGAGCTGCGCACCCCGCATCCGATGCTGGACCTGCACTTCTTCCGCGACCAGCGGTTCGTGGGCGCCGTCGCGGGCGCGATCCTCGTGGCGTTCGGCATGACCGGATCGCTGTTCCTGCTCACCCAGCACCTGCAGTTCGTCCTCGGGTACGACCCGCTGGACGCCGGTCTGCGGACGGCGCCCCTCGCGCTGACCGTCGTCGTGCTGAACCTGAGCGGCGTCGGCGCCCGCCTGCTGCCGAAGCTGGGCACGCCCGGCACGATCGCCCTCGGCATGGCCCTCGTCTCGGGCGGCCTCGCGTCGATCGCGCTCCTCGGCTCCCACGGCTACGGCGGGATGCTGCTCGGCCTGGTCGTCATGGGCGTGGGCGTCTCCCTGTCGATGCCGGCCATGGCCAACGCCATCATGAGCGCGATCCCACCGGAGAAGGCGGGTGTCGGCGCCGGCGTCAACGGCACGCTCGCCGAGTTCGGCAACGGCCTGGGCGTGGCGGTGCTGGGCGCCGTGCTGAACGCCCGGTTCACGGCGCTCGCCTCGGTGACCGCCGCGTCGCTGCCCGCGGCGCTGGCGGCGGCCGACGGACCGGTGGAGCGCGCCCGGATCGCGGACGCCTTCGCGGCGGGTCTGGAGACCAGCCAGCTCGTCGGCGCGGTAGCGGTCCTGGCGGGCGGTCTGCTCGCGGCGCTGCTGCTGCGCCGTGCGGAGCGGGGCGGGAAGGCCCCGGCATAGCATCGGCGGCACGGAACGAGGAGGAAGCCCATGGCGGCGGCAGCCGACCGCGACACGAAGCGTCCGGCGCGCATGAGCGTCTGGCTGGACGGCAAGGCGGCGGCGCCGCGCGGCCGCAGGGCGGGCGGCGACCAGCCGTCCGGCCTGGACCGCGAGCGCATCACGTCGGCGACGGTGCGGCTGCTGGACGCGGAGGGCCTGGCGAAGTTCTCCATGCGCCGGCTGGCGGCCGAGCTGAACGTCACCGCCATGTCGCTGTACTGGTACGTCGACTCCAAGGACGACCTGCTGGAGCTGGCGAGCGACGCGGTGGTCGGCGAGATCGTCCTCCCGGACCTGGACGCGGGCGCGAGCTCGGGTACGGGCGGGGACGTAGGTACGGGCTCGGGTACGGGTACGGGCGGGGACGCGGGTACGGGCTCGGGTACGGGCGCCGACTGGCGGGACCAGCTACGGGACCTCGCCCAGGGCTACCGTGCCCTGCTGGTCCGCCATCCGTGGCTGTCACCGCTGGTGGGCCGCTTCCTCAACATCGGCCCGAACTGGTCGGCGCTGGCCCTGTGCGTCCAGCGGTTGATCCGCAGGACGGGCCTGCCGCCCGAGCGCCAGGCGGGCGGCATCGCGGCGGTCTTCCAGTTCGTGTACGGCTTCGGCACGATCGAGGGCCACTTCCGCAAGCGCTGCGCGGAGGCGGGCCTGACCCAGGACGAGTACTTCGCCCACGCCATGGACGCCGTCAACCGCCGGCCGGAGCTGGCCCCCGTCAGGGAATCCGGGCGGGAGATCGAGGAGGCGCGCGGCGGCGGGACGGTCGACGACATGCGCGACCGCGACTTCGTGTTCGCCCTGGACCTGCTGATCGCGGGCATCGAGGCCCAGACGGGCCGCTAGACACGGCCCTTCGTCGGCCACCCGCCGGCTCCCGCCGGCCCCCGCCGGGACCGGTCGAGCACGGTCGAGTCCCGCCGGGACCGGTCGGGGGCCGGGCCGGGAACGAGGTGAGGCCCCGGTGGCCGGGCGCGGGGCGTCCCCTGCCCTCCTCGCCTGCCACCGGGGCCTACTGGACCGGGCGCGCGGCTCTCCGCTCAAGGGCGGCGCGCCCGGGGTATCAGTGGGTCGCGTTCTTCAGGGCGACCTCGCGGATGAGCAGCGTCACCAGGAAGGCGACCAGGGCGAACGGCGCCGAGTAGAGGAAGATGTCGGCCACCGCGTGCCCGTACGCGCTCTCCATCACCTGGCGGACCGGCGCCGGCAGGGCGTCCAGGTCCGGGATGCCGCCGCCGCCCGTGCCGCCGTGGCCGAGGGCGGCGCCCTTCGGACCGAGGGCGGCGAGGCCCTCCTTCACGTACTCCGTGACCTTGTTGCCCATCACGGCGCCCAGCGCGGAGACGCCCACGGCGCCGCCCAGGGAGCGGAAGAACGTGACGACCGACGACGCGGCGCCCAGGTCCTTCGGGGCGACCTGGTTCTGGGTGCACAGGACCAGGTTCTGCATCATCATGCCGAGGCCCAGTCCCAGCACGGCCATGAACAGCGCCACGTGCCAGTACTCCGTGTCGTACCGGATCGTGCCGAGCAGGCCGAGGCCCGCCGTCACCAGGACGCCGCCGCTGACCAGCCACGCCTTCCAGCGGCCCGTCTTGGTGATGATCTGGCCGGAGACCGTCGACGAGACGAACAGGCCCGCGATCATCGGGATGGTCATGACGCCGGACATCGTCGGCGACTTGTCCCGCGCCAGCTGGAAGTACTGGCTGAAGAACACCGTCCCGGCGAACATCGCCACCCCCACGAACAGCGACGCCAGCGACGCCAGCGCGATCGTGCGGTTGCGGAACAGGCGCAGTGGGATGATCGGTTCCGCGGCGCGGGACTCGACGGCGAGGAACAGCGCGCCGAGCAGCACCGAGCCGCCCACCATCACGGCGGTCTGCCAGGACATCCAGTCGTACTTGTCACCCGCGAAGGTGACCCAGACGAGGAGGAGCGACACGGCGGCGCTGATCAGGGCGGCGCCCGACCAGTCGACCTTCACCTCGCGCCGGACGACCGGCAGGCGCAGTGTCTTCTGCAGGACGAGCAGGGCCAGGACGGCGAACGGCACGCCGACGTAGAAGCACCAGCGCCAGCCGAGCCAGTCGGTGTCCGTGATCACGCCGCCGAGCAGCGGGCCGCCGACCGTCGCGACGGCGAAGACGGCGCCGAGGTAGCCGGAGTAGCGGCCCCGCTCGCGCGGGGAGATCATCGCGGCCATCACGATCTGCGCGAGGGCGGAGAGGCCGCCCACGCCTATGCCCTGGACGACCCGGCAGGCGATCAGCATGCCGGAGCTCTGGGACAGGCCCGCCACGACCGAGCCGACGACGTAGATGACGAGGGAGAGCTGGACCAGCAGCTTCTTCGAGAACAGGTCCGCGAGCTTGCCCCACAGCGGTGTCGTGGCGGTCATGGCGAGCAGTGACGCCGTCACCACCCAGGTGTAGGCGCTCTGGCCGCCGCCGAGGTCGGTGATGATCTCGGGGAGGGCGTTGGAGACGATCGTCGACGACAGGATGGCGACGAACATGCCGAGCATCAGCCCGGACAGCGCCTCCATGATCTGTCGGTGCGTCATCGGCGTACCGGCGGCCTCGCCGGCGTCGCCGACCCGCACTCCGGACGGTGTGGTCGTGGCCATGTACTTCCTTACGCGTGCGTCGTCTGCTTCGTCTTCGTCTGTGTCGTGAGGGGCGTCCTCGTCTGGTGCGTCCGGCCGTCCCCGAAGGACGACCGGAGGCGGGCCAGCAGGGTGACGAGCTGCCCGACCTCGTCGTCGTCCCAGTCCCGCAGGCGGTCCGCGAACAGGTCCGCGGTGCGCCGCCCGAGGTCGCCCAGGACGTCCCGGCCCGCGGGGGTGAGGCGCAGGATGCGGGAGCGCCGGTCGCCCGGATCGGGTGACCGCTCGACCCAGCCGTGCTCCACGACGTGGGCGACGTGCCGGCTGGTCACCGACATGTCGATGGCGAGGAGCTCGGCGAGCCGGCTCAGCCGCATGTCCCCGTACCGGTCCAGGAGGGCCAGCACGGCGGCCGCACCGCCCGGGCACTCGGCGGGGAGCAGCCGTGCGATGCCGCGCTTGACGACTCCGACCGCGCTGATCTGGCGGGCCAGCTCTTCGTACTGACTGCGTGCTGCCACCCTGGGCACCTCCGCATCTTGTTGCTTAGGGCAACCATATGTCTGGATGGTTGCTACAGGCAAACTAAATCGGATGTATGCGGCCAAAGAGCTGGCAAAGAAAGGTCAAGACCTTCCCCAGAGGCTCCCGGGGGCTCCCGGAGGGCCCGAGAAGGCTCCCGAAGTGGGGCGGGAGGGCGCGATTCGCTAGGGTCCTGCTCCATGGCACACAACCCGCACGCCCCCCAGGGCCCCGAGGGCAGCTCCTACGACCCCGCGGGCTCGACCCAGATGTTCCGCGCCTTCGTCGACGAGGGCGCTCCGCAGCGGCAGCAGCAGGCCGTGACCCAGTCGGCCGGCCCCCGCGTCGGCCTGATCGTCGGCATCGTCGCGGCGGTCGTGGTCGTCGCGGTGGTCGCCTGGCTCGCGCTGGGCTGACCCCGGAGCACCGGCGCCGGTGCGGTCCCGCACGCCGGCGCGCGCGTAGGCATACGCGTACGCGTACGCCTGCGTACGTCCGCGCGCGTACGTGTACGACGGCAGGGGGTACGGGGGCTCCGCTCCCGTACCCCCGCACGTCCGCCGTCGGTCCGGCCCGAGGGGACCTGACCGACGGACCGGCGGACCTCAGTCGGAGATGAGGCCCGCGCGCAGTTGTGCCAGCGTGCGCGTCAGCAGGCGCGAGACGTGCATCTGCGAGATGCCGACCTCGTCGCCGATCTGCGACTGCGTCATGTTGGCGAAGAACCTCAGCATGATGATCTGCCGCTCCCGCGCGGGCAGTTTGGCCAGCAGCGGCTTGAGCGACTCCCGGTACTCGACGCCTTCGAGCGCGCTGTCCTCGTACCCGAGGCGGTCCGCGAGGGAGCCCTCCCCGCCGTCCTCCTCCGGCGACGGCGAGTCGAGCGACGACGCGGTGTACGCGTTCCCGACGGCGAGGCCGTCGACGACGTCCTCCTCCGACACGCCCAGGACCGCGGCCAGTTCGGGAACGGTCGGGGAGCGGTCGAGCTTCTGCGCCAGCTCGTCGCCGGCCTTGGTGAGCGCCAGCCGCAGCTCCTGGAGGCGGCGCGGCACCCGCACCGACCACGAGGTGTCGCGGAAGAAACGCTTGATCTCCCCGACGACCGTCGGCATGGCGAACGTCGGGAACTCCACGCCCCGTTCGCAGTCGAACCGGTCGATCGCCTTGATCAGGCCGATCGTGCCGACCTGGACGATGTCCTCCATCGGCTCGTTGCGGGAGCGGAAGCGGGCGGCGGCGTACCGCACGAGCGGCAGGTTGAGCTCGATGAGCGTGTCGCGTACGTACGTCCGCTCCGGACTGTCCGCCGCCGCTCCCGCCGTGTCCAGCGCGCGGAGGCGGAGGAACAGGGAGCGGGAGAGCGTGCGCGTGTCGATGGCTTCCGAGGGGTCGGGAAGCGTGGCCGGCTCACTCTGCGTCAGCGTGAGCACCTTCGAGCTGCCCTGTTCTGCGGACATGCCACCCCCTTGAGGTCGCGGACGGTCGCGGGAGCCGCGACCATCGGAGGAACGCAGCCTCCACGTGAATACCGGCGCCGAGACTGCGGCAAACGCGGTTCCAGCAGAATGTCACATGTCGGCAACACGCTGTAGTGACTTGTCGACATGGCAACGGTGAATATGTGCGAGAAACAAATGATCTGCGGCTTTTGGAACGGCTGATTGAGGACTAAACGGTTTACCCGTTCCAGCTACGCTTCGATTCTGTTTGCGGATCTCAGCCGGGCGAAGCTGCGTGCGAGGAGCCGTGACACGTGCATCTGGGAGACCCCGAGCTCCTGGCTGATCTGGGACTGCGTCAGGTTCCGGTAGTAGCGGAGCATCAGGATCCGCTGCTCGCGCTCGGGCAGCTGGACGAGCAGGTGCCGTACGAGGTCGCGGTGTTCGACGCCGGCGAGCGCCGGGTCCTCGTAGCCGAGCCGGTCGAGCAGGCCGGGCAGTCCGTCGCCCTCCTGGGCCGCTTCGAGCGACGTGGCGTGGTACGAGCGGCCGGCCTCGATACAGGACAGGACCTCCTCCTCGGAGATCTTCAGCCGTTCGGCGATCTCCGCGGTCGTGGGCGACCGGCCGTGCAGGGTGGTCAGGTCCTCGGTGGCGCCGTTGACCTGCACCCACAGCTCGTGCAGCCGGCGCGGGACGTGGACCGTGCGGACGTTGTCGCGGAAGTACCGCTTGATCTCCCCGACGACCGTGGGCATCGCGAAGGTCGGGAACTGCACGCCGCGGTCGGGGTCGAACCGGTCGATGGCGTTGATCAACCCGATCGTGCCGACCTGGACGACGTCCTCCATCGGCTCGTTGCGGGAGCGGAAGCGGGCGGCGGCGTACCGCACGAGCGGCAGGTTCGCCTCGATGAGGGCGGCGCGGACGCGCGCGTGCTCGGGGGTGCCGCGCTCCAGCTTCTTCAACTCGTCGAAGAGGACCTGGGTGAGCGCGCGGGTGTCGGCGGTCCTGCGGACGCGGGCGTCCTGCTCGGACGCGGGCCCGGGGGCGGACCCGGGCTCGGCGGAGGGCGCGGACTCGAAGCTGGACCCGGGCTCGCCGGAGGGCGCGGACGCGGTCTCGGGGGCGGGCTCGACGGTGGGCTCGACGGACCTGGCGGGGTCGTTCTGCTGCTCGTTCTGGGGTGGCACCTGGTGAGGCGTGGTACTGGCCGGCACGTTCACGCCACCCCTTCACGGCTAGCGGTCAACTTCGGGCAAGTCCTCCGTCAAAAGCGGTCATAGCATCACAAGACATGTCCACCGTGTGCAAGCACCCCATAACGCCGTGTTGGAGGTCCGCAGACGGCCGTAACAGGGGAGCCCCGCACCACAGGGGTGCGGGGCTCCTGCCGGAAGTCTGCCGAGGGGGCCTCAGAACTCGTAGTCCGCGACCACCCATGTGGCGAACTCGCGCCACTGCCCGGCGGCCGCCTGGTGGGCCGGGTGTTCCACGTACCGCTTGAGGGCGTTCAGGTCCTCGACGGCGGAGTTGATGGCGAAGTCGTACGCGATCGGGCGGTCGCTGATGTTCCAGGCGCACTCCCAGAACTTCAGCTCCGGGATGACGTCGCCCAGTTCCCGGAAGGCCCGTACGCCCGCCTCGACGCGCGGCTCGTCACGCGATACACCCTCGTTGAGCTTGAAGAGGACCAGGTGGCGGATCACTCGGGACTCCTAGTTGATGAGGGCGGTCATGAACTCGCCGACCGCTTGAGCGGCGCTGGAAATGCCTTCGAAGCCTATCTGGACGAGGTCGGCGGCCCGCTCGGGGGACTGGATGATCGTGTAGAGCACGAAGACGGTGAGGGCGTACAGCGTGATCTTCTTCGCCTGCGCCATCGTCGCTGACTCCCCGTCTCTCCCCTGTGATCCCCTCGGCGGTCGGGTGAGTCTAACCGAGCGACCGGGGGGTCAAGGCCGGGAAGATCCTGGCTCCTTGCCACTCCGGGGCCGCGGGCGTGGGGCGGGTGGTCCCCTCCCGGGTGGTGGCCGCGGTCGCGAGGCGGCGGGCGGCGGGCGGTGGACGGCGGGTCGTGGGGCACGTGGCGTACGACCCGACCTGTCCGCTCCGGGGCGATCTCGACGGCGGCACCATGAGGGCCGCCTCGGCTTCGAGGCCCGCCCCTCCGCGTTCCGTCCCGCCGGCGACCGCGGGCGAGGGGCCGGATGCCGGCGTCGCCCCGGGGCGGTAGCCGAACTCGGCCGGCCTGCTCGACTCGCTCGAACCGCTCATGCGAAACACCCCCCTGACCTGCGTCTCCGCATATCAGGGGGGTGTCGCTGGCGGTAGCGGAGGGATTTGAACCCTCGGTGACTTGCGCCACACTCGCTTTCGAGGTCTGTTCGTGCTGGTCAGAGCACAGTCTGAGATCGTCCAGCCTTGTTCATTCCCGTACACCCGGCCGGAGCGTGAACCGCTGTGAACGGCTCCGACCGGGGATGAATGAGACGGAAACTGAGACGGAGCAAGAGGGGCATCCCGCATGCTGACCAGCCGCTATCACCACTGACAGAAGGCGACGGCGGCATCGTCGCCGGATTTGTAGCGCGGCCACCGGCGCCCTGTCGGGTCGGTGGCTTCGACCTTCCGGACGGTGGCAATCAGCTCTTGCGGACCACCGGTGCGGAGCATCGTGAAGACTTCCGCCCAGGTGGCCATCCCGTATTCCGTGACGAGACGCGACGCCCCGTCGGACAGGACGGCCGCGGCGCGCACCTCCTCGGCCGGGGTGCTGCCGGTCAAGGCGTGAGCTGCCGCTTCCGGGCTCGCACCGGCGACCCAGTAGCCGACAGGGGTATTACGGGTCTGGCGCTGTGCGGCCACGAACCGTCGCAGCGCTTCCCGGTGCTCTGCCGTATGGGTCTCGTACTGCTCGACTTCAGCGCGCAGGTCGGGAAGGACTTCCTCCACCCGCAGGTCGGTGAGCACGGTGAAGCCTTCGCCCCCTTCGAGGACAATGGGGGAGTCTGCCAGTACCAGGTGATCGAAGGCGCCTTCTCGCTGTCGGAGGATCGCGACCGTGGCCGAAGGAGTCCCGGGGTTGGCAAGGTCGCATTCGGGGTGTAGGGCTGCCACCCGTTCGAGGGCATCCGCCAGACCGACCGTGAGCGAGGCGTCCGGGTCCGCGAGTGCGGCCACGAGCTGGCTGCCCAGTTGTGCCACGTACCAGGGCACGCCATGACGGCATCCGGTGTCCAGCCCTGCGGTGCTCAGCCCGTCCAGCACGACGGCGAGGGCCGGGGTACCGGCCACCCAGTCTTCATTGGGGGCGGCTCCACCGGGTTGGGTCTCAATGGCGACGCGCATGCTCTCAGCCTTCGTGTCGGTACAGAGGGGTGACGCGTCGACTCTCCAGCACTTCGAGCGTCTCGGGGTCGTAGCGGCAGGAAATCAGGGTTGAGAAGCGGCGCGTGCGGACCTCCCTGTAGACCTCTGCCACGTTGTTCTCCAAGAAGTGGACGACTCCGTTGGCCCCGATGGCGTGGATGCCGGCGATGTAGAGGAACGTTCCCTTGCCGTCCAAGCGGGGGAGTCGTCCCAGGTAGCCGATGTCACCAGCCGATCCGTCCTCATCCTGAGGGGACCGGTACTCCTTACCTGCCACCTGGTCCACCAGGTGCCACGCCCGGTCCTTCGCAAACCGCAGGTTGTCATCGCCTTCGAGTACCTGCGCCACGATGGGGGACAGGCGGGGGCCGCATACCACGATGTGGTTGTCCCGGTTGAGGTTGACGATTCCGGTCGGCGGGATCACTTCGTACTGAGTGTCCAGCTTCATGCCGCCCAGCAGCTTCCGCAGGTGCTCGAAGTTGTCGAGGTCCTCCCGGGTGACCACCTCGCTGGGCTTCTGGTCGAGTGCCTTCCCTGCTTCGTACTTGCCGCCGAGAGACACCGTGACCAGGTCCGTGCCGAAGAATGCGCGCTCCGGCGGCGGGCCGGATGACGCGAGCTGTCCCACGCGGCCCCGGCTGACCCCGAGTCGCTTCGCGATTTCGGCCTGGGTCATGCCGGACCCCTGAGCCTCCTCAATGGCTTCCCGGCGGATGCGGGACAACTCGTTCACGTGGCTCTGGTACCGCGCCATCAGGTCGATTGCGGCTTTGGCACGGTCAACGGGATCCGTGATCCCACAGACCTTCTGCATGTCCTCTTGCACGTCTCTCCCAGCGTCGCCTAGGGGGGCTATCAACTCTACCGGGAGAGGGGGTTGCGCGCAGCCGCGAGTTTGCCTACCGTACCTATCAAGCAAGGCGGCAACCCCCCCTAGGCAAGAAGGGGATGCGTTGTCGCGGCTGTTTGAGCTGCACAAACAGCGCCCAGAGGGCCCCCGCGAGACGGGATCAGCTCGAAGGAAGCGCCAGTCACGGTTGAGAACTGAACAGTGGACACAGGCATCTGCGACAAGCCGTAGGCCCTGCCGTGCGAGCAGCACGCACCTTCTCCCATGCCGCCCTTGCGGGGCGGACAAGCGATCCATGCGCGCGGTGAGACAAGGGCAAAGATCGCGGGCCCCTCTGGGGCCGTAGAACACTTCGCCACCCCGCAGCAGTGCTGCGGGCCGGTTGCCTCCTCCGTCCGTCCGGCCCCCCTTCGCGGGGTGTCCCGTACGAGCAGCGCTGAGGGGAGCCGGAACCGACTCCAACGGCAAGCGGCTCCCGGGGTGCCACCCGGGAGCCGCAACGGGCCGTTCCTGTTGGAAGGGAGCACGACCCAATGAAGTCCATCGAAACACCGCTCGCGGCTGTTACAGCCGTGCCGTTCGACGGTGAGCCCTCGGCGGCGGACCTGGACGCGATCGAGCGGGAGCTCCCGCTGATCCTGGCGGAGGTCGACCTGCTCGACGCGCAGATCATGGTGTTGGACCGGCCGGTCACGGAGCTGGACGCCCGCCGGATCCGCCGGGCCCGCCACCGCGTCCTGACCGCCCGCCGCGACGCGGCCAACCGCGCCACCACGGCGCTGGCGGGGGGTGCGGCATGAAGCCCAGCGCGCGCCTGACCAACAGCTTCGCCGGTGAGTGGGAGCTGTACGTGGTCACCGGTGGCACCAGCCTCAACTGGCCCGAGCACCCCTTTAAGCGGACCGGTCCGGTGCCCACCTTGGACGAGCGGGCCGAGGCCCTGGCGCTGCTCGGCTACACCCCCGTGGAGGGG
>NZ_JAWCTQ010000059.1:0-39349 GCF_032423885.1 Streptomyces tamarix | reverse complement strand
TGTCAATACAACCTGATGAACAGTCGAAACGCGGGATCGCGGCGGCGGGGGCACCCACCCCCCCCCCCCCCCCCCCCCGCCCCCCCCCCGGGGGTCACTCCGGCCCCCGGCTCACCCCCCCGGGTGGGGGGGGGGGGCGCCCCCCCGGCGGGCGCCCCGCCCCCCGTACAGTTCTCCCCCCACCTGGCCCCCGCTCGTGAAGGCCCCATGCCGCACACCTTCGCTGACAACCCTCCGGGAACCCCGCCGCGCACGGCAGACGCGACCGCGCCCGCGGCGCACCCCCCGGCCACCTTCGCCGACGCGCTCCGCCAGGCCCTGCGCCTGCGGGGCCTCCCCCTGCAACGCGTGTGCGACCGGCTGGCCGAACAGGGCGTACGGATCAGCCCCGCCACGCTCAGCCACTGGCAGCGCGGGCGCAGCCTGCCCGAACGGCCGCAGTCCCTGCGGGCGGTGCGGAAGCTGGAGGAGATCCTGGCCGTACCGCACGACCACCTCGTGGGCCTCCTGCAACCGCACCGGCCGCGGGGCAGGGCGCGCACCCACGGGCAGGACGTCACCGCCTCGCGGCGCGTCTTCGCCCCCGGTTCGGAGGTGGAGCGGGCCCTCGGAGACGCGTTCGCGCACTTCAACCAGGACATCACCCCCCTCTCCATCCACGAGGCGGTCTTCCTGGGCGCGGACCGCTGCATCCGCCGCATGTCCGTCACCCAGGTGCTCCGCGCGATCTGTGACGGGCCCGACCGGCTGACCCTCGTGCACCAGGTCGACGAGGACGTGTCGCCGGACGTCGACTTCACCGTCGGCTGCGGCACCCTCGGCGCGGTGCGGGTCGAGGAACCGCTGCGCTGCGTCGTCGCCGACATCCTGCTGGGCCGGCGGCTGAGACGCGGGGAGACCGCCGTGGTCCGCTACGACGTGTGCTTCCCGCCCGGCCCCACCCCCAGCACGTTCTACGAGCGCCGCGTCCGGACGAACCTGCGCGAGTACCTGCTGCACGTCTCCTTCGCGCCGGAGGCGGTGCCCGCGAGCTGCCGCAAGTACTACCGGCACCGGACCGACGCCCCGCGCGAGCAGGTCGCCCGCCTCGTGATCGACGGGTCGCACACGGCCCACCTGTACCCCGGCAAGTGCACGCCCGGCGTGCACGGCATGTCCTGGGCCTGGCCGCTCCACCGCGGCGCCGCGGGCTGAAGCACCGACCGTACGCGCGCGGGTCAGGGCCTGACCGTCGCCACCCGCGAGCTGATCGACGGGCGCCGGCCGTACGCGCGGGTCAGGGGGGCGGTGTCGGGGATCCAGGAGCCGTGGACCGCGGTGGGGACGGCCCGGACGGCGGCGGGCGGGGCGCCGACGACGGTGGAGGGGCGGACGACGACCGGGGCGTGCGGGTCGACGCCGGTGGGAGGGGACGACACGGTCGGGACGGCGGGTTCCCCGGGTGCTCCTCGACGGGGCGGGCGTAGCTGTCCGCAGCCCACCTGCCTCACGTGTGGTCGGCCACTCACCGCCCGGTGCGAAAGGAAGGCGACCGTCGGGACCCGTGAGGCCCGCCGCCGCCCGCGCCGCGGGGGGCGGTCAGCGGTGCGTGATGCCCGCGGTGAGCGTGCGCGTCCACGGCGCGTCGATCGCCTCCGCGTCGATCGACACGAGCAGGTGGCAGAGCATGCCGACCGCGAAGAACTCCTGGACCTGCCGCTCGTCGCCGCCCGACGCCCCGCGGACGTACTCGACCGTGCGGGCGTAGCCGGCCCGCACCGCCTCCCGCACCGCCGGTTCGGAGACGGCTGCCGCCTGGGCGTGCAACTGCACCAGCATCAGGTCGTTGTCCCGGATCAGGTGCGCGTACGCGTCTCCCATGGAGGACAGCACCGCCTCCGGGTCGCCGCCCTTCGCCTCGGCCGCGCCGCGCTCCAGCGCCGCGCGCACCCGGACGAAGCAGTGCTCCACGACCGCGACGAAGAGGGCCTCCTTGTTGGGGAAGAGCCGGTAGACGTACGCCTGCGAGATCCCGGCGGCCTTGGCGACCTCCGACGTCGTGGTGCCGAAGTACCCCCGGGCCGCGAAGGCGCCGATGGCGGTGCGCAGCACCGTCTCCCGGCGCTCCTCCGCCGTGGCCAACCGGCGTGGACGCTGTTCTCCTTTCACGTGAGTACTCAACCGCTCACACTTTGGAGTGTCAACAGCGTGCCTCCGCACGGCGTACCGACCGGGCGGTCCTTGGCGCCCCGTGCCGCCGCCCCGGAGGGGGCGTGCTCCATGACCCGGCTACGCGAGGCCGCCATCGCTCCGGAGGAGCCGGCCGTTGATCCACCCGCCCTTTGCCGAGCAGAGGAACGTGACCAGGTTCGCGCAGTCCTGCGGCACGCCGAGGCGCCCCAGGGGTGTGAAGCGGATCATGTCCGCCTTCTGCTCCGCGGTCATCCACCCCGTGTCGGTCGGCCCGGGGTCGACCGCGTTGCAGGTCACTCCCAGGTGGGCGAGTTCGCGGGCGGCGGCGAACGTGATGCGGTCCATCGCCCCCTTGCTCGCCCCGTAGGGGAGGTTGCCGACGGTGTGGTCGCTGGTCAGGCTGACGACCCGGCCGCTTCCGTGCTGGCCGCGGAACCGCAGCCCGTACTCCCGGATCAGCAGCCACGTCGCCCGCGCGTTGACCGCGAAGTGTCGGTCGAAGCTCTCCACCGTGGTGTCCAGCAGGCCGGAGTCGACCGACTCGCAGTGGCAGAGCACCAGCGCGGTGACGTTCCCCAGCGCGTGCTCGACCTCGTCGAAGATCCGGGCCGGTACGGCCGGGTCGCCCAGGTCCGCCTCGACCGCGAAGGTCCTTGCCCCGAGGGAAGCCGCCTCCTCCCGCAGCCGGCCGGGCGCCCCCGGCTCCGCCCCCCACGGCATCCGCGCGTCGTAGGGGCTCCAGTACGTGAAGGCCGTGTCCCAGCCGGCCCGGGCCAGATCCAGTACCACGGACGTCGCGATCCCCGCCGAACGTCCCGCTCCCGTGACCAGGGCGAGCGGGCGCTCCGCCTCCCGCACGTCCCGCCGGCTCCTCGCGCGCGTCTCGTCGCTCATGGCCCCATTCTCCACGCCCCCCGGGGCCGCCGGGAAGTCGACCTCCCGGCGCCCCGTGCCACCGCCCCGCCTCCGGCGGGCCCGCCGGTCACCGTCGGGCGCCACCGGTCGCCGGGCGGGCGTCGGACGCGGTCGCCGTGTCCAGCCGGGCGCGCAGTGCGGCCAGGTTGCTCCTGAGCCTTTGCACCGGGGTGGGCGGCAGCGCACGGGTGGAGCCCCGCGCGTAGTGGCGTTCGACGTAGAACTGTCCCGCGCTGAGCACGGTCGTGACGGCGACGTACCAGAGGGTGGCGACCATCAGCAGCGGGATGACCTGGTAGGTCTGGTTGTAGACCAACTGCACCGAGTACAGCAGGTCGTGCACCGCCAGCACGCTGACGATGCTGGTGCCCTTCAGGGTGCCGATCAGCATGTTCCCCGCGGTCGGCACGATGGAGCGCATCGCCTGCGGAATGACGATCCTGCGCAGGGTGCGCCGCCTGCCGATACCGAGGGCCTGGGCGGCCTCCGTCTGGCCGGCGTCCACCGAGAGGATGCCGCCGCGCACCACCTCGGCGGCGTAGGCGGCCTCGTGCAGGGTCAGGCCGATGACGGCGGTGAGGACGGGGCCGAGCAGGTCGACCGTCTCGACGGTGACGAACTGCGGCCCGAAGGGGATGCCGAGGCCGAGCGTCGGGTAGAGGGCGCCGATGTTGAACCAGAACAGCAACTGCACCAGCAGCGGGGTGGACCGGAAGATCCACACGTATCCCCAACTCAGGGTGCGCAGCACCGGGTTGGAGGAAAGCCGCATCACGGCCAGGGGGATGCCGAGCAGGAAGCCGAGCACCATCACCGCGCCGGTCAGCCACAGGGTGAGCAGCAGCCCGTCGAGCACGGCGGGGGTGGTGAAGTACCGGCCGACCACCTCCCACTGGAAGGCCCGGTTGCGGACGACGGAGTTGACCACCATGGCGAAGACCAACAGCGCGAGGGCGGTGGTCAGCCAGCGGCCGACGCGCCGGCGCGGCACGATCCGCGGCGGATCGCCGCCGGGGTCGCGGCCGGGGGCTTTCCGGCGCCCCTGCGGGGGGACGGACGCGGAGACGCCGGGGGAGACGGTGATGTCGGACGGCGAGACCATCAGGGGCTCTCCAGGGGAGGGAAGCGGGGGCGGAGGTGATCACCCGGCGAAGGCGGTCACCCGGCGGCACGTGTACGCGGATTCCGCCCGCAGCCCCGCGCGGACACGGCGCGGGCACGGAGCGGCGGCCCGGGTTTCGACGTCATCACGCTCACCGCGTCCCTCAACGCGGCCGGTGCGGCTGCCGCACGCGGCGGAGCCGTCCCCGCTGATCGTATGGGTCCCGCGCGGGCCCCTGTCAACCACGCGCGGGAATCGCCCAACACCCGTCCGCCATACGGCTCGTGGTTGACGGGGAGCGAGATGTACTGCTCAATTGGACCCATGAATGTCGAGCAGCGCCTGGTCACCCGTGACCACATCGACTTCGGTCGGGTGTGGTCTGCCGCGTGTAGCGCCTGACGCGGCAGTAGGCCGTCCGACCGGCCCTTCCCTCCCTCGGTGACCCCGTCGCGGGCCGAGTCCTCCCCTCGCGAAACCGCCGTGCGCAGGCGTTGAACACGCGCTGAGACACGTGCCGCAACGCGCTGAGACCAGCGCTGGGCACGCGTCGGGACAAGCGCTGGACACGCGCTGGTCCCGCGTACGGCCCGCCCCGCGAGACCTGGCACGCGCTGCCGCCGCCCCCCCTTTTTCGCCCGAGGCCCGTGCCCCGGCGTCATCACACCTGTTCACCCCCGGCTCCCGGTACCCGAAGCGCCGTCGCACACGGCCGCACCGAGGGCGGCTCCGCCGTGCCCGCGTGCTGCCACGGCACGGCCCCGAAGCACGTCAGGAAAGGCCATCACCCATGCCCGTGGAGTTCCTCGGCATCGCCGCGACCAACAACGGCTCCGAAGCCACCCCGCGCTCCGGCGCCGCCTTCGACAAGGAGTACACGCTCCGGCTCGCCCGGGCGCACGAGGACCACGGCTGGGACCGCGTGCTGTTCGCCTACGGCTCCGGATCGCCGGACCCGGCACCGGCCGCCGCGTACGTCGCGAGCAGAGTGGACCGCCTCCAGATCCTGCTCGCCCACCGGCCCAACGTCTCGTACCCGACCTTCGCCGCCAAGACCTTCGCCACCCTCGACCAGATCAGCGAGGGCCGGCTGACCGTGCACTTCATCACCGGCGGCGACGACCGGGAACAGGGCCGCGAGGGCGACACCCTGACCAAGGACGAGCGCTACGCCCGCACTCGCGAGTACATCCGGATCGTCAAGAAGATCTGGACCACCCACGAGCCCTTCGATCACGAGGGCGAGCACTACCGCTTCCACGACTTCGTCAGCGACGTCTTCCCGGTCCAGCAGCCGCGCCCCGGCGTGTCGTTCGGCGGCTCGTCGCCCGCCGCCTACGCCGCGGGAGGCGCCGAGGCCGACATCTACTGCCTGTGGGGCGAGCCCCTCGTGAAGACCGCCGAGCAGATCGAGGCCGTGAAGGCCGCCGCGCGGGCCGCGGGCCGCGCCGACACCCCCCGCATCCAGGTCGCCTTCCGCCCGATCATCGCCCCGACCGAGGAGCTGGCCTGGGAGAAGGCCCACCGCACGGTCGGCGCGATCAAGGAACGCAGGGCGAGGGGCGAGGCGGTCTCCAAGCGCCGCGACGCCCACGCGAGGCCGCAGAACACCGGCTCGCAACGGCTGATCGCCATCGCCGAGGCGGGGGAGCGCTACGACCGCGCCCTGTGGACCCCGACGGCCGCCGCCACCGGCGGCGCGGGCAACTCCAACGCCCTGGTCGGCACCCCCGAGACCGTGGCCCAGGCGCTCCTCGACTACTACGACCTCGGCGTCGACATCCTCTCCGCCCGCGGCTACGACCTGCTGGACGACGCGATCGACTTCGGCCGGTACGTGATCCCCCTCGTCCGCGAGGAGGTCGCCAAGCGCGACGCCGAGCGGGCGGCCCGCGGCGCACAGGCCCTCGCGGCGGTGAACGGATGACCTCCGCCGCTCGACCCCTGTCCGCCGAGCCGCAACTGACGTTCATTCAGGTACAGGTGTCGGACCCCCGGGCGGAGCCGATGCTGCGGGAACTCGGCAGCGAGTACGCGGCCCGCTACGGCGAGGTCGCCCACGCCGAACTCTCCCGCTACCCCGACGAGGAGTTCACCGCGCCCCGCGGCGGCGTACTGCTCCTGCTCCTCGAACACGGCGAGCCGGTGGCGGGCGGGGCCTTCCGCCGGTACGACGGGACCACGGCCGAACTGAAACGGATCTGGACGCACTCCGCCCACCGCCGGCGCGGCCTCGCCAGACGCGTCGTCGCCGCGCTGGAACGCGAGGCGGTCGCCCGCGGGTACCGGCGGATCCACCTCACCACGGGGCCGCGCCAGCCCGAGGCGCGCGGCCTGTACCTGGCCGCCGGCTACACCCCCCTGTTCGACGTCGAGGCGGACCCGGAGACCATCGGTCCGCTGCCCTTCGAGAAGCACCTGACCACCGGAACACACCCCGCACACCCGGGAAAGGCAGCCGACCTGTGAACCCTCGCACGACCAGAACCCGGCGGCGCGTCATCGCCGCCCTCGCGCTGCCACCCGTACTGGCGCTGACCGGCTGCGGCTCGGGCGGCGCCCCCGGCGCCACGGCGGCGGGCGCCGGGGCGTCCGCCGCGCCGGCCGGCGACCCGGTCGCCGCCGTGGGCAAGGTGGAGTCGGTGGCCGCCCTGCTGCCCGCCGACGTCCGCGCGTCGGGCACCCTGAGGATCGGCAGCTCCATCGGGACGCCGCCCGGCGCGTACTACCCGAACGGGTCGGACAAGATCCCCGCGGGCCAGGACATCGACATCGCCGACGCGGTGGCCAAGGTCCTCGGCGTGAAGCTGGAGCGGCAGAACGCGTCCTTCGAGACGATCCTGCCCGCCCTCGGCAGCGGCAAGTACGACGTGGGGACCGGCAACTTCGGCGTCACCACCGAGCGCCTGAAGAGCGTCGACTTCGTCACCTACATCAACGACGGCCAGGGCTTCGCGGTGAGGAAGGGCAGCACCGCGCTCAAGGGGAAGGTCACCGAGCTCACCCAGTTGTGCGGACTGACCATCGGCACCGGAGCCGGCACCACCTTCGAGGCGACCCTCATCGCCCACAAGGGGGTGTGCGCGAAGGCGGGCAAGAAACCGTACGACGTGAAGGTCTACTCGGAGAACGGGGCGACGCTCACCGCGCTCCAGCAGGGCCGGATCGACGTGGTCATGTCGACCATCAACGGCCTGCGCCACCAGGCGGCCCAGCCCGCGGCGCGGACCACCTTCCTCGGCGAGTACCACCGCCTCGACGTCGGCTTCGCCTTCAAGAAGGGCTCCCCCCTCACCAAGGCGTTCCAGGCCGCCGTCAACGAGCTGATCGAGAACGGCACGTACGCCCGGATCCTCGAGAAGTGGGGCACCACCGCCTCCGCGATCGACACCTCGCAGATCAATCCGTCCGAGCACACCTGAGAGCCGAGCAGAACACCACGATGGGACTCACCGCCGATTCCGCCGTCGCGCCACCCGGCGCGGCCTCCCCGGGCACGGGCCCCGAAGCCCCGCCCACCGGGGACGACCCGGCCCCGCCCAAGGTCGTCCCCGCCCGCCACCGCGCTCGATGGGTGGCGGCCGTCGCCGTGACCGTGCTGGTCGCCCAGTTCGCGCACGGCCTGGCCACCAACCCCGTCTGGGAGTGGGACGTCTTCCGCGACTACGTCCTGTCCGAGACGATCGTCCGAGCGGTGGGGGTCACCCTCCAACTCACCGCCTGCGCCACGGTGCTGGGCTTCCTCCTGGGCACCGTACTGGCCTTCATGCGGCTGTCGCACAGCCCGGTGCTGCGGACCGTCGCCTGGACCTACGTCTGGATCTTCCGGTCCGTCCCGATGATCGTCCAGCTCGTGTTCTGGTTCAACCTCGGTGCCCTGTACGAGGAGTTGGGCGTCGGCATCCCCTTCGGGCCGGTGTTCTGGTCGGTCGACAGCGACACCCTGATCGGCACCATCGGGGCGGCGCTCATCGGCCTGTCGCTGCACCAGGCCGCGTACGCCGCGGAGACGGTCCGCGGCGGCGTCGCCGCCGTCGACCGCGGGCAGTTCGAGGCCGCCGCCGCCCTGGGCATCCCCCGGCTGCGGCAGATCCGCCGGATCGTGCTGCCGCAGGCCATGCGCGCCATCCTGCCCACGGCGGGCAACGAGGTCATCGGCCTGCTCAAGGGCACCTCGGTGGTCTACGTGATGGCGATCGGCGAACTCTTCTACCAGGTGCAGGTGGTCTACGGCCGCAACGGCCGGGTGGTCCCGCTGCTGCTGGTCGCCACCGCCTGGTACGTCTTCCTCACCTCCGTGCTGTCGGTCGCGCAGTACTACGTGGAGCGGCACTTCGCGCGGGGCGCCGACCGCACCCCGCCGCCCACCCCGTTCCAGCGCGCCGGGCGTTTCGTACGCGCCCTGCGCGCCGCGGCGGAGCGGCGCGACGAGCCCGTCGTCCCCCTGAAACCCCTGGGAGGCAGTCGATGAACGAGGTGATGGTGGACGTCCGCGGCGTCCACAAGAGCTTCGGCCCGCTGGAGGTGCTGCGCGGTGTCGACCTGAAGGTCCGCACCGGCGAGGTCTCCGTGATCCTCGGCCCGTCCGGCTCGGGGAAGTCCACGCTGCTGCGCAGCATCAACCACCTGGAGAAGGTCGACCGCGGCTGGATCAGCATCGACGGAGAGCTCATCGGCTACCGCCGCTCCGGCGACAAGCTGTACGAACTGAAGGAGAAGGAGGTCCTGAAGCAGCGCACGCACATCGGGTTCGTCTTCCAGGACTTCAACCTCTTCCCGCACCTGACCGTGCTGGAGAACCTCGTCGAGGCCCCGGTCTCCGCGCTGCGCCGCCCGCGCGGGGAGGCGGAGGGGACCGCGCGCCGGTTGCTGGAGCGGGTGGGGCTCGCGGACAAGGCCGACGCCCACCCCCGGCAGCTCTCCGGAGGACAGCAGCAGCGGGTGGCCATCGCGCGCGCACTCGCCCTCGAACCCAAGGTGCTCCTCTTCGACGAGCCCACCTCGGCGCTCGACCCGGAGCTCGTCGGCGAGGTCCTCGACGTCATCAAGGACCTGGCCCGCACCGGAACCACCATGATCGTCGTCACCCACGAGATCGGCTTCGCCCGCGAGGTCGCCGACACCGTGGTGTTCATGGACGGCGGCGTCGTCGTGGAGCAGGGTCCGCCCGCCGCCGTCCTGGACGCCCCGCGGCACGAGCGCACCCGCGCCTTCCTCTCCAAGGTCCTCTGACCGGCCCCCACGCCCGTCCCCCCTCTTCCCCTTCGCAAGGAGTACGCACGTGACCACCGGCCTCACCCGTCGCGCCACCGCGACCGCGCTGGGACTCGCCTCCGCCCTCGCCCTCACCGCCTGCGGCACCCCCTCCGACGGCGGCACCGTCGAGGTCGCCGCCGCGTCGGGCACCAAGACGAAGATCAACCTCAGCCCCGACCAGGACCGCGTCACCACCGCCAAGGTCGACTCCATCGCCGCCGAGGTCCCGGCGGAGATCCGCGAGAGAGGCACGCTGGAGGTCGTCGGATCGCCCGGCTCCGCCCCGCCGCTGGCCTTCTACGCCACCGACGACAAGACCGTCATCGGCGTCGAGCCCGACATCGCCTCCCTGGTCGCCGACGTGCTCGGCCTCGAACTGCGCCTCACCACCGCCTCGTGGGAGAACGTCTTCGTCGGCCTCGACAGCGGCAAGTACGACGTCGGCTTCAGCAACATCACCGTCACCGAGGAACGCAAGAAGAAGTACGACTTCGCCACCTACCGCAAGGACACCCTGGGCTTCGAGGCGAAGAAGGGCAGCGGCCTGAAGGTCACCGGACCCGAGGACGTGGCGGGTCGGACCGTCGCCGTCGGCAGCGGCACCAACCAGGAGAAACTGCTCGTGGAGTGGAGCGAGGAGAACGAGAAGGCCGGCCGGAAGCCGGTGGACATCAAGTACTACCAGAACGACAGCGACGTGCACCTCGCCCTCCAGTCCGGCCGGATCGACCTCTACCTCGGCCCCCACCCGACCGCCGCCCACCACGCGGCCACCACGGGGAAGACGGAGGTCGTCGGCACCTACTCCGGTGCCGGCGACACCCTCCAGGGCCTCATCGCGGCCACCACCAAGAAGGACAGCGGACTGGCCGAGCCGCTCGCCGACGCGCTCGACGAGATCATCGACAACGGCACGTACGGGAAGGTGCTGGAGCGCTGGGGCCTGGCCGACGAGGCCGTGACCAAGTCCGAGGTCAACCCGCCCGGCCTGCCCGAGACCGGCGCGTAGCAGCCGCAGGGTGCGGGGCCCGGACACACGGCCCCGCACCGGTCCCACGAAAACCCCACCCCCCGAAGGGTCCACCATGGCCACCGTCCTGTCCGTCTCCGGAAGCCCCTCCGCCACCTCCCGTACCGCCCGCCTCCTCCGCCACCTGGACGCACGGCTCAGGGCCCAGGGCCACGAGGTGGTTCCGCTGGACGTCCGCACCCTCCCCGCCGACGCCCTGCTCGGCGCCGACTTCCGGCACCCGGCGATCGTGGAGGCGATCGCGCTGTTCGACCGCGCCGACGGGGTCGTGATCGGCACGCCCGTCTACAAGGCCGCCTACTCCGGACTGCTGAAGTCCCTGCTGGACCTGCTGCCGCAGTACGGCCTGGGCGGCAAGACGGTCCTCCCGCTGGCCACCGGCGGGACCACGGCGCACGTCCTGGCGATCGACTACGCGCTGCGCCCCGTGCTCAGCTCCATGGGCGCCGCGCACATCGTCCAGGGCTGGTTCACGCTCGACAAGGACCTCGCGGTGGCCGACGACGGCTCCCTGACCGTCGCGCCGGGCCCGGCCGAGGCCCTCGCACGGGTCGTCGACCGGTTCTCCGAAGCCCTCGACAGCCGTACGGCCCTGCTGGCGGCCGCCGGATGAGCGCCGCGGCCCGCCGCGCCTCACCGCCCGGGGCCGCGGGCCCGCTCCGGGTGGGCCGCCCGGCCCGCGGTGCGGGTCCCGTCCGCGGGCCCCGGGGTGCGGGCGGCCTGAGCGGGGGCCGCGGCCGGAGCGCGCCGGGAGCGGGCCCCCTTGACGGGACCCGCGGGCGGCCCGACACTCCAGGGAAGGATCCCTAGTGGATGGGTAGGGAATGATGGAGCGTCTGGAGCCGCCCGCCGGCCGCGCCGTGTGCGCGGGCCGGCCGCCCCTCCTCCTGACGTCCCGCCGCCACATCGATCTCCTGCGCGTCTGCAGCGCGGCGAGCCCCCGGCGCTGAACCCACGGCGCCCGCCGGCACCGCGCCCCCGTCGCGTACGGGTCCGTGCCGCCGCCGAGGGCCCCTCACCCGACGCACGCCGACCGCCGCGTCCCGAGAACCAGAAGCCGGACCGGACCCAGGGAGACCCATGCCCGCCGCACCCCCGACCACCGTGCCGTCCCTCCCGCCGTTCCGGGGCAGGATCGGCTCCGACGCGAACAGCGGCTACCACGCCGTGCCGCACCGCTACCGCCTCCACCTCTCGCTCTCCTGCCCCCACTGTCTGCGCATCGCCATCACCCACAGCCTGCTCGCCCTCGACGGCGTCCTCCCGGTGGTGCTCCTGCCGGCCGTGCCCGACGAGCCCGACGGCGGCCACTCCGCCCTGCGCCCGCTGTACGAGGCCAGTGCGCACCGGTACCCCGGACCGACCGCGGCACCGGTACTGAGCGACGACTGGACGGGACGGATCGTCAGCACCCACACCCCGGAGATCCTGCGCGACCTGGCCCGGGGCTTCGGCGGTGACGGCCCCGGCCGGCCCGCGCTGTACCCGCGCGGCGCGGAGGCGCAGATCGACGCCGTCGAACGCCTCTGCGCGCACCACATCGGCCGAGCCGCACAACACGCCGGGCAGGCCGGCACCGACGCCACGGCACGCCGCGCCGCCCTCGCCTCCCTGTACCGCGCCCTGGGCTCACTGGAGCGGCGGCTCGCCACCCGGGACTTCGTCCTCGGCGACGAGCCGACCGCCGCCGACGTGCGGCTGTGGGTGACCCTGGTGGAACTCGACGGCGTGCACCGCCGGCACCTGGACGCCGCCGCGGTCCACCGCATCGCCGACCATCCGCACGTGTGGGCCTACGCGCGGCGACTGGCCGCCCACCCCGCCTTCGGCCCCCACCTCGATCTGGAGGGCATCGCCCGCAGGCACCACGCCCACTGCCGGGGGCTGGAGGCCGCGGGGGAGGCGGTACAGATCCTGGACTGGGCGGTGCACGTCGCGGAGGGGACCGCCGCCCGGCCCGCCCCCGCGCCCCCGGGCGATTTCACGGAACCGCAATACGCCCTCCACCTGCCCCCGTCCGGCTCCGCCTAGCCTGCGACGGCAGGGGGCCACCACGGTGGCGCGCCGCCACCGGCGGCCCGCCGGGGGTCGGGGAACGGCGTCGCCCCGAGGGAGGGGGACGAACCGTCGGGCCGCGCCGAACCGCCCGCGCGCCCCGCGCGAGCCGGCTGCCCCTCCCCGCCGCCGAGCCCTCCGCGCGAGGGCCGGTGATCACGTACGGTCGAACAGGAAGGCATCCCTCTCGTGTCCGCACCCCCTCCGCTCCACCTCGCCGTCGCGCTGGACGGCGCCGGATGGCACCCGGCCGCGTGGCGCGAGCCCGGCGCCCGGCCCCACGACCTGTTCACCCCCGGCTACTGGGCCGCCGTCGTCTCCGAGGCCGAACGCGGCCTGCTCGACTTCGTGACGTTCGAGGACTCGCTCGGGCTCCAGTCCGCGCACCCCACGGAGCCGGACGAGCGCACCGACCAGGTGCGGGGCCGGCTGGACGCCGTGCTCGTCGCCGCCCGGGTCGCGCCGTTGACCCGGCACATCGGGCTGGTGCCGACCGCGGTGGTCACCCACACCGAGCCGTTCCACCTCTCCAAGGCGATCGCCACCCTGGACTACGTCAGCACCGGCCGCGCGGGCCTGCGCGTCCAGGTGTCGGCGCGGCAGAACGAGGCCGCGCACTTCGGCCGCCGTACGTTCCCGCGCCTCGACCTCGACGACCTGGACACCCCGGCCGGCCGGGAACTGGTCGCCGAGCTGTTCGACGAGGCCGCCGACTACGTCGAGGTGGTGCGCCGCCTCTGGGACAGCTGGGAGGACGACGCGGAGATCCGCGACGTCGCCACCGGGCGCTTCATCGACCGCGACAAGCTGCACCACATCGACTTCGAGGGCAGGCACTTCCGGGTCAAGGGCCCTTCCATCACCCCGCGCCCGCCGCAGGGGCAGCCCGTCGTCAGCGCGCTCGCACACCAGAGCGTGCCGTACCAGTTGGTGGGCCGTTCGGCCGACATCGGTTACGTCACCCCGCACGACACGGACCAGGCCCGCGCCGTCGTCGCCGAGATCCGCGCCGCCCAGGCCGCCGCGGGACGGGCCGGGGAGCCGCTGCACGTCTTCGGCGACCTGGTCGTGTTCCTGGACGCCGACCCCGCAGCGGCCAAGGACCGCAAGGCCCGCCTCGACGCCCTCGCGGGCCACGGGTTCACCAGCGACGCCGAGGTGTTCACGGGGACCCCCGGGCAACTGGCGGACCTGCTGCTGGAGCGGCGCCGGGCCGGACTGGGCGGCTTCCGGCTGCGTCCCGGGACAATCGGCCACGACCTGGAGCAGGTCACACGGGGCCTGGTGCCCGAACTCCAGCGCCGGGGCGTCTTCCGGCACGCCTACGAGGCGGACACCCTGCGCGGGCTGCTGGGGCTCGCCCGCCCCGCCAACCGCTACACCCCCCAGCCCCCGGTCCCCTTCCCCGTCCCGGCCCCGTCCGGGCAGAAGGTCCTCCAGGAGCAGGGGGCACCCTCGTCCGTCCGAGCCGGAGGAGCCGTACGACCGTGAACAGGCCGGAAACGGGCAAGCCCGTGAAGCAGATCCACCTCGCCGCCCACTTCCCCGGGGTCAACAACACCACCGTGTGGAGCGACCCGCGGGCGGGCAGCCACATCGAGTTCGACTCGTTCGCGCACTTCGCGCGGACGGCCGAACGCGCCAAGTTCGACTTCCTGTTCCTCGCCGAGGGGCTGCGCCTGCGCGAACAGGGCGGACGAATATACGACCTGGACGTGGTGGGGCGCCCCGACACCTTCACCGTCCTGTCGGCGCTCGCCGCCGTCACCGAACGGATCGGCCTGACCGGCACCATCAACTCCACCTTCAACGAGCCCTACGAGGTGGCCCGTCAGTTCGCCAGCCTGGACCACCTGTCGGGCGGACGCGCCGCCTGGAACGTCGTCACCTCCTGGGACGCCTTCACCGGCGAGAACTTCCGGCGCGGCGGCTTCCTCCCGGAGGAGGAGCGCTACTCCAGAGCCGAAGAGTTCCTGGCCACCGCCATCGAACTGTTCGACTCCTGGACCGGTGACGAGATCGTCGCCGACCGGGAGTCCGGCGTCTTCCTGAAGGACGCGCGGGCCGGGGCCTTCGCCCACCGGGGACGGCACTTCGACATCGCCGGCCGGTTCAACGTCCCGCGCGGCCCGCAGGGCCGCCCGGTGGTCTTCCAGGCCGGCGACTCCGACGAGGGACGCGAGTTCGCCGCCTCCAGCGCGGACGCGATCTTCAGCCGGCACAGCACCCTCGACGCGGGGCGGGACTTCTACGCCGACGTCAAGGGCCGGCTGGCCCGTTACGGCCGGACCCCCGACCAACTGCTGATCCTGCCCGCGGCGACCTTCGTCCTCGGCGACACCGACGCCGAGGCGCAGGAGCTGGCCCACGAGGTGCGCCGCCAGCAGGTCAGCGGCCGGACCGCGATCGCGTACCTGGAGCAGGTCTGGAACCGCGACCTGTCCGGCCACGACCCGGACGGCCCGCTCCCCGACATCGACCCGGCACCCGGCGAGCACACCGTCGCCCGCGGCCGGGCCGCCGTCCGGACGTTCCGCGACCCGCTCGCCGTCGCCAGGGAGTGGCGCGAACGCGCCGCGGCGGAGAAGCTCTCGATCCGCGAGCTGGTCATCGAGACCACCGCCCGCCAGTCGTTCGTCGGCTCCCCGGCCACCGTCGCCGAGACCATCGACGCCTTCGTCCAGGCGGACGCCGCCGACGGGTTCATCCTGGTCCCGCACATCACCCCCGGCGGCCTGGACGAGTTCGCCGACACGGTCGTCCCGCTGCTCCAGGAACGCGGGGTGTTCCGCCACGACTACACGGGCACGACGCTCCGCGACCACCTCGGCCTGGCACACCCCGACGCCGGCACGGAGCCGGAGACCCGGCGGGCGGCCTCGTGAGGCCCCCGGCCGACACCCCCGCCGAGCCCGGCCCCGAACCCGCCCCCGGCCCCGTATCCGCGTCCGCGCCCACCGACCGCTGAGGAGCACCCGATCATGTCCGGCATCCCCCTCGGAGTCCTCGACCTCGTCCCGATCACGTCCGGCTCCACCGCCGCCGAGGCGCTGCGCAACACGATCGATCTCGCGCAGCACGCCGAACGGTTCGGCTACACCCGCTACTGGTTCGCCGAGCACCACCTCAACCCGGGCGTGGCCGGGGCCTCCCCCGCGGTCGTGCTGGCCCTGACCGCCTCCGCGACCTCCACGATCAGGATCGGGTCCGGGGCCGTACAGCTCGGGCACCGCACCGCCCTCTCCACCGTCGAGGAGTTCGGCCTGATCGACGCCCTGCACCCCGGGCGGCTCGACCTGGGCCTCGGCCGCTCGGGCGGACGCCCCTCCGGACAGGCGGCCGGGGCCCCGCCGACCACGATCCCCGTCGTCGACGGGCGCGCCCCCAACGGCCTGAGGATCCCGCCGAAGTTCTCCCTCGAACCCCTGCTCGGCTCGCCGCGCTTCCTGCTCCAGCAGCGGCTGCTGCGCCAGCCGGGCGCCCGCCCCCAGGACTACGGCGAGCAGGTCGACGACATACTCGCGCTGCTGCGCGGCGACTACCGCTCCGAGGACGGGGTCGAGGCGCACGCCGTCCCCGGCGAGGGCGCCGAGGTGCAGATATGGATCCTCGGCAGCAGCGGCGGGGAGAGCGCCGACGTCGCGGGCCGCAACGGACTGCGCTTCACCGCGAACTACCACGTCAGCCCGGCCACCGTGCTGGAGGCGGCCGAGGGGTACCGTGCCGCGTTCCAGCCGTCCGACCACCTCGACAAGCCCTACGTCAGCGTCTCCGCCGACGTCGTCGTCGCCGAGGACGACGCGACCGCCCGCGAACTGGCCACCGGTTACGGCCTGTGGGTCCGCAGCATCCGCAGCGCCGAGGGCGCCATCCCCTTCCCGAGCCCGGAGGAGGCCCGCGCCCACGTCTGGACCGAGGCGGACCGGGCACTGGTGGCCGACCGGGTGGACACCCAGTTCGTCGGTTCACCGGGGCGCGTCGCCGACCAGCTCGAACAACTGCAGGAGGCCACCGGAGCCGACGAGCTGATCATCACCACCCTCACCCACGACCACGCCGACCGGGTGCGCTCCTACCGGCTCCTCGCGGAGGAGTGGCAGCGCCGCTGAACCGGACGCGCCCCGGTTCCCGACCCCACGCGGCGGGCACGGCCGAACGCCACGACCCCGCCGGCGTCGGCGTCGGGGTCGGCGTGGGCGTCGGCAAGGCCCGGCCGCGCGGACGACCAGGAGAGCGGTGCGCCCCGGGACCGCGTCGGCGGTGCCGTACCCAGGGCCGTCCACACCGTCCCCGGGGCCACCGCACGGTCAGGGGCGGGCCGGGTCGCCCCCGGGCAGCCGGGCGCGCAGCGTGGCGGCGAAGTCCTCGGCGCGGGAGAGCTGGACGCGCAGCTTCTCCACCTGCTCCGCCGCGGCCTGCTCGTACCCGCGCACGCGCTGGAGGAGCGCTTCGCGCTCCTCCGGGCCGAGCTCGGCACCGGCGTCGAGGCGGTCGGTGGCGTCCAACAGGTCGCGCATCTGGTCCAGGGTGAAGCCGAGGGGCTTCATCCGCCGGATGACCATGAGGCGGGCGACGTCGTTCTCGGTGTAGAGGCGGAAGCCGCCCTGCGAGCGTGCCGAGGGGATGACGAGCCCGGTCTCCTCGTAGTGGCGGATGGTGCGCAGGGACAGTTCGGTCCGCGCGGCGACTTCGCCGATCTGCATGTGCTTGCCGTCCACGCCCACGACGCCGACCCTCCTCTTCGCGGCGGGTCGCGTCCCGTACGACCTCGCCCATCCCTACCCTAACGTTAGGGTAGGGTTGTGGCGGCGAGGGCGGCCCGACCGTCCCGCCGCCGCGGTTCCGGGGCCGATGGCGCCCCCGGCGAAGATCTGATTCTTGCAGGAGAGAGCGTGCGCGAGCCCATGACGCCCCGCCGCCGCCTGCCCGCCGTGATCCCCCGCCCCCGGATGTGAGCCGCCCGCGCGCCCGCGCAGGCCCCGCCTCCCGTCCCTCCCCTCGACTTCCGGCCCGCCCCTCGGGTCGCCCGCGGGGGTGCCGGTCCGGCTCCCGCGCGTCCTTCCCGCACGCCCCGGCCCGCCGGCGGGGTGTGCCCGAGCACGACAGGTACGCATCTCCTTGTCTTCCCCCGCTGTGACTCCCGCCGCGCGCCTGCGCGGCCTGCGCCCGGACTGGCTGGACGACCCGAAGGTCTGGCGCACGGAGGTCCTGGCCGGCCTCGTCGTCGCCCTGGCCCTGATACCGGAGGCCATCTCCTTCTCGATCATCGCCGGCGTGGACCCGGCGATCGGTCTGTTCGCCTCGTTCACCATGGCCGTCACGATCTCCGTCGTCGGCGGACGCCGCGCCATGATCTCCGCCGCCACCGGCGCGGTCGCCCTCGTCATCGCCCCCGTGAACCGCGAGCACGGGCTGGGCCACCTGATCGCGACCGTCATCCTGGCCGGTGTCTTCCAGGTCGTCCTCGGCGCGGTCGGCGTGGCCAAGCTCATGCGGTTCGTGCCCCGCTCGGTGATGACCGGATTCGTCAATGCCCTCGCGATCCTGATCTTCATGGCGCAGGTGCCGGAGATGCGCGACGTGCCCTGGCCGGTCTACCCGCTGACCATCGGCGGTCTGGCGCTGATGGTGCTCTTCCCGAAGGTCACCAAGGTGATCCCGGCCCCCCTGGCCTCCATCGTCGCCCTCACCGCGATCACCGTCGCCGCCGGGATCGCCGTTCCCACCGTGGGCGACAAGGGAGAACTGCCCTCCTCCCTGCCGGTGCCCGGTCTGCCCGACGTGCCCTTCACCCTGGACACCCTGGCCACCGTCGCCCCCTACGCGCTCGCCATGGCGCTGGTCGGCCTGATGGAGTCGCTGATGACCGCCAAACTGGTCGACGACATCACCGACACCCACTCCTCCAAGACCCGCGAGTCCATCGGCCAGGGCATCGCAAACATCGTCACCGGCTTCTTCGGCGGCATGGGCGGCTGCGCCATGATCGGCCAGACGATGATCAACGTGAAGGTCTCCGGCGCCCGCACCCGCGTCTCGACCTTCCTGGCGGGCGTGTTCCTGATGGTGCTGTGCGTCGTCTTCGGCCCGGTCGTCTCCGACATCCCCATGGCCGCCCTCGTCGCCGTCATGGTCATGGTCGCCTTCGGCACCTTCGACTGGCACTCCGTCGCCCCGAAGACGCTCAAGCGGATGCCCGCCGGTGAGATCGCCGTCATGGCCGTCACCGTGGTCGTCGTGGTCACCACCGACAACCTCGCCATCGGCGTCGTCACCGGCACCCTCACCGCCATGGCCGTCTTCGCCAGGCGCGTCGCCCACCTGGCCCACGTCACCGCCGTCACCGACCCCGACAACACCACGGTCGTCTACTCCGTGACCGGCGAGCTGTTCTTCGCCTCCTCCAACGACCTCGTCGGCCGGTTCGACTACGCGGGCGACCCGAAGAGGGTCGTCATCGACCTCTCGGCCGCGCACATCTGGGACGCCTCCTCCGTCGCGGCCCTGGACGCGATCGAGGCGAAGTACGCCCAGCGCGGCAAGACCGTCGAGATCACCGGCCTGAACGCCCCCAGCGCCCACCTGCACGGCAGGCTCAGCGGCGAACTCGCCGCCGGCCACTGACCCGCCGAGGACCGCATCGGGCCGGCGGCCGCTCCAGGGGCGGGCACCGGCCCGATGGCCTCTTCCGGCGGGCCGCCACCGCCGTGACCGCGAAGGCCCGCCGCACAGCCGGGCACCGGACGGAGGTTGTCGGCGTGCATGCGGTGGAGGGGAAACGCATCAGCACCCGCCCCGGGCTGTGAGCCGGGCGGGCCGAACGGGGGAAGAAAGGTGCGTGCCCGATGACGATCGGGCTCCTCTTCGCGATCGCCGCCGTGTTCTACGGGGGTACGGTCTCGGCCCTCGCCCTCACCGTGACTTTCGCCCGGCGCCGCACGCCGCGGCGCGAAGCACGCAGCACCCTCGCCGTCCTGGTACCGGCCAGGACGGCGGAGCCGCAGCAAGGAGACGGCGCGGCAGCGGGCCCGAGCATCTAGGCGGTGGGTACGCCGGGATGACGGGCGGCAGGACAGGTCCGGCCGCCGCCCACCACGTCCACGCGCCGCGTCACGGCGCCGTCGTCAGGGAGGCGGTGGCGAACCTCCTGCGCCAGGCGAGCGCGACGTGGACCAGGCCGATCAGGACCGGCACTTCGATGAGCGGGCCGACGACGCCGGACAGGGCCTGGCCGGAGGTGACGCCGAAGGTGGCGATGGCGACCGCGATGGCCAGCTCGAAGTTGTTGCCCGCCGCGGTGAGGGCGAGGGTCGCGGTGCGGTCGTAGGCGAGCCCCAGGCCCTTGCCGAGGAGGAAGGTGCCGAAGAACATGACTGCGAAGTACACCAGCAGCGGCAGCGCGATCCGGGCGACGTCCAGGGGCTGGGAGGTGATGGTCCTGCCCTGCAGCGCGAAGAGGACGACGATCGTGAACAGCAGCCCGTACAGCGCCCAGGGCCCGATCTTCGGCAGGACCTTCGCCTCGTAGCCCTCGCGGCCCATCCTCCGCTCACCGATCCGGCGGGTGAGGAAGCCGGCCAGCAGCGGGACGCCGAGGAAGACGACCACGTTCAGGGCGATCTCCCACATCGAGACGTCCAGGTGCTCGCCGTCGCCGAGGCCCAGCCAGCCGGGCAGCAGGTCGAGGTAGAACCAGCCCAGCAGGCCGAACGCGATGACCTGGAAGACGCTGTTGAGGGCCACCAGGACGGCCGCCGCCTCGCGGTCGCCGCAGGCCAGGTCGTTCCAGATGATCACCATGGCGATGCAGCGGGCCAGCCCGACGACGATCAGGCCGGTGCGGTACTCGGGCAGGTCCGGCAGGAAGACCCACGCGAGCGCGAACATGACCGCGGGCCCGAGGACCCAGTTGACGACCAGGGAGGAGACCATCAGCCGGCGGTCGCCGGTGACGGCATCCAGCCTGTCGTAGCGGACCTTCGCCAGGACCGGATACATCATGGTCAGCAGCCCGAGCGCGATCGGCAGGGAGATCCCACCGATCTCGATCTTCGCCAGCGCGTCGTTCATGCCCGGGACGATCCGGCCCAGGCCCAGGCCGGCGGCCATGGCCAGCAGGATCCACACGGCGAGGTAGCGGTCGAGGGTGGAGAGCTTCTTGACGATCGAGTCGTCCCCGGCCGGGCCGGCGCCCCGGGCGGGGGCGGTGGTGGGCTCGGTGGGGATCACGGGCAGGCCCTCTTGTTCTCGCCGGCGGTACGGGCGGAGGCGGCCAGTTCGGCGAACCGCTCGGAGAGCCCGGCCAGGACCTCGGGCCTGAGCTTGTAGTAGGTGAAGCGTCCGCACGGCTCGGTCTCCACCAGCCCGGCATCGCGCAGGACCTTCAGGTGGTTGGACAGGTTGGTCTGCTTGGCTCCGGTCTCCTCGACCAGGTGCGTCGTGCAGAGCGTCTCGCGCGCCAGCAGGGTCACGATCTTCAGGCGGAGCGGATCGCCCAGCGCCCGGATCACATCAGGATCGACTGAAGTCAGCATGTGCTGATACTGTCACATCACCAACTGCTGGTATCAGCGGGGGCTGAAGTCATCGGCGGCCGGGTGCCGCCGCGCGACGGGAGAGAACGATCACCATGGCCGACAAGCCGTCCGTCCTGTTCGTCTGCGTCCACAACGCCGGACGTTCCCAGATGGCCGCCGCCTGGCTGTCCCACCTGGCCGGTGACCGCGTCGAGGTCCGCTCCGCCGGCTCCCGCCCCGGCGACCAGGTCAACCCGGCCGCCGTCGAGGCCATGGCCGAGGTCGGCATCGACATCTCCCGGGAGACGCCGAAGCTCCTCACCGCCGACGCCGTGGAGGAGTCGGACGTCTGCGTCACCATGGGCTGCGGCGACACCTGCCCGGTCTTCCCCGGCAAGCGCTACCTGGACTGGAGGCTGGAGGACCCGGCCGGCCGGGGCGTCGAGGCCGTACGCCCGATCCGCGACGAGATCAAGACCCTCGTCGAGGGCCTGATCGAGGAGATCGCCCCGGAGAAGGCGGCGTGAGCGAGCGGGGGACGGCGTGAGCGGGAGGCGCGACGCCGTCGGCTCCGGTCCCGCCGGACGCACCGCCGCCCTCCGCGCCCCCGCACCCGTCTGAGGCCCCGCTGTTCGGCGACTCCACCCTCCGGATCCGCGGACGACGGGACGCCCCTGCCCCGGCGGACCGGACCCACCGGAGTGCCGGCCCCCGGAAGGCCACCGGGGTGCCGGCTCCCGGAAGGCCACCGGGGTGCCGGCTCCCGGGCGGCCACCGGCTTCGAACGCCGCCCGGTGACAGGCTCGCCCGTGACCGTCGTCCCCGCGAGTCCCGGGTGCTCCACCCCGCAAAGGCCCTGCGACCCCGTGAGCGGCAGGTCCGGCCCGGGTGGGCCCACGCTCACCCGGCCGAGGGCCGGTCTCGTTCCTCGTGCTGCCGCGCCCGCTACGACCGCCGTCGCCGGACGTGCGAATCCGCTTCCCCCCGGCCCGTGTCCCGCCTACTCTCCGAGTATGGATTGGCTCATGGCGGCGTGGGTGGGGGCTGCCGGCGGTGCCAGTATGGAGGCCGTCGACATCATCAAATCCATCAAATGGCATCGGCAACTGCCCTGGAACGTGCAGTCGGAGACCATCGACCCACCACTGCGCAGCCCTGATGTGCGGCCCGGGGAAACACGTCTTCCGGCACCCGGGTGGCGGGCCTACGGCGTCGCCACCGTGCTCCGGTTGTTCGTCAGCGGGGCATTGACCGGCGTCATCGCCGCCAGCTATCCCCAGGCCGTCAATCCCCTGGTGTCGTTTCTCGTCGGGCTCGGTGCGCTCACGGCCGTTCAACAGGCCGCGACACTGGCGCCCTTGATGGTCAGGAGTGCGGGTCGTGCCGCCCTGAACGGTGTGGTCGAGCAGGCCCAGCAGCAGGCGGTCCCGCCGCCCGCTCAACCGTCGTCGACCGCCGGCCAGCCGAACGCCACGCCCCCGGCGAGCAACGGGGGTGGGGTGTGAGCCTCGCTGCCGAATCCTTCGTCGGCCGTGTCGTGGCCGTGGTGTCCCGCCGCTCGCCGGGCTTCCGACCCGCGCCCGCACCCAGGAGTGGTGGCGGTCGGACCGTCGCACCGACGACCACCGACGCCCTGGTCGGATCGGTCGGTCTCGCCGTGGTGACGGCGGAGTGGAGGAGGGCGCCGGCGGCGTCGAGACTGCGGCACCGCGACACGCTCCTGGCCCTCGCGGACCGGTTGAGGACGGTGCAGCGGTACACGGCGGCCCTGGCCGAGAAGTCCGGTCAGCGGGGTTCCGCCCGTTGGCTTCGCCACCTGCTGAACGACGCGCTCCCACTCGCTTTCTCCCTCGACCACCGGGTCGCCCACGTGATCGAGCAGATGACCCGGACGCTTTCCTGGGACTTCGGTTTCTGGCACACGCACGATCTCGGCACGCGCCTCTTCGCGGATCTCTCCGCCGCCTGCGAGAACCTCATGGCCGCGGCCAACGACTTCCTCGGAGAGGACCTCACGGGCGGAGACCTCGACGCTCACGACCTGGCGTGGGTTCGCTGGGACGAGAACACCCGGTGGCCTTCGGAGGAATGGGCCGCCCGCGTCCGCAGGGCGTCAGCGGAACACCCCATCGGCTCCGGCGTGTTCGTCGTCCTTCCGGAAGAGGAGCGCGAAAACCAGACCGTGCTCGTCTGAGCGTGCAACGCCCCCGGGCGGGGAGGTCCGGTTCCGATGGGCCGTGGGTTCCTCGCGGTGGGTGATGTCGCGTACCGACCCGAGAGGATGGCGGTTTCCGGGTCGTCGGCGGGGCCGTGAGGACGTGGCGGCGGCCTTCGGGCACCGCTGAAGGCGGCCGGTACGGGGGTGAAGCGGCGGGTAGGCGGCCGGGCTCGGGGCTTGCCCGTCCGCCTCGACGGCCGCGGGTGTCACAGGCCGTTGTGCGACCACTCGCTCACGTCCCAGACGCGGACCGTGCCCTGGTCGTCCCCGGTTACCAGGTGCGCGCCGTCGGGGCTGAAGTCCAGGCAGAAGACGGGGGCCGCGTGACCGCGGAGGGTGGCCAGGCGCCGGGGGAGGCTCCACGGGTCCTCGCCGTAGCGGTAGAGGTGGACGTCACCGCCCTCAAAGTCGGTGTCGTACTCGTTCACGGGGGCGTCCCCCGTGGTGACGTCGCCCCGGTACTGGGAGAGGGCCAGCAACGGCGCCGTCGGGTGGAAGGCCCCGGCGCGCATGGCCGGTAGGTGCTGAGGCGGGGACCACTGGCCCTCCCCGCCGTCGCCCGACGCCCGCCACAGTTCCGTCCTGCCCGGGCCGACCGCGGCGAGCCGCCCGTCGAAACGGCTCACGAGGAGCGAGTTCCCGAAGCCGCCGTACGACATGTCAAAGGGTTGGCCGTCGGTGGTCAGGGCGTACCGCGTGCCTGTCAGCGCCTCTTCCCCTTGACCGGAGTCGGGCGCCCCGCTGCGCCAGGCTCCGGGGGGTGCCAGTACGAGCAGCGTGCCGTCGTCGAGGAACGCGAGGCCGGTCGGTTTCTCCAGGGGCACGTCGAGCCGGGTGCCGCGCACCCGGTAGGGACGACCGCCGCCCCGGGGCTCCGCGGAGGGTCCGCCCAGCTTCCAGACGGTCACGTAGCCGTAGTCGTCCAAGGCCGCCATGTACCGGTTGCCGGGGTCGAGGGCGAGATACAGCGTGGAGGCCACGCCCTCCACTTCTTCCGACGGGCCCGGCACCAGCGTGTCGGCCACGGTGAGATCGCTCAGCCGGAGGGCCGAAACGCCCTGGGCGCCGGGGACGAAGAGGGTGCCGCCGTCGGCCGAGAACTCAAGGCCGCGTGTGTCGACAGGCACCCCCCGTACCTCGCGGAGCCCGCTGCCCCGTCCGCCACTGGGGAAGCGCGAGGCGGCACGCGACCAGTCGTCCCACAGCAGCACCGGGCCTTCTTTGAAGGCCAGGGCGATCTGACGACCCGTTCCGGGCCTGAACCGCACCGCTCTCACCGATCGCCCGGCGGGGTCGGTGAACTGGGCGACACTCGAGTCCCAGTGGCGCCAGGCGAACGCCCCGGCGGCGCCGGCGGCCACGACGGCGATGCCGGCCGCCAGGAGCGTCCTGCGCCGGACGTCGACGCGCGCGTCGGCGGCCTCGGCAGCCGGAGGCGCCGCCTCACCGGCCAGTGTCTCCTGCAACCGGATGTGGCGGAACTGGTAGGCGCCGCCCACCTGGCGGAGGACCTCGCGCCGCCGCGCGTCCGCGAGGAAGTCCATCAGCCGCCACGGCAGTTTCCCCGTCACCGCCAGCCAGATCCGGGCCACCACGAAACGGGGCCAGGCCCGGCTCATGAGCAGCAGGAGGGACAGAATCGCCCCGGGCAGCAGCAGACCGGTCCCGACCGGGTCACGCCAGTCCTCGAAGCCTCCGTAGACGTCCTCCCAACTTTCCGCGAGGAGCATCGTCAGGTCGAACCGCGCGGGCCGCCCCGCCCAGTTCGTCAGGGACCGCAGCAGCAGATTGCCGCCGAACCACCCCGCGAACCAAGCGGGCAGTCCCAACAGGGCCACCACCGCCCCCGCCGCACCGGCGCTGACGATCGACGAACGCCGGTCCTGGGCCAGCAGGAGCGCGGGACTGACCTGGGCGGCGTGCGCCGGTGGCGCGTCGAACCACTTGTGGACGGCGAAGCCCAGGCCGGCGACCACGACGAGCGCGACCGAGACACCGGCCAGTTCCGCGAGTTCCTCCAGCCCCGACAGCGTCCGGCTGTTCGCCGGGTCTCCGAGGACGTTAGCCCCGAACAACGTCGCGCTGAGGGGGAGGAGGACCAACGCGGAGAGGCTCGCTCCCGCACGGAACCCCTCGTGCAGCCGCCTTCGGGACTGTGTGAACGACCAGGTCAGCCGCCCCGGCGGACGTGACCGGGAGGCGTACCAGACGAGGGAGTTGAGCAGCGCGAAGGCGATGCCGACGACCATGGAAAAGGCGAACGCGCCGGCGTGGCTGTCCGGCCCCGGGTCCCCACTCAGCAGCGACCACACCATGACGCCCCCCATCAGCAGCCCTCCCAGCCCGAAGCCGGGCCACACGCCCGCACGGGGGGACAGCAGACGGCCGCTGAGCCGCCACCACTCCAGGTCCCGCTCGCGGTGCTCGTGGAGGTAGCGGGCGAGGAACGCCAGGTACGCGTGGGCCTGTTCCGCGGTCCAGGGGCCCTGGTGCCGGGTGCCCTCGGGGCCGGTGTCCTCGGGGGCGTAGGCGGCGTCGACCAGGCCGCGCAGGAGGTGCTCCTCGACGGCGTACTGGGAGTCGAAGCGGCTGGTGTCGAGGAGTTCGGCGGGATCGCCGCCGCGGCAGTACACCAGGCGGGCGGAGGTGACCATCAGCGGAGTCGACAGCGCCCTGGTCAGCGGGGTGTCCGGCTGGGTGCGGAGGTGGGCGCAGACCGGTTCCCAGTCGACGCCGGGCGGCCGGTCCGCGTCCTGGAGGTAGGTGATGACGTCGGTCGGCGCGACGGGCAGGACCTCGACGACCGCGGCCTGGCGCAGCGTGGGCGCGCCGCCGCGGATCAGTTCCTCGTACTCGACGGCGCGGCAGGTGACGACCAGGGGGAGGTCGGTGCCGGTGGCCCGGTTGAGGGCGCGGATCGCGCTGCGGCGGGCGGACTCGGGGATTTCGTCGAGGCCGTCGAGGACGGGGATCAGCAGGCCGTGGGCGAGGAGGGTGCGGGGGATGTCGGTGCGGCCGTTGTAGTAGGGCTGGGCCATGGTGCGGACCATCCAGTCGTCCAGCCGCTCGCGGACCGGGTCCCAGGAGGAGACCGGCAACAGGACGGGGACCGGTGCGCCCTGCTCCCGGGCGGCGAGCAGGCCGAGGGTGAGGAGGACGGCGAGGACGGTCTTGCCGGAGCCGGGTTCGCCGACGACGACCAGGCGGCGGTTGGGGACGCGGTCGTAGCCTTCGGCGAGGCGGGCGATCACGTCGTCGAACCGGCCCTCCAACCGGCCGTCCAGCCTCACCCGCAGGACGCGGGAGCCGGCGGGGCCGGTGCGGAGGGTGTCGGCGATGTCCCTCTCGGTCGTCGCCCACGCCAACGGCAGCACCCGCGGATCGCGCAGGCGGCGTCCCTGCGCCTCGTCGAGCCACTGCTCCCTCAGCTTGAGCGCGAGGTCGTCGGCGAGGGCGGCGGGATCCGGAGGCGCCTCCGCGGTGCGGAAGTACTCCAGCAGCGGAGGGACCAGCGCGGCCAGGCCGACGAACAGGCCGGCGATCGCGGCCACGGTGTCGCGGTCGTCGCTGTTGTCCTGAGCCACCACGCAGACGGCGAAGACGAGTCCGGCCGCGGCCAGGGCGCCGAAAGAGAGGGCCCGGGCGGTACGGAGGCGCGAGCGCCTGGGAGTTCGCTGGAGCACGCCTCCCAGTCTGGCGGGGACGGCGGACCACTGTCAGGCGGATCACACAAGGCCGGAGCGTCGACGGGACGGCGAGTGCGGTTCCGGCGCCATCCGGCTTTTCGTGAAAGAGGAGAAGTCCGGAGGGGGTGCGGCGGAACGCCAGTGCTCGGCCTGAGCAACTCGACCCGAGCCACCGGACAGTGGTCGGCCAGAAACCCGAAGGGATCTCGTTCCGGGCGTAGCGGACGACGCGTGGCCGGCGTCGGCGTCTTCGGGAAGCGCCGGGTCTCGGTGGCGGGTTCGGTCGGACCCCCGGTCCGGTGCTGCTCGGGCAGGTCGTGCTTGAGGTCCGCGTGGACCGGTTCGTCAGCGTTCGTTAGCGTTCGTCAGGGTTCGTCGGGGTTCGGCTCCGGCGAGTACGGCGGCAGGAAGTGCGGCTCGACGCCACCGGGGCGGGCGGGCGCCCGTCGGCCACGGGGTGGACCTCGCGGCCGACACGGCCGGCGAGCCGATCCAGTTACTCATCACCTCGGCGGTGACGTGCCGGGCGAAGACCACGAAGTACGTCCGGCTCCTGCTGCTGATCGGCATCGTCACGTCCGTCGGGGCCACGGCTCACCTCCGCGCGAGGGGAGGCGAGCCGAACCCCGCCTGTCGGGGGGCGTTCTGGGAGGTCCCATCCGCCTGGAGGACCGGTCGGAGGCTCTTCGGGCATGGCGGGATTTCGCCATCGACGCGGCGACCAGGGCCAGCTCCGCACCACCAGGGACGGCTTCCGCCCCCCGACAGCCCGTGCTCCGGCCGTCCTCGGAGCCGGGCCCGTCGTCACGCCCCTCCGGTGGCCCGGGCACTCCGGCCCGACCGTCGCCCTCGGTCCCCACGCCCCCGTCATGCCCGAAGCCGGCGAGCCCGGACGGGACCGGAGCGGAAATTCCCTCGCGCTGCGGCCGGGACGGGCTGAGACTCGTCACATGGCTGACATGGGGGAGTTCCGGGACGCGGTCACCGCATGGGCGGGAGGCGGCCCCGGCGACCCCGCGCGCGAGCTGGCCGCGCGGTTGCCCGTTCGGGTGGCCGTCCTGCTCGAAGGGGCGAGCGACGTCGCGGCAGTCGACGCCCTGGCAGACGGACGCGGCCGGAACCTGGCGGCCGAGGGGGTCTGCGTCCTGCCGATCGGCGGTGCGATGAGCATCGGACGGTACGTCCGGCTCCTCGGCCCGACCGGCCTGGGTCTCCGCCTCACGGGCCTGTGCGACGAGGCGGAGCGCTCCTACTACGCCCGCGCCTTCGAACGGGCCGGTGCGGCACGGCAGGACTTCTTCGTCTGCGCGGCGGACCTGGAGGACGAGCTCATCCGCGCGCTGGGCGTGACACGGGTGGAGGAACTCGTCGGGGCGGAAGGCGACCTGCGTGCCCTTCAGACCTTCCTGCGCCAGCCCGCACAGCGGGGCCGCGCCCCGCAGCGGCAGTTCAGGCGTTTCCTCGGCACGAAGAAGGGACGCAAGATCCGTTACGGTCGCGTCCTGGTCGAGGCCCTCGACCCCGACCGCGTCCCGGCCCCGCTCGACGACCTGTTCTCCAGCCTCTGACCACCGGAGCTTCTGACCACCGGGCGGCGTCGATCCCGGTGAACGCTCCCTCGCCCTCACCGGCATCGCCGACCGCCGGGATCCCCCGTCGGCTCTCGTCGGCCTTCATCGGCCGCCCCGGGCCGCCATCGGTCACCGCCGGTTCACCGGTTGAAGCGACGCGGCCTGACCGCGTCCGTCACAGGGGCCGGCGCCCGGCGACGGCGCCACCCGGGTCGTCCAGCAGGGCGATGCGGGCGGTGACGCGCTTCCCGACGGGTTCGCGCTGGACCTCGAAGCCCTGGGCGACGGCCATCACGATCTCCAGGCCGTGCTGGCCCACCCGGCCGACCTCGGCGGCGCGGGCCACCGGCAGTTCCGAATCGGAGTCCCGCACCACCACCTCGACCATCTCGCCGGTGATGCACAGGTCCATCAGCACCGGGCCCGGCGCGTACTTGCAGGCGTTGGTGACCAGCTCGCTCACCACCAGCTGGGTCAGGTCCACGGCCCGGGGCGAGACCGGCAGGCCGCGTTCGACCCGCACCCGGGAGAGGAAGTCGGCGGCCAAGTGCCGGGCCCGGGCGATGCACGCGCCGTCCCCGGCCAGTGCGGCCGTGACCCGTGTGGCGCACCCGTCCGGTGCCGTGCCGTCTTCTCCCGAGGGAACTGGTTCCATCACGGCCGCCTTCGCTACCCCGTTCGCTCCCCCGCGCGTACCCCCACGTCGGCGATGCACGCCCTGCGCGCCACTGTTGCTTCCGCCACACGGGGCAGCCCTGTACCACGGCAGGCGGTCCTCCCGGCGAAGGCCCCGGTGTGCCAGTATCACCGACATGGCTGATGAACGGATGGCAGGCACTGAACAGGCTGAGCAGCCGGACCAGCTGTCGGTCGTCTCCACCACCACCGACGGCGTTCGCGTCCTCACCCTGGCCGGCGAGATCGACCACCACACCGGCGACCGGCTCCGTCGGGCACTGGACACCTCGGGCGTTCCCCGTCCCCGTGTCGTGCTCGACTTGGGGCGGGTGACCTTCATGGACTCCAGCGGCATCAACCTCCTCATCGCCGCTCACCACGCCGTCACCGGGGCGGGCGGCTGGCTGCGCCTGGCCGCACCCACCGAACCCGTGCTCCGCACCATCCGGCTGGTCGGTCTCGACACCGTCATCGACTGCTGCCCCACCCTCCACCAGGCCATCAGCGCCTGACTCCCCACCGCTCCGGAGCGGCTGAGAGGCCGTCTCCTCCCGGCGGGGCGTCCGGCGCCACGGAACGGCCGTCACGGAACGACCTCGAACCCCTCCTCCCGCAGACCACGGCGTACGGCCCGGCCCCGGCCCCGGCCCCGTCCCCGCGCCCCGCGGGGTGGCGGCCCGACCGGCCCGCGGGGCCTCGTGGCCGAACGGCCCGGGGCGGGCGCAACCGCCCGGCGCGCCTCGCCCGGTCCGGAGCCGTGGGGGACGCGGCGACGGGCGGTCACGGGTGGGGTGCCGTGCCTCAGAGGCGGGTGGCGGTCCTCGCCGAGCCGCGGCCCCGGCCGGCGGGGGAGGGGCGGGGTGCGCGGCGCGGCCGGGCGACGGCCCCGGTCCGGTCGCGAAACCGGCGCCGGGCCGGCAGCGGCGGTGGCACCGGAGCGGCCGGCGGCCCCGGCGGGGACGCCCGCGCCGCGCGGCACGGTCCGCCGGTGGGTCGCCCGGGTGCGGGGCGGGTCAGCCCAACCGTGGGGGGACCCAGCCGTGGTGCCGGAGGATCATGCGCACGGCGGCCCGGGAAGGCGTCAGCCGCATCGCCGTGTTGCGCAGGGCGACGGCCAGTGGGTGGGAGAGCTGCTGCCCCATCCGCCCGGCCTGCCGGGCGGCGCGGGCGACGGCCTGGCTGCGCGGGCGGCGTTCGGCGTCGTACCGGGCGAGGGCGGCTTCGACGGTGGGTTCGGAGGCGAGGGCGGCGGCGAGGGTGACGGCGTCCTCCAGCGCCTGGCAGGCACCCTGGCCGAGGTTGGGGGTCATCGCGTGTGCCGCGTCACCGAGCAGCGCGATCCGGCCGACCGCGTACGACGGGAGCGGCGTGCGGACTTCGTTGACGTCGTGGTGCAGCACGGCGTCGGGACGGGTCGCGTCGAGCAGCGCGGGGATCGGGTCGTGCCAGCCGTGGAAGCGCCGGCGCAGTTCGGCCAGGGGGTCGGCGAACCGCGTCCCGGCGGGCAGGCTGAGGACGGCGTGCCACTCGGCCCGCCCGTCGCGGAAGGCGATGTGGCCGAACTCGGCCCCCCGCCCCCACGTCAGCTCGAAGTCGGTGCGCAGCCCGACCGCTCGCCCGGTGATGGCGCGCAGCACCGTCGAGCCGCTGTGGACCGGGCCGGGGTGGGCCGGGAAGAGGAGGCCGCGCACCCTGCTGCCGATGCCGTCGGCCGCCACCACCAGATCGGCGTCCAGGGCCGTGCCGCCGCAGTTCACCCGGACCGTCCCCGGGTCGATCTGCCGGACCGGGCCGGCCTCGGAGCCGATCAGCAGGGCCTCGGCGGGCAGGGCCTCGCGAAGCAGCCGGTGCAGGGTGGAGCGCGGTATGCCCATGATCGGCGCGCCGACCGCCCTCTCCAGCGCGGCCCCGTCCATCCGGGCCAGCCAACCGCCCCCCGGTGTGCGGGTGCCGCCGCTGTACTGGCCTCGCGAGGCCGCCCGCACCGCCCCGCCGACGCCGAGTTCGTCCAGGGCCCGCAGGCCGTTGGCGGCCAGTGAGATGCCCGCCCCCGCGTCGTCGAGCACGGACGCGCGCTCGACCACCGTCACCTTCCAGCCGATGCGGCGCAGGCCGATCGCGGCGGCCAGCCCGCCGATGCCCCCTCCCACCACCACTGCCGTGCCACCCATGTCGAACCCCCGATCCTTCTATACTTGTAGAAGAATGATCTTACCTGGAGCTCTACAGGTGTAGAAAGGAGCCATGACTTCGGACCGGCGCACCCTCCTGGCGGACGCGGCTCTCGCCGTACTCGCCGACGAAGGGATCCGCGGCCTGACCCACCGGGCGGTCGACCGCGAAGCCGCCCTGCCGCCCGGCACCACGTCGGCGTACTTCCGCACCCGGGCCGCGCTGCTCACCGGACTCGTCACCCGCCTGGTCCACCTCGACCAGGAGGAACTGCACACGATGGCCGAGCGGCTCCCGCCCTTCCGCACCCCCGAGGAGCTGGTGGACGGCATGGCACTGCTCACCCGGCGCCGACTCACCGGCGAGGGCCGTCGCCGCTCGCTCGCCCGCTACGCCTGCGCCGTCGAGAGCGTGCGCGACCCGGAGCTGCGCGAGATCCTCGTACCCCGCGAGAACGCCGCCCGCGAGGCCGTCCGGCTGTTCCTCGCCGATCAGGGCGTGAGGGACGTCGAGGACCGCGCTCACACCCTGCTGACCTGCGTCGACGGACTGGTCTTCGACCGGCTGGTGAGCGGCGGCGACGTGCCGCGCGAGGCCCTCGAAGGTCTGGTCGCCGCCGCCCTGCGCCAGCACCTCCCGGGAAGCCCGCCGACCGTACGGCGGTGGTGACCCGGTCCTCGGCGGCGTCCGTGTCCGGCGGCCTGTCGCGGCGGCGGCACACGAGGTGGTGGCGGTGTCCGTTCCCGGGGCGGTAGCGCCCCTCTCCCGCGTCGTCGCGCGCGGCGTCGGCGCCGCCCGCGCGCCGGCCGGGCCGCGCGCCTGTTCGCCCGGCCGCCGTGACGGCCACGGCCGGCCCCCATCGGCCGCTGCTGTTCTCCGGGCCCCGGGCCCCGGGCCGTGAAGGCCACCGCGTGCTGTGCGCGACAGCACGCGGTGGGCGCCCGCTCAGGTCCCGGCGGAAGCGGAGGTCCCGGCGGAAGCGGAGGTCCGGGCGACCACGCGGGCGAGGACGAGCGCCACCAGGGTCAGTCCGCCGAGGACCGCCGCCGTGCCCGCGAAGCCGCCGAGGGCCAGGCCCACCCCTCCGAGCCCGGCGCCGACGAAGACACCGAAGCTCATCCCGGCGGCGTTGACGCTCAGGGCCGTGCCGCGCAGGGAGCCGCAGCGCCGTACGAGCAGCGTGGTGACACAGGCCGCGACCGTCGCGTGCCCGGCGCCGACGAGCGCCGTCAGCGGCAGGGCCAGCCAGAGCGACCGGGCGAAGAAGACGCCCACCAGGGCGACCAGCGCCACCACCAGCGCGAACGTCATCAGGCGTTCCGCGGGGACCCTCGCCCGTTCGGCGCTCAGCAACCGGCCGGCGAACAGGTTCCCGAGGAAGAACGACGTGCCGCTGAGCGTCCACACCACCGCGAAGGGCTCCGGCGCGAGCCCGAACCGCTCGTCGTAGAACGCGGCGAGATAGGCGAGGTAGCCCATGAACGCGGCCGTGCGCAGCATGGCGACCAGAACCAGCGGCACCACTCCGGGCAGGGCCCCCAGCAGCCGGAACGATTCCAGGTAGCCGGGCCGCTTCGCCCGGTCGGCGGCCTCCGCCTCCGCACCGGGCCCGGCCTTCCGGCGGCCGCGCAGCAGGAAGTACAGGGCCAGTGCGGAGCAGAGCGCGGCGATCGCCCACAGGTCGCCCCGCCAGCCCCACACCAGGGCCGGCAGCGCCACGAGCGGCGCCGCGAGGAGCGCGGTCAGCGACTGGGTGGCCGTGATGAGGGTCGCGGCACGGCCCGCGGCGGCGTCGTTGTCGAAGCGGTCGGCCGCGGCGGCGGTCAGCGCCGGGTTCAGCACGGCCGTACCGGCGCCGACCAGCAGGCAGAAGGCGGCCAACAGGAGGAGGTCACCGCTCGCGCCGAGCGCCGCCGAGACCGCGAGCACCGCCAGGCCGCCCGCGACCGCCCACTCCCTGCGCACGCGGTCGATCAGCGGCGCCAGCGCGGTGCCCACCGCGAGGGCGGCCAGGCCGCCGAGGCCGCGCAGTTGGCCCAGTGCCGCGACGCCGCCGTCCGACTCGTCGGCGATGGGGACGAGGAAGGTGCTGTAGATGGTGAAGGGCACCAGGCCCACGGCGGAGGCCAGCACGAAGGGCCACAGGAGGCGGGCCATCCGCAGGTCGCCGGGTACGGCCCCGGCGTTCGGGCCCGTGTCGCCCGCCGGCCCGGGCGGGGCCCCGGCGGGCTGCGGAGAGGCCGCGGGGCCCCGGGTCTCGCTGCTCATGCCCGCTCCGCCCGGTACCGGTACAGCGCGGTGGCGTCGGCGCTGAACTGGGAGAAGGGGAACGGCTCGGCGGACAGCGCGGTCACGCCGGCGCCGAGGAAGGCCCGCGCGACGGCGCTGCCGGTCTGGGCGTACACCACCAGCGGGATCGCGTGCTTGCGGCAGTGCTCCAGGATCCGGTCGAAGCTGCCGTTGCTGAGGGTCATGCCGGTGGCGACGACCGCGTCGGCCTCGGCCAGCACCTGGTTCATGTCGTCGGTGACGGGGTCGCCCCAGTGGGTGGCGCGCAGGTTGAAGTCGCAGGGCAGCGGGACGCCGCCCTGCTCGCGTATCGCCGCGACCAACGGGTTGACGACCCCGATGAGCGCGACCTTCGCCCCCGGGGCGATGTCGAGGAGCCCGGCGACGGCCGCGTCCCTGGCCTGCGCCCGCACCTCCGGCGTGCCGGTCGGCAGGGTGACGGTCTCGGCGGTCGCCGCGTCGCGGTGCGGCCGTACGCGTCCGAGGTAGGCGTCGAGCGCGGCGACGCGCACCGGCGCCGACTCGTGGCGGATCAGCGTGTCGAGGGTGTGTCCGGAGGCGTCGGAGCAGAAGTCCGGGGGGAGCTCCCCGGACTCGAAGGAGCAGGCGCCGAAGGCGTCCCCGGAGCGGAGCAGCAGATAGTGGTTGCGGTACGTGACCTGGCTGCCGGCGAGGCGCGTCGTGTGGTGGAGCCAGAAGGCGCTGGTGACGGCCAGCTCACCGGGGAGCGGCCCGAAGGCGCCTTCCAGGACGGCCTGCTGGAGTTCCGGCACGGACTGCGGCTGTGTGGGAGACATGGCGGTTCTTTCTCGTGTGGGTGCGGGCAGGGGCGTGCGCGGCACCGGGAAGTGCCGCGGGGGTTGCGGGGTGGGGCGCGGTACGGGGAGGGGGTCAGGGCAGGTCGGCCAGCCGCTCGGCGCGGTAGGGCAGGGCGGCGAGCTCGGGCCGCCCGGCCGGCTGGAAGCACAGCAGCAGGGAACGCCTGTCCGAGGCCGTCCGGTTGGGGCCGGAGCGGTGCACGGCGAGGCCGGGGAACACCAACACCGAACCGGCCGGGGCCTCGACGGTCACGGCGCCGCGCACGTCGGTGCGCGCGGTGTCGACCAGCAGCCCCGTGGGTTCGGACCGGTCCCGGGGCGCGGGCCCGGCCAGATGGCTGCCCGGCACGATCTCCAGGGCGCCGTTGTCGGCGGTGACGTCGTCGAGGAAGACCATCGCGGTGGCGACGTCCCGGGCGTCCGCGCCCGCGCAGCAGTACCAGTACGGGTAGTCCTGGTGCCAGTGGAACTCCGAGCCGACGCCCGCCCGCTTGAAGTTCACCTTGGACGTGAACCTGCCCAGGCGCGCGCTGCCCACGATCCGGCGCACGGGCGCGGTGATCCGGTCGTCGGTCCACAGGGCGTCGAGCACCGGGTCCAGGTGGGTGACGGGCGACAGGCTGCGCACGGCGGGCGGGCGGGCCTCCGGCTCCCAGTGGACGGTGGTGCCGTCCACCTTCTCCAACCGGTGTCCGTCCGGCCACACGGTGACCTCGGCCGCGCCGTCCGGCGCCTTCCCGGTCACACGCGCCAGCACGGACTCCGCCGCCTCGCCCAGGGCCCTCGTCTCGGTGGGCCCGAGGAGCCGCGGCAGGAGGACGAAACCGCGTGCGAGCTGCTCGTCGAGGGAGTCGTGGGAGGCGGGGAACATGGAGGCACCTTCCGGTCGGCGCGGGTGGGAGAGGGGAGCGGGCGGCCCGCCCCGCGTCGGACGCTAGGCCGTCTCGGCCACCAGGACGGGCGCGCCACGCGGCGGCGCGCCGTCGGCCGGTGGCCAGTCCATGGCGGACCACGGGTGCCTGAGCTCGTCCCGCGCCGTCACCTCGTGGGGCCGCATGGCGCCGAGGCCCTTGGCCTGCGAGTGGTGGGCGTAGGCGCTGTCGACGTAGCGGTGACCGGTGTCGGCGGCGAGGAAGACGTACGTCCGGTCGGTGTCGCGCTCGCGTTCCCAGAGCGTGGCCAGGTACGCGGCGCCCGCGGACAGGCCGGCGAAGATCCCGCTGACCCGCAGGAGTTCGACGGCGCCCGACATGGCGTAGTCGAAGTTGACCCAGTGGACGCGGTCGTACAGGTCGTGCCGGACGTTCTGGAACGGGATGGAGCTGCCGATGCCGGCGATGATCATGTCGGGGTCGGAGACGTGCTCGGCGCCGAAGGTGACGCTCCCGAACGGCTGCACCCCGACGAGCGTCACGTCCCGGTCCGCCTCGCGCAGGTAGGTGGCGATGGCGCCGGTGGACGCGCCGGTGCCCACGCCTCCGACGAGCGACAGGGGGCCCTCGGGGACCTCCTTGCGGATCAGGTCGGCGACGTCGCGGTAGCCGAGGTAGTGGATCGCGTCGTGGTACTGGCGCATCCAGTGGTAGTGCGGGTTCTCCCGCAGCAGTTGGCCGATCCGCTCGACACGGAGGTTCTGGTCCAGGCGCAGGTTCTTGGAGGGCCGGACCTGCTCCAGGGTGGCGCCGAGGATCTCCAACTGCACGCGGAGCGTGCGGTCCACCGTGGTGGAGCCCACGATGTGGCAGTTCAGGCCGTACCGGTGGCAGGCCAGGGCGAGCGCGTGGGCGTAGATGCCGCTGGAGCTGTCGACGAGGGTGTCACCGGGCTCGACCTGCCCGGTCTCCAGCAGGTGGCGTACCGCGCCGAGCGCCGAGTACAGCTTCATGGTCTCGAAGCGCAGACAGATCGCCCCCGGCGGGACGGCCACCACGTCCGGTTCCTTGACGGCCTCGGCTATGTGCTCGTGCATGTCCTCGTCCTCCCGTCAGACGGCGTCGTGCCGGATGAGCTTGAACAGGTACGCCTGGCAGTTGTCGCCCTCCCACGTCTGGCGGTGCAGCACGACGGGGCGGAACCCGGCGTCGATGCCGTGGCCGATGATCCGCTTGAGCTCGGCGGTGTTGGACACGATCAGGTGGATCTCGCCGTCCGGCGCGAGCAGGTCGCGGGTGACGATCTGGTCGAAGAAGCGCAGGACGATCTCGGCGCCCACGCAGACGTTCCGCACCACCGTCGGGTCGTCGCTCGTCCTCGTGCTCACCGCGGGCGGGTTGAAGGTGATGACGTCCAGCCGGGCGGAGTCCGGGAACTCCTCGAAGAGGTTCGACACCAGGGGCCGGAAGAGGGTGTCCGGCCGGTCCCCGACGATGCGCGCGTAGTGCTCGGCCGCCGTGGCCACGCTGTCCGGGTGGATGTCGACCGCGTAGACCTCCCGCGCCCCCAGGGTGCCGGCGATCACGGCCTCGACGCCGAGGCCGACGCCCATCGCCGCGTACGAACGGCCCTTGACGGGGATCGTGCCGTCCAGCAGGCGGTCGTGGACGATGCGGCTGGTGTCGCCCGGCTTGAAGACCCCCGGCGGCAGCGTGAACGTCCAGCCGTTGTAGTCGTAGGTCCGCTCGGTGTGGATGTCGGACTTGGAGCCGCTGTTGATGGCGAGGATCTCGTCCCCGGGCAGCGTGTCGGGCAGCGATTCCAGCAGGGCGCGGGCGTCGTCCTGGAACGTCGGGGCGTCGGCTGCGGTCCGGTCGGTCATGGGTCCTCCGTGATCGGATGGGAAGGGGGAGTTGGGGTGGTCAGGAGCCGGATGCGGTCGGTGCGGTCAGGTTCGTGACCGCTCGTTCCCCACCGGGGGCCATGGCGCTGACGGGTCGCCGGGTGAGCGTGGCCCGGGGTGCGCGCAGCACCTCGTCGGGGGTGCCGGTCACGACGACGTGCCCGTCGTCGATGGCGACGACGTGGTGGGCGTCGGCGGCGAGGGGTTCGAGGGCGAGGCCGACCGCGTCGAGGGGGACCGGGCCTCCGATGCGTGCGGTCGGCCCGCGGAGGGTGAGGAGCGGGGCCATCGGAGTGCCTCCTGCGTACGGTGCCGGGAACGGGCCGGCGGCGCGGGTTCGGTGGGCAGGGCCGCCGTCCTGACCCTCGCCGGGGTGGTGGGCGGCGAACCGGGCTCGAGGGGTGACCCGGTGACGGACGGCGGTGTCGGCACGAAGTCCGGTGCGGCGTTCAGCGCCGGGGCGACCGACGTGACCGCCCGGCCCGGGCTGCCGCTCCCGCGCAGACCGGACACGACACCGGGCAGTACGGCGAGCGTCACCGCGCCGGGCACCAGGGCGGTGCCGGCGGTGCCGGTGAGGATGCCGCGTACCGGGCCGCCGCTGACCGGGGAGGTGCCGAGGCCGCCGGTCAGCGGCCTCGCCGCCCCGCCGGTGAATCGTTCCGCCGCGGGCCGGTCGGGGCGGTGCCGCGCAGGGCGAGGGACTCTCGGCGGCTACGGAGGATCGACATGTTGCTCCCAGGACTCACGTGGTGGACCCCGGACCACGGCCGCGGGGCGGCGCGGAAGGGTGCGGGGCGTGAGCAGCATTCAACAAGTGAAAACGATTGTCAATACAACCTGATGAACAGTCGAAACGCGGGATCGCGGCGGCGCGCTCACCCTCCCGTCGCCCCGCACGCCCTCGACCCGGCCGCGATGCACCGCAAACACCCCTTGGTCCTGCGGGGGGCCGCCCGTGACCGCCGCCGCGCCCCAGGGTGCGCCGGCCGGGTCGTCGATCACCGGCCCCGTCTGCGCGCCGCTCGATCGCGTTCCGGGTCCGCCCCCGCTCGTCACCGGTGTTCGGGGCGACTCCGGTGAGCGCTCCGACAGCGATCGTCCAAGGCGGTAGTGTTGATTATCATTTTCATATACGCTGACTCCGCTGTCACCCTCGGACGGGAGTTTGCATGGAACAGTGCGACGTGGCCGCCGACTTCGCAGACGGGACGGGGAGCCTCGACCACCTCTTCAACGCGTTGTGGTCACCGATCGGCGCGGCCACCGTCAAGGCCGCGCGCCTGCGCCCCGGTGCGCACGTGCTCGACGCGTGCTGCGGTTCGGGGGCGTCCGCGATTCCGGCCGCCGAACAGACCGGCCCGCTCGGCGTGATCGACGCGGTCGACCTCGCGGGGCCCTTGCTCGACCAGGGCCGCGCCAAGGCCGCGACCCGCGGTCTCGGCAACGTGCGTTTCGCGCACGGCGACGTCCTCGACTGGCCGGCACCTCCCGGCGGTTACGACGCCGTCGTGTGCTCGCTCGGGATCTCCTCGTTCCCCGACCCGGCGGCAGGGACGGAGCGCCTGCTGAGGCTGATGCGGCCCGGCGGCCGGCTGACCGTGACCATCTGGTCCCGGGGCTCGCTCGCGCCGCTGACCGAGCTGGTCCGCCGGGCCGTCGTGCCGGAACGGCCGCACCTCGCCGACGTCCCGCGGCCGGCCGACCCGCTCGAACCCCCCGGTACACCCGAGTCGTTCCGGGACTGGCTCGCCGCCCGCTCGCTGTCGTGCGTCGACGTGCGGCGTGTCCCGCTCGCCGTGCCCGGCGACCCGGCCCTGCTGTGGTCCCTGCTCCCCGGTACCGGGTGCGGTGGCCTGCTCGACGGCCTGCCCGCCGCCGCGGTGGAACGCGTCCGTCGGCGGTTCACGGCGGACCTGCTCGCCGAGGGCCGCGAAACGATCGACTTCACCGCGCTCGTGGGCACGGGCTGCCTCCGTCGCGTCGCCCCGCCCCGCCGCCCATGGGGCGCCCGCCCCCTGCCGACCGCCGGCCGACACCTCAGGCCGATCCCGCAGATCGGTTGACCTACAGGAGATTCATGTCCCGCCGCCTG
>NZ_JAWCTQ010000058.1:0-39730 GCF_032423885.1 Streptomyces tamarix | reverse complement strand
GCGTCCGCCCGTGCCGTGCGTCCGCCCGTGCGGGGCGCCGGGTCGGCGCGCCGGGCACGCCGGCCTCATACCCGGCCCCGGACGTCGCACCCGCCCGTGCGGGACGTCGAGCCGCCCGCCCCGCCCGGACCGCCGCGCCCGTCCGCGTACGGCAACCGCTCCCGGGGCCACGGAACGCGGCCCGGCGGCCCGGGGACCCGCCCCCAGGACCCCGTCGCCCCGGCGCTCCGCCGAGCGCGGCCGGGACGAGCGCCCCGCCGTGCCGGAGCGCGTCGCCGCGACCGCGCGGCCCGGGGACGGCGCCCGGGGACCGGCTCCCGCCCGCTCACCGGCGGGGCCGGACCGCGAAGGAGGCCGCGTCGCCGTACCTCCCCGCCTTCCCCGAGGATCCGGCCACGGCCCCGCCCCGCCCGTGCCGGGCCGCCCGCACCGGCGGCTCCGACTCGACCGCCTGCCCCACGGGCGCCTTCGCCGGGTTGGCCAATCGCGCTCTGTCGCCGGTCCGCAAGGGCCTGCCCCACGGGCGCCTTCGCCGGGTCCACCCGGGCGCGACCGCCCGGCCCGGGACCCACCCGGGTGCGTCGGGTGCCGCGAAGGCCTCCTCACGCCCGGCGAGCTCTGGGATGCTTGAGCGGTGATCGAACACCTGGACCTCGCTTCTGTCGTCGCCGAACAACCCGACCGTCTGCTGTTCGCCACCGTCTCCGGCGCGCACCTGTACGGCTTCCCGTCCCGCGACTCGGACGTGGACCTGCGCGGGGTGCACCTGCTGCCGGTGGACGCGCTGATCGGGCTGCGCGAGGCGGAGGAGACCCGCTCCCGGATGTGGGAGCGCGACGGCGTCGAGATGGACCTGGTCACGCACGACCTGCGGAAGTTCGCCCGGCTGATGCTCCGGCGCAACGGGTACGTCTTGGAGCAGCTGCTGTCGCCGCTCGTCGTCCACACCAGCGACCTGCACGCCGAGCTGGCCGCCCTCGCCCCCGGTGTGCTCACCACCCACCACGCCCACCACTACCGGGGCTTCGCCTGCACCCAGTGGCGGCTGTTCGAGAAGGACGGCGAGCTGAAGTCGCTCCTGTACACCTTCCGCGCTCTGCTGAGCGGCATCCACCTCATGCGGTCCGGCGAGGTCGTCGCGCACCTGCCGACCCTGTGGGACGCGGTGGGGGAGGCCCCGGCGTACCTCGGGGAGCTGGTCGCGGCCAAGGCGGAGGCCGAGCACGGACCGGCGACCGGAGTCGATCCGGAGCGGCTGGGCGCCGACGTCGATGCGCTGCACGAGGCGCTCGACGCGGCGCAGGCGGCGTCCCGGCTACCCGACGCCGTGACGGGGGCGCACGACGCGCTGCACGACCTCGTCGTACGCGCCCGGCTGGGGCAGCGCGTCGAGGGCTGAGCGCAGCCGGGTCCGGAAGAGGAAGTCCTCCACCCGGGCCAGGTCCGGCTCCGCCGGCAGCGGGGAGGACGGGAGCGCCGCGTCGGCCTCGTCCGCCAGGCGGACCATCCACGCCTCGACCGCGGCCCACGCGACCTCGCCGCGCTTCACCGCGAGCAGCCGCTCCCGGCCGTCGCCCACGTCCACGGAGAGCTCGCCGGTGCGCAGCAGGTCGCGGCAGCTCCCGAGGAGCCGCAGCAGGTGCATGGCGTGCTTCCAGCGGGGCGCGCCGTGCCGCCGCACGTCCGCCTCCAGCTTGCGGCGCTGCGACAGCGCGTAGCGGGTGAACGTCCCGTACACCTGCCGGGACAGGAACGCGCCGCGCAGCGCCAGCAGTTCCCGGCCCGTGTCGTCGGCGTGCTCGACGAGCGGGGAGTGCAGGCACTCCAGGACGTTCGGGTTGCCGCGCAGGGCCAGCTCGCAGAAGCGCTCCAGCTCCCAGCTGAACTGCTCGGGGGCCGGGCCCTCCACGTGCGTGGGCGGCTTGGTGAAGCGCCACTGCGACGGCGTCGGGGCGAGGAACACCCCGCGGCGGTCGGTGTCGCTGCCGTCCGTGGCCAGCCCGAACGCCCGGGACCCCATGACGCAGGAGTAGACCGTGTGGTCGCGCACGAGGGCTTCCGGTGTGAGGGCGTCAGGCATGGCACGACCCTAGCGGGCGGGTTCGGGGGAGCGGGTTTCGCGGCCCGCTCCGGTAGCGGAACGGCGTGGAGGGGCGCGTGCGGCGTTGACTAGGCTGAGCGCACAGCACGGCCCGCAGCCGGGCCCCGGGCGCGAGGAGCAGACGTGGCGGTACGAGCGGTCCGCAGGGCCGTCCAGCCCGGGCGGCACGACGCCGGGCACGCCGGCGCCCCGCCCCGCCCCGCCCGGTGCGCCGCCCCCGCGGTCGCCGGCCCGCCCGCGACCGCCGCCCGCGTCCGTTCCGCCGCCGCCCGCGTCCGCCCCGCCGCGGCGGCCCTCCACAAGGACACCGCCCAGTGAGAACCGCCGTCGTCATCGGAACCGGACTGATCGGCACGTCCGTCGCCCTCGCCCTCACCGACCGGGGCGTCACCGTCCACCTCGCCGACCACGACCCCGACCGGGCCCGGACCGCCGCCGCGCGCGGCGCCGGCACGGAGGCCCCGCCGGAGGGCCCCGTCGACCTGTGCGTGGTCGCCGTGCCGCCCGCCCACGTCGCCGCCACCCTCGCCGACGCCATGCGCGCCGGCACGGCCCGCGGCTACCTGGACGTGGCCAGCGTCAAGGGCGGCCCCCAGCGGGAGCTGGAGGCCATGGGCGCCGACCTGTCCGCGTACATCGGCACGCACCCGATGTCCGGCAAGGAGCAGTCCGGCCCGCTCGCCGGCAGCGGCGACCTCTTCGAGGGGCGCCCCTGGGTCCTCACGCCCACGCGGGACACGCACACGGAGGTGCTGAACCTCGCCCTGGAGCTGGTCGCGCTGTGCCGTGCCGTCCCGGTCGTCATGGACGCCGACGCGCACGACCGGGCCGTCGCCCTCGTGTCGCACACCCCGCAGCTCGTGTCCTCCATGGTCGCCGCGCGACTGGAGGAGGCCGAGGAGACCGCCGTGCGCCTGTGCGGGCAGGGCATCCGCGACGTCACGCGCATCGCGGCGTCCGACCCCCGCATGTGGATCGACATCCTCTCCGCGAACCCCGGGCCCGTCGCCGACGTCCTCGCCGCGCTCGCCGCCGACCTCGACGAGACGGTCCGCTCGCTGCGCGCCCTGCAGTCGGCCGACGGCGACGAGCGCCGCGAGGGCGTGACCGGGGTCGAGGACGTCCTGCGCCGCGGCAACACCGGCCGCGCCCGCGTCCCCGGCAAGCACGGCACGGCCCCGGCCGCGTACGAGACGGTCGCCGTCCTCATCAGCGACCAGCCGGGCGAGCTGGCGCGGATCTTCGCCGACGCCGGCCGGGCGGGCGTCAACGTCGAGGACGTCCGCATCGAGCACGCGACGGGCCAGCAGGCGGGCGTGGTGCAGCTGATGGTCGCCCCGTCCGCCGCGCCGCTCCTCGCGGCCTCCCTCCGGGAGCACGGCTGGGCCCTGCGCCAGTAGCGCGGGGCCCGCGGGCGGGGGCCGGCCCGAACGGGTGCGAGGAGCGGCGGGGACAGTCGGTAACCTTGTCCCGGGCCCTCGGCAACCGGCCGGCCCCACTCCCACGCAGGCAGGAAGGTGTCCGACACCGTGGATTCCGTGATCGTCGCCATCGACGGCCCCTCCGGTACGGGCAAGTCGAGCACCTCCAAGGCCGTCGCCGCCAAGCTCGGCCTCAGCTACCTGGACACCGGCGCCCAGTACCGGGCGATCACGTGGTGGATGCTCACCAACGGGATCGACGTGGACGACGCCGCCGCCGTGGCCGACGCCGCCGGCAAGCCCGTGATCGTCTCCGGCACCGACCCGTCCCACCCGACGATCACCGTCGACGGCGTGGACGCCTCCGGCCCGATCCGCACGCAGGAGGTCACGGCCAAGGTCAGCGCCGTCAGTGCCGTCCCCGAGGTGCGCGCCCGGATCACCGGGCTCCAGCGCTCCATCGCGGCCGCCGCCCCCCACGGCATCGTCGTCGAGGGCCGCGACATCGGCACGACGGTCCTCCCCGATGCCGACCTCAAGATCTTCCTCACCGCCTCCCCGGAGGCCCGCGCGGCCCGTCGCGCCGGCGAGCTGAAGGGCGCCGACGTCTCCGCCACCAGGGACGCCCTGATCAAGCGGGACACCGCCGACTCCACCCGGAAGACCTCCCCCCTCGCCAAGGCCGAGGACGCCGTCGAGGTGGACACCACGGAGCTGACGCTCCAGCAGGTCGTCGAGTGCGTGGTCACCCTCGTGGAGGAGAAGAGGGCGGTCGCCAAGTGACCCCCTCGGCGAAGGGCGCCGCCGTCGGGCGGGGCATCGGCATCGGCCTGATGTACGGGCTGTGGAAGCCGCGCGTGCTGGGAGCCTGGCGCGTACCGGCCTCCGGCCCCGTCATCCTCGCCGTCAACCACGCCCACGTCCTCGACGGCCCCATGCTCATGGGCACCGCGCCCCGGCCCGTGCACTTCCTGATCAAGAAGGAGGCGTTCGTCGGTCCGCTCGGCCCGTTCCTGGAGGGCATCGGGCAGCTCAAGGTCGACCGCGCGGCCGCCGACCGCGCCGCGATCACCGGCGCCCTGGACGTCCTGGCCGCCGGCGGCGTCCTCGGGATCTTCCCCGAGGGCACCCGCGGCGACGGTGACTTCGCGTCGCTGCGCGCCGGGCTCGCCTACTTCGCCGTGCGGTCCGGCGCGCCCGTCGTCCCGGTCGCCGTCCTGGGAAGCAGCGAACGCCGCGGACGGTTGATAAGGGGGCTGCCCCCGCTGCGCAGCCGCGTCGACGTCGTCTTCGGCGACGCCTTCGACGCGGGCGACGGCAGCGGACGCCGTACGCGCAAGGCCCTGGACGACGCCACCGTACGCATCCAGGAGCGGCTCACCGGCCACCTGGAAAACGCCAGGCGCCTCACCGGGCGCTGAGCGACACTCGAGTAGTGGGCGCGGCCCCGGCCGGACGCCCACCGACCACCACGAACGCACGAGGAACGGACTTCATGAACGACCAGCACGACCACGGGGCACTTGGCGACGCCGAGTACGCGGAGTTCATGGAGCTCGCCGCCGAAGAGGGCTTCGACATCGAGGAGGTCGAAGGCGCGATCGAGGCGGCCGGGCACGGCCCGCTGCCCGTCCTCGCCGTCGTCGGCCGCCCGAACGTCGGCAAGTCGACCCTGGTGAACCGGATCATCGGCCGCCGCGAGGCCGTCGTCGAGGACCACCCCGGCGTCACCCGCGACCGCGTCACCTACGAGGCGGAGTGGGTCGGCCGCCGCTTCAAGGTCGTCGACACGGGCGGCTGGGAGCAGGACGTGTTCGGCATCGACGCGTCCGTCGCCGCGCAGGCCGAGTTCGCGATCGAGGCGGCCGACGCGGTCGTCTTCGTCGTCGACGCGACCGTGGGCGCCACCGACACCGACGAGGCCGTCGTCAAGCTGCTGCGCCGCGCCGGCAAGCCCGTCGTCCTCGCCGCGAACAAGGTCGACGGCCCGTCCGGCGAGGCCGACGCCGCGATGCTGTGGTCCCTGGGCCTCGGAGAGCCGTTCCCCATCTCCGCGCTGCACGGCCGCGGCACCGGCGACCTCCTCGACGAGGTCATCAAGGCCCTCCCCGACGCGCCCGCGCAGACCTTCGGCACCGCCGTCGGCGGCCCCCGCCGCATCGCCCTCATCGGCCGCCCGAACGTCGGCAAGTCGTCCCTCCTCAACAAGGTCGCGGGCGAGGAGCGGGTCGTCGTCAGCGAGCTCGCCGGCACCACCCGCGACCCGGTCGACGAGCTCATCGAACTGGGCGGCAAGACCTGGAAGTTCGTCGACACCGCCGGCATCCGCAAGAGGGTCCACCTCCAGGAGGGCGCGGACTACTACGCCTCCCTGCGCACCGCCGCCGCCGTCGAGAAGGCCGAGGTGGCCGTCGTCCTGATCGACACCACCGAGTCCATCTCCGTCCAGGACCAGCGGATCATCACGATGGCCGTCGAGGCGGGCCGGGCGCTCGTCATCGCGTACAACAAGTGGGACGAGCTCGACGAGGAGCGCCGCTACTACCTGGAGCGCGAGATCGAGACCGAGATGCAGCAGGTCTCGTGGGCGCCCCGGGTGAACGTCTCCGCCCGCACCGGCCGCCACATGGACAAGCTCGTCCCGGCGATCGAGACCGCGCTCGCCGGCTGGGAGACCCGCGTCCCGACCGGCCGCCTCAACGCCTTCCTCGGCGAGCTCGTCGCCGCCCACCCGCACCCGATCCGCGGCGGGAAGCAGCCCCGCATCCTGTTCGGTACGCAGGCGGGCACCAAGCCGCCCCGGTTCGTGCTGTTCGCGTCCGGCTTCCTGGAGCACGGCTACCGCCGGTTCGTGGAGCGGCGGCTGCGCGAGGAGTTCGGCTTCGAGGGCACCCCGATCCACATCTCGGTGCGGGTCCGTGAGAAGCGGGGCCGGAAGAAGTAGCCGCGCTCCGGCGCGGCGTACGGCGGCGGGGCCGGGAGACGATCACGTCCCCCCGGCCCCGCCGTTCACATGGTGCGGCGCGGTGCCGGCGGCAGCGCCGCCTGCGCCGGTCCGCCGTGCGGCCGGGCCGTCGCGTAGCCGCCGTACTGCTGCGCCTGCCACCCCTGCCCGTACCCGTGCGTGCCGGTCGTGTGGCCCGGGACGTGACCCGCGGTGCCCTGCCCGCCGTCGACCGGACGGATCGGCGGCAGCGCCCCGAAGGCCCGGAACCTGAGGTCCTCCTCGCCGCTGCGGTCCCCGGGCAGCGCCCGGAACGACCGGCGGTACTCGGAGTACAGCGCGTCGTAGATCGGCGTGGCCGAGTAGGACAGACCGTCCTCCGCCGGGCGCATACCGGGGATGTACTGGTACGGCGGGCGGGACGGCTCGTATGAGTGCTGCACGTAGGTGCCAACGACCCCGCCGCCCGGGAGATGCGGCCCGTACGGGGAAATCGCCTTCCACAGGGCGGGGAGCGGGGTGCCCATCAGGACGTGCCGGCCAGCGGCATGGCGGCGGCGACCAGGCTGCCGTTCGCGGCGGCCTTCTCCAGCGCGTCGCGCAGCAGGTCCTCGCGGGGCTGCTGGCCGATGGAGCCGACGGGCGCGGCGAAGACCAGCACCGTGTGCGACTTGTTCGCCGCCGTCCGCCAGCCGTCGGTGACCTGGAGCGGCTGGTGCGCCTGCCACCAGGCGACCGGCTGGCCGCCCGCCGTGCCCGGCTGGAGGATCGCGTGGAGCTGCCCCACGGCGAGCAGGACGGACCAGCCCGCGAGCACCGGCGGCTTCGCGTTCAGGCCGGAGACCGGGAGGAAGCCCTGCTCGATGAGGAGCGGCAGGAACTCGTCCTCCGTGCCGTACGAGCCGGGGCGGGTGATCGGCGCGGTCGGCTCGACGACGAGCGCCGGGTGCAGGTCCCCCTCGATCAGGACCAGACCGCTCGTCACGCCCAGGACCGCCTGCCGGGTGTCCGACGGCACCCGCGCGGACGCCGGCGCGGGCGCGGGGGCGGGCGCGGGCGGCTGCGGTTCCTGACCGGTGATCGACCGGACGGCGCCCTGCAACTGCTCCTCCGAAACCCTGACGACCTGGGAGGGGATGCAGGTGGCGTGGGCGAAGGCGAGGACGGCGGTCTCGTCGCCGACGAACAGCACGGTGCTGGTGCGCTCCTGCTCGGGGTCGCCCGGGGTGCGGCAGGAGGTGCAGTCGTAGCTGCCCGGGGCGTTCTCGCCGGCGAGCAGCCGGTCGGCTTCGTCGTCACCGATCTCGGCGCGTACGTCCTCGCTGACGTCGAGCATGCGCGGCACGGGTGGCTCCTCGGACTCGTTGGTGCGTGCGGTACCGGGCGGGTCCCGGCACATCTCATGACGAGTTCAACGGGTGAGTGCTGGCCGGGGTCACGCGCGCGTGGCGACCGAATCGGGCCGTCCGGCCCGGCCCCGGCACGCCTCCCGGGCGGGCGTCCGGGCGGGTGGCCGGGGTCTGCCGACCGGGTGGGTTCGCGGCGCGGTGGGGCGGCGCGCCGGTGCGGTACGGGAGCGGGGGACGGGGCGGTGCCTAGCGTGGCCCGATGCCGAAGCAGCCGAAACCTTCCCGCACCCCCCGCGCGCGGGTCCGCGCCGCCGCGCCGGCGTCCGCCGCGCTGTTCGCGCTCGCCGTGGCCCTCGCCCCCGTACCGGCCCTGCCGGGGGAGGCGGTCGCATGGGCCTCCCCGCCGTCCGCCTCCGCCCTCCCCGCCGTGCCCACCGCCCTCACCGCCTCCGCCTCCGCCGTTCCCGCCGGGGGGCGCCGGGCGGGGGCGGCGACGTCCGCCGACTGCCCCGGCGACTGGCCCTGGGGGTGCGTCGCCCTCTGCGAGAGCGGCGGTCGCTGGAACGCCAACACCGGCAACGGCTTCTACGGCGGACTGCAGTTCAAGCAGTCCACCTGGGAGGAGTTCGGCGGCCTGGCGTACGCGCGCCGCGCCGACCTGGCCAGCCGCGTCCAGCAGATCACCGTCGCGCAGGAGGTGCTGCGCTGGCAGGGGTGGAGCGCGTGGCCCACGTGCTCCCGCCGGTACGGGCTGTCCGGCCGGTACCACACCGTCCAGCCGGGCGACACGCTGAGCACGGTGGCGCGGCGGTTCGGCGTCCCCGGCGGCTGGCGGGCGCTACACGCCGCGAACCGGGACGTCGTGGGCGGCGACCCGAACGTCCTCCGGCCCGGCTGGATGCTGCGCCTGCCGTAGGCCCTCCCGCAGGCTCCCGGGAGGCGCCGCCCGGTGGCGGCGACCACCGTCCCCGGGGGCGCCGGCCCGTCCTGCGGGGCGTACGCGAGCCGGGCGCCGGCCCGTCCGGCGCGGTGCCCCGGCCGGCCGCTCCGGAGCCGCCGCGCCCGCCCGTCCGCCGCCCGCCGGCGGGACGGCCGCGGCGGGCCGCCCGGGGCGGCGCGGACGAGGGCCGCGCCACCGTCCCCCGGCTCGGCCACCGCCCGTGCGGGCCAAGTACAGTCCACCTCTGACGACCTATCGACCTGGGGGACCCGGCCACGCGATGCACATCTCCTTCCTGCTCCACAACGCGTACGGGATCGGCGGCACCATCCGCACGACCTTCAACCTCGCCGAGGCGCTCGCCGCCCGCCACGACGTGGAGATCGTCTCCGTCTTCCGCCACCGCGACGAGCCGACCCTCGGCGCCCCCGCCGGCGTGACCATGAAGCACCTCGTCGACCTGCGCAAGCACAGCCCCGGGTACGACGGCGACCACCCCGACTACCGGCGGCCCGCCAAGGTCTTCCCGCGCGGCGACGGCCGCTGGAAGCAGTACAGCCGCCTCACCGACACGAGGATCGCCGCGTACCTGAAGGCGGTGGAGGCCGACGTCGTCGTCGGCACCCGCCCCGGGCTGAACGTGCACATCGCCCGGCAGACCCGCCGCGGCCCGGTCCGCGTCGGCCAGGAGCACCTCACCCTCGACAGCCACGGCTACCGGCTGCGCCGCGAGATCGGCTTCCGCTACCCGCTGCTCGACGCCGTCACCACCGTCACCGAGGCCGACGCCCGCTCGTACCGCACCCGGCTGAAGCTGCCCGGGGTCCGCGTCGAGGCCGTCCCCAACAGCGTCCCCGCGCCGGCCGTCGCACCGGCCGACTCCACCGCCAAGTGGGTCGTCGCGGCCGGCCGGCTCACCAAGGTCAAGCGGTACGACCTGTTGGTCGAGGCGTTCGCGAAGGTCGTCGCCGCCCGCCCCGACTGGCGGCTGCGGATCTACGGCTCCGGCGACGCCACCGGCAACGAGAGGAACGCCCTGCGCGCCCTGATCGAACGGCGCGGGCTGCACAACCACGTCTACCTGATGGGCCCCGCCAACCCCCTCGAACCCGAGTGGGTCAAGGGGTCCGTCGCCGCCGTCACCTCCCGCCTGGAGTCCTTCGGCATGACCATCGTCGAGGCGATGCGCTGCGGGCTGCCGGTCGTCGCCACCGACTGCCCGCACGGCCCCCGCGAGATCATCGAGGACGGCGTCGACGGCCGGCTCGTCCCGGTCGGCGACGCGGACGCCGTCGCCGAGGCGCTGCTCGGCCTCATCCAGGACGACGAGCTGCGCCGCCGCGCCGGGCGGGCCGCGCTCGCCGCGTCCCGCCGCTTCGACCCCGTACGGATCGCGGAGCGGCACGAGGCGCTGTTCGCGGAACTGGTCGCCCGCGGGTCCGGCGCCGCCCCCCGCGACCGGGGCCGCGACGCGCTCCACCGCGCGCGGGGCGCCGTCCTCGACGCCGCGTACACGGCCCGCTACAAGGCCGCCGACGTCCTCAGGAAGGGAAAGCCCGCATGACCGGGACCACGCCGGCCACGCCGGCCTCCGAGCACGGCGCCCCGCGCGCCGACTGCGTCGCGGACTCGGCGGGCGGCATCACGTTCGACATAGCGGGCGCCGAGCCGGGGGAACCGGTCCTGCTGCTGCGCCGCCGCGGCGCCGACCCGGCCGAGGAGGCCCGGCTGCCGCTCACCCCGGCCGGCGGGGGCCGGTCGCGCGCCGTCCTGCCCAGCACGGTCGAGCTGGCGGAGGGCCACTGGGACGTGTCCGTCGGAGGCCGCCCGGTGGAGCCCGGCGTCCGCGACGTACGGGCCCTCGTCGACCGCGTCCCCGAGGCGTCCGGGCCGGTCGCCGCGCGCGTCCCGTACCCCACGGCGGACGGACGGCTCGCCGTCCGGAGCTGGCTGCGCGCCCGGCACGCCGAGGCCGGCGACCTCGTCCTCGGGCCGGGCGGCTGCACCGTCGAGGGCCGGCTGTACGGCACCGTGCTGGGCGCCGGTGCGGTGGCCGAGGCGCGGTGGGGCGGCGAGGTGCGGGAGGTGCCGGTGGAGGGCGAGGACGGCACGTTCTCCTTCACCCTGCCGTACGGCCCGCTCGCCGGGCCGGCGCCGGACCGCCAGCGCCTGTGGCAGCTGTGGCTGCGGCCCTCCGCCGGCGCCGGGCCGGTGCGGGTGGCCCGGATCCTCGACGACGTGTGGGACCGCAGGAACGTCTTCGTGTACCCGCAGGCCCGGGGCGACGGGTTCCGGGCGGAGCCCTGCTACAGCTCCGACAACGAGCTCTGCGTCCGGGTCACCCCGGTCCCGTAGCGCCCCGGAGGGCGGGAGCCGTCGCGGACCGTACCCGTCCGCGACGGCTGGCAGACTCGCCCCCATGTTGGAGACCTCGGCACGACTGCTGCGCCTGCTGTCCCTGCTCCAGGCCCACCGGGACTGGTCCGGCGCCGCCCTCGCGGAGCGGCTCGGCGTCACCCCGCGCACGGTGCGCCGCGACGTGGACCGGCTGCGGGAGCTGGGCTACCCGGTGCACGCCACGCCGGGCACCGGCGGCGGCTACCAGCTCGGCGCGGGCGCCCGGCTGCCGCCGCTGCTGCTGGACGACGAGGAGGCCGTCGCCGTCGCCGTGGGGCTGCGCACCGCCGCGGGGCGCGGCGTGGAGGGGATCGGCGAGACGTCGCTGCGCGCCCTGGCCAAACTGGACCAGGTCCTGCCCGACCGGCTGCGGCGGCGGGTGAGCGCGCTGACCACGTTCACCGTGCCGGCCATGCGCGCCCCGCGGGAGGGGCAGCAGGCCGACGCGGCGGTCCTCACGGAGCTGGCGGGCGCCTGCCGGGACGGCGAGCGGCTGCGCTTCGCGTACCGGGACCACAACGGCACCACGACCCACCGGACGGCCGAGCCGTACCGGCTCGTGTGCACCGAGCGCCGCTGGTACCTGGTCGCCTGGGATGTGGACCGCGGCGACTGGCGGACGTTCCGCGTCGACCGGATCACCCCGACGCCGCCGCACGGGCCGCGGTTCACGCCGCGCACCCCGCCCGCCGAGGACCTGGCCGCCTACGTGGCGCGGGGCGTCTCCACGGCGGCGTACGCGGCGCGCGCGGTGATCCGGCTGCACGCCTCCGCACAGGAGGCGGCGCAGGTGGTGGGCGTGTCCGACGGGGTCGTGGAGGCCGAGAGCGAGACGACGTGCCTGCTGCACACGGGCGCGTGTGGCCTCGACGTGCTCGTGGTGCACGTGGCGCTGATGGGCCTGGAGTTCGAGGTGGTGGAGCCGAGCGAGCTGGTCGGCCACCTCAGTTCGGTTCGAGACCGCCTGACCCGCGCCCTGGACCGCTCGGCCGCTCGGCCGGGTCCGCCGGGGCGTCCCGCTCCGGACGCTGGTACGTCGCGTGCTCCGGGTGGTGCAGGTCGAACGCCGGGGACTCCGACCGGATGAGCGGGACGTGCCGGAAGTTGTGCCGGGGCGGCGGGCAGGACGTCGCCCACTCCAGCGACCGTCCGAACCCCCAGGGGTCGTCGGTCCCGACCTCCGTGCCGTACTTGGCGGTCCGCCAGACGTTGTACAGGAACGGCAGCGTGGAGGCGCCCAGCAGGAACGAGCCGATGGTGGAGGCCGTGTTGAGCGCGGTGAAGCCGTCGGCGGCGAGGTAGTCCGCGTACCGGCGGGGCATGCCCTCCGCGCCGAGCCAGTGGTGCACCAGGAAGGTCAGGTGGAAGCCGGTGAACAGCGTCCAGAAGTGGATCTTCCCCAGTCGCTCGTCCAACATCTTCCCGGTGAACTTCGGCCACCAGAAGTGGAAGCCGGCGAACATCGCGAAGACCACCGTGCCGAAGACCACGTAGTGGAAGTGGCCGACGACGAAGTACGTGTCGGTGACGTGGAAGTCCAGCGGGGGAGAGGCCAGCAGGACGCCCGTCAGCCCGCCGAAGAGGAACGACACGAGGAAGCCGACCGCCCACAGCATCGGCGTCTCGAAGCTGAGCGACCCCTTCAGCATGGTCCCGGTCCAGTTGAAGAACTTCACCCCGGTCGGCACGGCGATCAGGAAGGAGAGGAACGAGAAGAACGGCAGCAGCACCGCCCCGGTGGCGAACATGTGGTGCGCCCACACGACCACCGACAGCCCGGTGATGGCCGTCGTCGCGGCGACCAGCGTCAGATAGCCGAAGATCGGCTTCCGGGAGAAGACCGGGACGATCTCGGTGATGATGCCGAAGAACGGCAACGCGATGATGTACACCTCGGGATGGCCGAAGAACCAGAACAGGTGCTGCCACAGCAGCGTCCCGCCCCACTGCGGGGCGAACACCAGGGACCCCAGCCGCCGGTCCGACTCCAGCACCAGCAGCGCCGCCGCGAGCACGGGGAACGCGACCAGCACCAGCACCGAGGTGAACAGGACGTTCCAGGTGAAGATCGGCATCCGGAACATCGTCATCCCCGGCGCCCGCATCCCGATGATCGTCGCCAGGAAGTTGACCGCGCCGAGGATCGTGCCGAACCCGGACAGCGCCAGGCCCATGATCCACAGGTCGGCGCCGACCCCGGGCGTGTGGACCTGCGAGTTCAGCGGGGCGTACGCGAACCAACCGAAGCTCGCCGCCCCGGTCGTCACGAGCAGCGATCCGAGCACGATCAGCCCGCCGAAGAGGAACAGCCAGTAGGCGAGCATGTTCAGCCGGGGGAAGGCCACGTCGGGCGCGCCGATCTGCAGCGGCACGATCTCGTTGGCGAACCCCGCGAAGGTCGGCGTCGCGAACAGCAGCAGCATGATCGTGCCGTGCATCGTGAACGCCTGGTTGAACTGGTCGTTGCTGATCAACTGTAGTCCGGGGCGGGCCAGCTCCGCGCGCATCAGCAGCGCCATCGCCCCGGCGACCAGGAAGAAGCCGAACGACGTGATCAGGTAGAGGTGACCGATCCTCTTGTGGTCGGTGGTCGTCAGCCAGGCGACCACCATCCGGCCGCGCCGCCGGACCGGCGGTGGCACGGCGGTCGCCCGGACGGTGTCGGTCCCCATCAGCACCCCTCCGCATCGGCTCCTCGTCGGCCCGGTCCCGCCCCACGATGCTCGCGGCCCCCTTCCCGGATCGCCCGCGTTCACGCCGTCCGGAGGTGCGGGAATTCTGTGGAGAGCCCGTGGAACAAACGTGTCCGGTGGTGTTCGGGTGACGCCGTTCGGGGGAATTCCCAAGCCGCCGAATGCGGGCCGCCCGGCCTTCGGGGAATTACCGCGGAACGCCTCCGGCGGGCCCCGCGGGCACGGAAACGTCCGATAATCGTGGCCCGGGTGTCTGTGACATACATGTGACGGGCCGCGTACGGGAGGATGGCGATACCCGTGCGGGGGCGCCTACGGTGAGGCCATGGCACCGATACCCGCGACACCCCCTACACGGCCCGACGAACCCGGCGCGTACGTCGGCCTCGACGACCGCGAGGCCGAGCGCCGGGCCCGCTCCCGGGGCTGGACGACCGTACGGGCGCTGCCGCCCGGCTCCGTCATCACGCTCGAGTACGTGGAGGGCCGGATCAACTTCGAGGTGCGCGACCACACCGTCGTCCGCTGCTGGGTGGGCTGACCCCCGCTCCGCGCCTTCCGCCCCCACCCCGCGCCTTCCGCCCCCGTCCCCGCACGGTCCGCCTCCGTCCCCGTGCCGTCCGCCCGACGGCACGGGAAGGGCCCCGGCACATGGCCGGGGCCCTTCCTCGCGTACGTACCGCCGCCGGCGGCTCAGCCGCCCGTCACCGGGCGGGAGCGCGGCGGTCTGCGGCTGCCCGCCGGGGTGACCGGCATCCGCTCGGAACGCAGCACCGCGTGCGTGCGGGGCTGCGACAGCGTCGTACGGATGCTCGCGGCGTGCGTCCCGGCGCCGACCGCCCCGGCACCCGCCGCCGGTTCGCGCACCGGCTCCGCCGGGGGCTCGGCGGCCGGCCGCCGCGGCTGCGCGTCCGGCAGCGGCCCGGCGGCCGCCACCGGCGCCACGGGCCGTACCGGGGCGGGCGCGGGGCGGCGCTCCCGCAGCCGGCCGCGCACCCGGTCGCGCACCTGGTCCCGAGCGGCGAGGAGCACCGCCTCCGCGCGCGCGATCAGCGGCTCGCACCACGGCAGGCCCAGCAGGATCAGCAGACCGGCGGCCCAGCCCAGGAGCACGTCGCTCAGCCAGTGCGTACCGAGGTAGACGGTGGTGAGGCCGACGCCCAGGGCGACCACGGCGGAAAGGGCTGACAGATAGCGGCGCGCCCGCGGCGTGGTGGCCAGGTAGGAGAGGATGCCCCAGGTCACCACGGCGTTGGCGGTGTGCCCGGAAGGAAATATATCGCCGCCCGCGAACAGTTCGGCCGAGCCGATCTGCGTCGCGTAATGCGGGCCGAGCCGGCCCAGGCCGATCTTCACGGCACCCACCGTGACGTTCAGCAGCAGCAGCGCCGTGCCCAGCACGAGCAGCGGGCGCAGCGTGTGCTGCCGCCACGACCGCCAGCCGAGCCAGGCCGCCACCATCACCGCGGTCGGGCCGCGCTGGCCGAGCACCACGAAGTAGTCGAGCGGCGCGTGCAGCTCCGGCCACTGCTGGTACGGCCGGAAGAGCATGACCTTCCAGTCGATGAGCACCAGCCACGTCGACGCGAGCACGGCCACGACGATGGCCAGGTAGAACACGGACGTCCCGCCGAAGAGGGCAAGACGCGTGCGGCTCATCCGCGGGCTCTCTATCTTCGGCGGTTCCGGCTCCCGGTCCAGACGGGCAAAGATGTCGGTACGCACGCAATCGACGTTACAGGGAGTGAGTGTCGGGCCAGGCCGATCCGGTCTCTTTGTGATGACGATGTGATGTGGAGTGGGTCTCGGCGGCTGTTTATCCGATGCTTATCCAAAATGCGCCGGGGCAGGTCGCCCTAATGTCGGGAGCGGTTCTTCCGTAACCGTGTTTGTCCGCCGGAGGAAAACCCGCCGCGCTCCGCCGCACGGGGAATTCGTACGCCGTTCGGGCCACCGGGGGCGTGTCGCGGCGGGCGGTCCGCGTGGCGCACGCCACACTCCCGGGCGCGTTCCGGTGAGAGCTGGGCCACGCACCACCCGCCCCACGTCACGTAGGCTGACGTCTCGCTCGCCCGCCCCCGGAGAGCCGGACGCATCCGGCCGGGGACCCCCTGTTGCCGGGCCGCCCCGCGGAACGTCCCCTTCCCCGGCCGGTGCCCGCCGAGCGCGAGAGTTCCACGCGGGAGGTACCTACATGTCGGGAACGGCCACTGCCGGAGCGCGTTTGCGTGCCGCCGGCGGCGGTGCCAACCGCTGGGTCGTCCTGTTCGTCCTCTGTGTGAGCCTGCTGCTGGTCGCGCTGGACGCGACCGTCCTCCACGTCGCCGTCCCCGCGGTCACCGAGGACCTCCGGCCCAGCTCCACGGCCCTGCTCTGGATCGTCGACGCCTATCCGCTCGTCTGCGCCTCGCTGCTGATCCTCTTCGGCACGCTGGGCGACCGGGTCGGGCGGCGGCGCGTCCTGCTCGGCGGCTACGCCCTCTTCGGCGCGGCGTCCGCCGTCGCCGCGCTGGCCGACACGCCGGCGGTGCTCATCGCCGCCCGCGTGCTGCTCGGCGTCGGCGGCGCGATGATCATGCCGGCCACGCTCTCCCTGCTGCGCGCCGTCTTCCCCGACCGGCGCGAACGGGCCACGGCCATCGGCATCTGGACGGCCGTCGCCGCGGTCGGCGCCGCCACCGGCCCCGTGCTCGGCGGGTTCCTGGTCGAGCACTTCTGGTGGGGCTCGGTCTTCCTCGTCAACATCCCCCTGATGGCCCTGATCCTCCCGGCCGGCCGCTGGCTGCTGCCCGAGTCGCGGGGGAGTGGCGACGGGCCGTGGGACGTCCTGGGCGCGCTGATGGCCGCCGCCGGTGTCCTCGGCGTCGTCCTCGGCGTCAAGCGGACCGGCGCGGGCGACCCCGTCCTGAGCGCCGCCACGCTCGGCCCGCTGCTCGCCGGCGCCGTGCTGCTCGTCCTCTTCGTCCGCCGGCAGCGCCGCCACACCCATCCGCTCATCGACATGCGGATGTTCTCGCGGGCCGCGTTCACCACGTCCGTCGGCTGCATCGTGCTCGCCATGCTGGCGCTGGTCGGCCTGGAGCTGATCGCCGTCCAGTACCTCCAGCTGATCCTGGGCCTGAGCCCCCTGGAGACCGGGCTGCGGCTGCTGCCGCTGACGTTCGCCGCGATGGCCGCCGGCGCCACCGGCTCGTACACCCTCGCCCGCCTCGGTCCGCGCCGGATGGTCGCCGGCGGCTTCGTCCTCACCGCCGGGTCCGTGCTGCTGCTCGTCCTCATGGGGCAGCACGACCGGCCGCTGCTGCTGACCGCGGGCTTCGTCCTGCTCGGCTTCGGCCTGCAGACCACGCTGTTCGCGGCGTACGAGTCGATGCTCAGCGAGGCGCCCGCCCGCAGCGCGGGCGGCGCGGCGGCCATCGGCGAGACGTCCTACCAGCTCGGCGCGGGCATGGGCATCGCCCTGCTCGGCAGCGTCATGAACGCCGCGTACGCCCCCGGCCTCACCGGCGTCCCCGGCGTCCCCGCCGGGGCGGGCGCCGCCGCCGCCAACTCGCTGGGCGAGGCCTACCAGGTGGCGGCCCGGCTCGGCGGCGCGGCCGGCGAGGCGCTGCACTCCGCCGCGCGTCACGCCTTCGTCCACGGGTTGCACGTCACGCTGGTGGTGAGCGCGGGGCTGCTGCTCGCCGGGGCGGTGATGGCGCTGCGCCTGCCGCGGGTGATGGACGCGCAGGCGGGCGGCCCCGCCGACGACGACGGCCCGGGGGACCGCACCGTCCCCGCGGCCCGCGGGGCGCACGGCGCGCCGGACGCGCGGCGGGTGCCCGCGCGGCGCGCCCCGGCGGAACCGGCCGGCTCTGGACGCGCGGCACACTGAGCCGTAACGTCGGCGCCCAGCTCGACTATCAACGGTAGTTTTCCCGTCGTCTCCCTGGTGAGCCAGTTGCCGGAGGTCCGTATGCCCGCACCCGCGAAGCTCCCGCCGTTCGACCCGGACGACCCGCTCGGCGTCGACGACCTGCTCGACCCGGAGGACCTCGCCGTCCGCGACACGGTCCGCGGCTGGGCCGCCGAGCGGGTGCTGCCGCACATCGCCGAGTGGTACGAGCGGGGCGAGCTGCCCGTCATCCGCGAACTCGCCCGGGAGCTCGGCGCGCTCGGCGCGCTCGGCATGTCCCTGGAGGGGTACGGCTGCGCCGGGGCGAGCGCCGTCCAGTACGGGCTGGCCTGCCTGGAGCTGGAGGCCGCGGACTCCGGGATCCGCTCCCTCGTCTCCGTCCAGGGCTCCCTCGCCATGTACGCGATCTGGAAGTACGGCTCCGAGGAGCAGAAGCGGCACTGGCTGCCGTCCATGGCGGCGGGCGAGACGATCGGCTGCTTCGGCCTCACCGAACCGGACCACGGCTCCGACCCGGCCGCCCTGCGCACGTACGCCCGGAGGGACGGCGCGGACTGGATCCTCAACGGCCGCAAGATGTGGATCACCAACGGATCGGTCGCCGGGGTCGCCGTCGTCTGGGCGCAGACCGACGAGGGGATGCGCGGCTTCGCCGTCCCGACCGACACCCCCGGCTTCTCCGCGCCGGAGATCAAGCACAAGTGGTCGCTGCGGGCCAGCGTCACCAGCGAGCTGGTGATGGACGACGTACGGCTGCCCGCCGACGCGGTCCTGCCCGGCGTGACCGGGCTGAAGGGCCCGCTCGGCTGCCTGACGCACGCCCGGTACGGGATCGTGTGGGGCGCCATGGGCGCGGCGCGGGCCTCGTTCGAGGCGGCGCTCGACTACGCGCGGACGCGGGAGCAGTTCGGGCGGCCCATCGGCGGCTTCCAGCTCACCCAGGCCAAGCTCGCCGACATGGCGGTGGAGCTGCACAAGGGCGTCCTGCTCGCCCACCACCTGGGGCGGCGGATGGACGCGGGGCGGCTGCGCCCCGAACAGGTCAGTTTCGGCAAGCTGAACAACGTGCGGGAGGCGATCGGGATCTGCCGCACGGCCCGGACGATCCTCGGCGCCAACGGGATCTCCCTGGAGTACCCCGTCATGCGGCACGCCACGAACCTGGAGTCGGTGCTCACCTACGAGGGCACCGTCGAGATGCACCAGTTGGTGCTGGGCAAGGCGCTCACCGGTCTCGACGCCTTCCGATGAGCGGCCCCGCCCTCAGCTCTGGTTGAAGAAGCCGTCCTGGGCGCGGCCCCCGGGTTCCCCGGTGAGGACCTGCGTGTCCGCGGGTGTCAGCAGGAAGACCCGGGTGGCCACCCGCTCGATGGAGCCGTGCAGGCCGAAGGTCAGGCCGGCGGCGAAGTCCACCACGCGCTTGGCGTCGTCCGGTTCCATGGTGGTGAGGTTCATGATGACCGGGATGCCGTCGCGGAACAGCTCACCGATCGCCCGGGCGTCGCGGAAGCCGGCGGGCGACACGGTGGCGATCCGGCGGCCCTCCTCCCGGGCGCTCTCGGAGGCGACCCGCACGCGGGGGTCGGTCACCCAGGCGTCGCCGCTCTCGGCGGTCTCGGCGTACTCGTCGTCGTAGTAGCGCTCGTCGTTGTCCTCGACGAGTCCCAGCCAGGCACTCGCCTTGCGTACCGATCCCATGGACGCCTCCTTTCAACGTGGTCACGTGTGGTTCCGCACCCCTATGGTCGTCCATGATGCGGATCGCGCGCCAAGTGGATAGCCGCCGAGCGAGCGTTTCGTGACGGTACTGGTGCAGAAGATATGGCGATTCGTCAGGATACTTGCTGCGTAACGGGCTTCTTATACCCCAAATATGAAATTCACACCGGGCGGGCGAGTCGGCGCGCGTACGGGTGAACGGACCCCCGGCTACGATGCCCAGCGCGTACGGATCCAGTCACGGGGGAGCACATGTTCGGTATCGTCAGGCCCTGTTCGCACCGGCTCGCGGAAGGGCTCCGGACGGAGTGGATGGCGCACCTGTGCGGGCTCTGCCTCGCCCTGCGCGCCGACCACGGCCAGTTCGCCCGCGTCGCCACCAACTACGACGGGCTCGTCGTCTCGGTCCTGACGGAGGCCCAGACCGTGCGCACCGCCGCCGCCCGGCGCACCGCCGGGCCCTGCCCGCTGCGCGCGATGCGCACCGCGCCCGTCGCGCGCGGCGAGGGCGCCCGGCTGGCCGCCGCCGTCTCCCTGGTGCTCGCCTCGGCGAAGGTGCGGGACCACGTCGCCGACCGCGACGGGCTGCTGGCCCGCCGCCCGGTGGCCGCGGCCGCCCGCCGGGTCGCGCGCCGCTGGGACGCCGCGGGCACCCGGGCCGGGCGGGAACTCGGCTTCGACACGGCGGTCCTGCTCGACGCGGTCGACCGGCAGACCGGTGTCGAGGCGCTGGCCCGGCCCGGCACGCCCCTGCTGGCGGTGACCGAGCCGACCGAGACGGCCACCGCCGCCGCCTTCGCGCACACCGCGGTCCTCGCCGGCAGGCCGGGGAACGCCGCGCCCCTCGCGGAGGCCGGCCGGCTGTTCGGGCGCCTCGCCCACCTGCTGGACGCCGTCGAGGACCTGGAGGCCGACACGGCGTCGGGCGCCTGGAACCCGCTCACCGCGACCGGTACGTCACTCACCGAGGCGCGGCGCCTCGCGGACGACGCCGTGCACGGCGTGCGCCTCGCGCTGCGGGACGCCGAGTTCGTCGACGACCGGCTGCTGCACCAGCTCCTCGTGCACGAGCTGCGGCGATCGGTGGACCGCGCGTTCGCCGCGCCGTCCTGCTCGCACCAGGGGTACGGCGCGCCCGGCGCGCCCCTGCCCCCGCACGGCCACGCCCACCAGGGCGGGGGCCAGGCCCCCGGCCCGTACGGCTCCTTCAACCCGTACGGGGGCGGCGGGCCGGGCGGTCACGGCGGTCATGGTGGTCTCGGCGATCAGGGTGGTCACGGCGGCTACGGCGGGGGACGCGGCGGGTCCGGCGGGCGACGCGGCGGGTCGGGCGGGTCGGGCTTCGGCGGCGAGGGGCCGCGACAGAAACCGCCGCGCGGGCTCCTCGCCGGCTGCGCCGTCTTCGTCGGCCTCTTCTGCACCTGCCGGATCTGCTGCGCGGAGGAGTACGAGGGGCCCTGGTCCCGCAAGAAGCGCGAGGGCTGCTGCCGCGACTGCGACAGTTGCAGCTGCGACTGCCGCTGCCCCTGCGACGGCTGCTGAGGCCGTACGCGCACCGGCGCCCCGTACGCGCACCGGCCGGTTTCGCGACGGGGCGGGACCGGCCCTCAGGCCGCGCCCCGGCCCGTCGCGGGGGCGCTCGCCGGGCACGGCGCGCAAACCGGCGGACCCCGGCACGGGAACCGGGAAGGCCCCCGGTCCCGGGAGCACCGGGGCCGGGGGCCCGCGCGGGATCGGGGCCGGTCAGGCCCTGTCCGCGCCGGCCGGCGGCGCGTCCCCGGTGCCGTCGCCGCGGCGCAGCGACGACACGACCAGGGTGACCACCGTTCCGGCGACCGCCCAGACGGACAGCACCTGGAGCGGTCCGGAGACGGCGTTGCCCCGGAAGTACGCGATGGACCGCGCCGCCCAGGTGCCCGCGCCCGGCGGCAGGCCGGGGCCGATCGTCCGCCAGAAGTCGGGCAGCATGGGGCCGGGGAACGCGCCGCCCGCGCTCGGGTTGCCGGCGATCACGATCAGCAGCACGGCCAGCCCGATGCCGACGATGCCGGTGAGCGCCTGGAGGGCCAGGGTGACCGCGCCGACCGAGAAGACCACCAGCGCGCCCAGCCCCCACAGGGCGGGGACGCTCCCGGGCAGCGCGCCGAGCACCGGGCCGACGATGATCGCGCCGCCCAGTCCGCCGAGGAGCGCGGAGAGCGCCAGGGCGGCGAGCCGGATGACCGCGCGCCGGGTGTTGGCGGGCCGGGAGCCCGCGCTGATGGCCAGGATCGACGCGAGCAGATAGCCGCCCACGCACCACCCGACGACCAGGTAGAAGGCGGACAGGCCGTCGAAGTCCCGCTCGGAGGCGGGGGCCACGTCCACCGTCCGGACCGTGCGGCCCTGGGGTCGTTCGACCTCGGTGGCGATCCGCTCCAGGGCGGTCGCCAGGACCGTACCGCCGCCGGAGGCGACCAGCAGGGTGTCGGTGGTGCCCGCCGGATCGACGACCAGGGCGCCGTCGATCTCCCGGTCCGTGATCCGCCGCCGCGCCTCGGCCTCGTCGGACAGCACCCGCGGGTCGAGCGGGTCGCCGGGCAGCGCGGCGAGGCGGTCGGCCGTCCGCTCGGCGGCGGGGCCCGGCGCGACCACGCCGAAGGGCACGTCCGTGGGCCTCGGGTTGTGCAGGGCGCCCACGTAGGACGCGATGAACAGCAACTGGAGCGCCAGCACGCCGACGACCAGCAGGGCGGCCCTGGGCGTGACGGCGCTTCGCACCTCGGCGGCGAGCGTCATGCCCCCACGCTCCGGTCAGGCCGGGGTTCCCGCAGGCGGTGCGGGGCCGAATGGCTGAGCCCCGGCCGCCGGACCCGCCGCCCAGCCGCCGCCGCGTTCGCCCGCCCGCCGCCGCCCGCCACGTCCGACCGCCGCCCGCCGGACCCGCCGCCCAGCCGCCGACGCGTCCGGCCACCGTGCCCGCCGCCACCGTGCCTGTTCGCCGCCCGCCGCCGACGCGCCCGGCCGCCGCGTTCGCCCGCCGCCGCCGCGTCCGGCCGCCGCCAGCCCGCCGCCCCGCGGCACGTCCTGCGCGCCCGGCCGCCGCCCTCGTCCTGCCCCGCCGGCGCTCAGCCCACCCGCCGGTAGCGGCGCTCCGGGCGGCCCGTCCCGCCGTAGCGGAGGGTGACCTCGGCGCGGCCCGTCTCCGCGAAGTACTCCAGGTAGCGGCGGGCGCTCACCCGGGACAGGGAGCCCGCCTCCGCGCACTCCGACGCGGACAGCCCCGCGGGGTGCTCGCGCAGGACGCGGTCCACCAGGTCCGCCGTGTGCGCGGCCAGCCCCTTCGGCAGCTCCCGCGACGCGCGGGGCCGGGTGCCGAAGATCCGGTCGACGTCCTCCTGGCGGGCCTCGTCCAGCGCGGCGAGACGCGTACGCACGGACGCCGCGTGCAGCAACTGCTCCCGCAGCGCCGCCTGGCTGAACGGCTTGATCAGGTAGTGCAGCGCGCCCGCCCGCAGCGCCGAGCGGACCGTGGCCGCGTCCCGCGCGGCCGTGATGAACAGGGCGTCCGCGTGCGCGCCGCCCCGCCCGGCGCGCTCCTCCTCCGCCCGTACCGCCCGCAGCACCTCGATGCCGTCCATGTCGGGCAGGTACACGTCGAGCAGCAGCAGGTCGGGGCGCAGCTCACGGGCGGCGCGCAGCGCGTCGGCGCCGCTGTGCGCGACCCCGGCGACCGTGAAGCCGTCCACCGCGGACACGTAGCGGCTGTGCAGCTTGGCGACCATGAAGTCGTCGTCGACCACCAGCACCCTCGTCATTCCCCGAACGCTAGGCCGCGACCACAACGACCACAACGTCCGTTGATTGCGGAACGGAGACATGTTCTTAACGCGCGGGCAACATGTGGGCCATCTCCCGGAACCCAGAACCGAAAGGCGGCACCCGTGCGACTGCGCACCCCCCTCGCCCTGCTCGGGGCGGCACTGCTGGTGCTCGTGGGGCCGCCGCTGCTTCAGCCCGGCAGCGGCTCCGACACCGGCACCCACATCCCCGGCCTGCGCCTCATGGTCCCCAACACGCCCGGCGGCGGCTACGACATCACCGCCCGCACCGTCGCGAAGAACGCCGAGGACGCCGGCCTGACGCGCAACGTCGAGGTCTTCAACCTGCCCGGCGCGGGCGGCACCGTCGGCCTCACCTCGCTCGTCAGCGAACACGGCGACGGCAGGCTCGCCATGTCCATGGGTCTCGGCGTCGTCGGAGCCGTCCACACGAACAACGCGCCCAAGACCCTCGCCGACACCACGCCCATCGCCCGGCTCACCGAGGAGCAGGACATCGTGGTGGTGTCCAAGCACTCCCCGTACCGGACCCTGCGCGACCTGCTCTCCGCCTGGAAGGCCGACCCCGGTGGGCTGCCCGTCGGGGGCGGCTCGTCCCCGGGCGGCCCCGACCACCTCGCGCCGATGCTGATGGCGCAGGCGGCCGGCATCCCGCCGAAGGCGGTCAACTACGTCCCCTTCGACGGCGGCGGCGAGCTCCTCGCCTCGATCCTCGGTGACAAGGTGGCCTTCGGCGTCTCCGGCGTCGGCGAGTACCTCGACCAGATCAAGGCGGGCGAGCTGCGCGTCCTCGCCGTCACCGGCGCCGAACGCGTCCCCGGCGTCGACGCGCCCACCCTCCGCGAGTCCGGCCTCGACACCGAGTTCACCAACTGGCGCGGCATCGTCGCCCCGCCCGGCCTCACGGACGCCGAACGCGACAAGCTCGTCACCCTCGTCACGAAGCTGCACGCCTCCCCGCAGTGGCGCGCGTCCCTGGAGAAGAACGGTTGGACCGACGCGTTCCTCGCCGGCGAGGAGTTCGGCGCCTTCCTCGACGCGCAGGACCAGCGCGTCGCCGACGTCCTGAAGGAGCTCGGCCTGTGACCGCCCCCGCGACCCGTGACCGCCGCGCCTGGCTCCGCGACCGCTCCGAACTCGGCGTTTGCGCCTTCCTCTTCCTCCTGGGCGTCCTCGTCCTCACCGACGCCGTCACGATGAGCGTCGACCTCGCCCAGCGTGGCCCCGTCGGTCCCCGCACCGTGCCCCTCGTCGTCGGCGCCGGGCTGCTCCTCGTCGCCGTCCTCCTCACCGTCGACGTGCTGCGCGGAGGGCGCGGCGAGGCCGAGGGCGGCGAGGACGTCGACCTGTCCGAGCCCACCGACTGGCGGACCGTGCTGCTCCTGGTCGGGGTGTTCCTCGGCAACGCCGTCCTCATCGGCCCGCTCGGCTTCCCCGTCTCCGGCGCGCTCCTCTTCTGGGGCTGCGCGTACGCCCTCGGCAGCCGCCGCACCGACCGCGACCCGCTCATCGCGGCGGTCCTGTCCTTCGTCACGTACCTCGTCTTCGACCACCTGCTCGGCGTCCCGCTCCCCGGCGGGCCGCTCATGGGAGTGATCTGATGGATTCCCTGAACTCCCTCGTCGAGGGCTTCGGCACTGCCCTCACCCCCCTCAACCTGCTGTGGGCGGCGGTCGGCGTCCTCCTCGGCACCGCCATCGGCGTCCTGCCCGGCATCGGCCCCGCCATGGCCGTCGCGCTGCTCCTGCCCGTCACGTACGGGCTGGAGCCGACCGGCGCGTTCATCATGTTCGCCGGCATCTACTACGGCGCCATGTTCGGCGGCTCCACCACCTCGATCCTGCTGAACACGCCCGGCGAGAGCGCCGCCGTCGTCGCCGCGATCGAGGGCAACCCCATGGCCAAGGCGGGCCGCGGCGCCCAGGCGCTCGCCGCCGCGGCCGGCGGCCACTTCGCCGGCGGCCTGATCGGCACGGTCCTGCTGGTCGCGCTCGCCCCCGTCGTCGCCGCGCTCGCCGTCGACATCGGCGCCCCCGACTACTTCGCGATCATGGTGTTGGCCTTCATCGCCGTCACCTCCGTCCTCGGCTCGTCCCGCGTCCGCGGCCTGGCGTCCCTGCTGATCGGCCTCACTCTCGGCCTCGTCGGCCTCGACGGGACGACCGGCCAGGCCCGCCTCACCTTCGGTTCGCTCCAGCTCGCCGACGGCGTGGACGTGGTCATTGTCGCGGTCGGCCTCTTCGCCATAGGCGAGGCCCTGTGGGTCGCCGCGCACCTGCGCCGCCACGGCGCCGACGCCATCCCGGTCGGCCGGCCCTGGCTGGCCCGGGCCGACCTGAGGCGCGTCTGGAAGCCGTGGCTGCGCGGCCCGCTCGTCGGCTTCCCGTTCGGCGCGATCCCGGCCGGCGGCGCCGAGATCCCGACGTTCCTGTCGTACGTCACCGAGAAGCGGCTCTCCCGGCACAAGGACGAGTTCGGGCGCGGCGCCATCGAGGGCGTGGCCGGGCCCGAGTCCGCCGCCTCCGCCTCCGCCGCGGGCACCCTCGTCTCGATGCTCACCCTGGGCCTGCCCACGACGGCCGTCGCCGCCGTCATGCTCGCCGCGTTCCAGCAGTACGGCATCCAGCCGGGCCCCCTGCTGTTCGAACGCGAGCCGCAGCTCGTGTGGGGCCTGATCGCGTCCCTGTTCGTCGGGATGGTGCTCCTGCTGGCGCTGAACCTGCCGCTCGCCCCGGTGTGGGCGAAGCTGCTGCGGGTGCCCCGCCCCTACCTGTACGCGGGCATCCTGTTCTTCGCCGCGGTCGGCGCGTACGCGGTCGGCGGCGAGGCGCTGGACCTGGTGGTCCTGCTCGTCATCGGCCTCATCGGGTTCGGCATGCGCCGCTACGGCCTGCCGGTGCTGCCCGCCGTGATCGGCGTCATCCTCGGCCCGGCCGCCGAACAGCAGCTGCGCCGCGCCCTCCAGATCAGCGACGGCAGCCTCACCGGTCTCGTCAACACGCCGTTCTCCCTCGCCGTCTACGCCGTGGTCGCGCTCCTGCTGGCCTGGCCCCTGATCGCGAAGGTGATCAACCGGCGCCGTAACCTGACGGCATGACGGACACCCCCGCGGACGGCATCCGCCCCGCCGCCCCCGCCGACACGCCCGCGGTGAAGGCCGTCACCGACGCGGCCTACCGCCCCTACATCGACCGGATCGGCCTCGTACCGGCCCCGATGGAGGCCGATCACGCGGCGGACGTGGCCGCGGGGCGGGTGTTCGTCGCGGGGGAGCCGGTGCGGGGCCTGGTCGTCGTCCGCACCGAGCCCGACCACCTGTACCTCGACTCGATCGCCGTGCACCCCGACGTCCGGGGCACCGGCCTCGGCCGGCGCCTCCTCGCCTTCGTCGAGGACCGCGCCCGCGCCCTGGGCCTGCCCCAGGTGCGCCTGCTGACGAACGCGATGATGTGGGAGAACCGGAGGATGTACGAGAGGTACGGCTACGAGGTCGTCGAGCGCCGCAAGGACGGCCCCTACGACCGCTTCCACTACCGCAAGTCGCTGCCCTGACGGGCCAGGGCCTCCAACGCGTCCAGCGCCTCCACCGCGCGGGCCGCGGCGTGCGGGTCGCGCGCCGCGAGGCCGCTCGCCGCGAACTCGTCCTCGTCCAGGCGCAGCACCAGCCGCCGGTCCGCCGACACCCACAGGTCCAGGTCCAGGTCCTCCACGACCACCTCCGCGGCCGTGATCCGCGCGGGCCGGGTGATGTCGCAGTACCAGCCCTTCGGCGTGCCGTCCGCGGCCCGCACCTCCTTCACGGAGTACCACCGGTCCCGCCCGTAGTGCTCCGTGAACACGTCGCCGGGCTCGAACCGCACGAAGCCGAAGTCCCGCACGCCCTCGCCCGCCCAGGCGGCGCGGACCGTCAGCACCGCGCCGTCGTCACGGACCACCTCCGCCCGGTACCGGATCTTCGTACGCCCCGCCTTGACGAGGACGACGTCAACCGAGCGTGCGGACATGGCGCACCTCCGTGGCGCAGATCCCGTAGCCGAACCACCGGTTGATCGCCAGCATCGGCCCGTTCGCGCCGTCGTTGCTCGTGTACGCGTCGGTGAGCCCGGCGGCGCGGGCGCGGCGCAGCGAGTCCGCCTTGGCCAGCTTCGCCAGGCCCCGGCCGCGGTGGGCGCGCAGGGTGCCGGTCATGCCGGAGACGTAACGGGTCTCGCGGTCCGTGTGGGCGGCGGTGTAGGAGGCCACCCGGCCGTCCACCGTCACGACCGTGGACAGGTGGCGGTCGAACAGGGGGTTGTTCCAGGTGTGGCGCACCCAGTCGTCGAAGTCGTCGAGGACCGCGGCGATGTCGCCCGGCTCGTCGGCCGTCGCCTCCGCGTCCGCCTCGAACAGCGGCCGGGGGTCGTCCTCGTAGTCGGCGGCCGTGCGCAGCGCGACTCCGGGCGGGAGCGCGCCGGGCGGCTCGGGGAGGACGGCGCGGGCCAGGTCCAGGTGCTGGAAGTGCGCGGTCCGCGTGGGACGGTAGCCGCGCTTCGCGGCGAACGCGGTGCTGTGCGGGTCGTCCCGCACCCAGGCGTGGACCGTCGTGGCCCCGTGGGCCGCCAGGTGCTCCTCGGCGGTGCGCAGCAGCGACCCGCCCGCGCCCCGGCCGCGGTGGTCCGGGTGGACGTTCGGCGTGACGTACCCCTGGCCGGGGACGCCGCTGTCGTACGCGATGCCGGCGTAGGCGGTCCCGACGACCTCGCCGTCCTCCTCGGCCACCAGCAGGCGGAACCGCTTCGCGGGGTTGGCGGTCTCGACGTCGAAGAGGACCGAACGGGGCGTCACCGCCAGGAACGGCACGGTGGCGCGGCGGGACCGGACCACCGCCTCGGCGTCCCCGGGGTGGAAGTCACGGATGATGACGGCCATGGGACGGCACGCTACGGGGCCCGGGCCGTGACCGCCTCCCCATTTCCGCGCGGTGGGGAACAATCGGCCCGTGACCGTGAAACTCTCCGTCGACGCCGGGTCGTCGACCGCCCCCTACGAACAACTGCGCGCCCAGATCTCCGAGCAGGTCCGCTCCGGCCGCCTCCCGGCCGGCTACAGGCTGCCCACCGTCCGGGGCCTGGCGGAGGAGCTGGGCCTCGCCGCGAACACCGTCGCCAAGGCGTACCGGGCGCTGGAGGCGGACGGCGTGATCGAGACCCGGGGGCGCGCCGGCACGTTCGTCGCGGCGGCCGGCGACGCCGCCGGACGCCACGCCGCCGCGGCGGCCGCCGCCTACGCTCGGGAGGCCCGCCGCCTGGGCCTGACCCAGGCCGAGGCCGGGGCGGCGGTGGCGGACGCCCTGCGCGCCGTGTACGGGGCGTGAGCCGGCGGGGAGCCCCGCGAGGGGCCCCTACGGGTGGATACGGGTGGAGCTGTACGGGCGGAGCCCTACAAGTACAGGCCCGCGCCCGCGTTCCGCGGCTCCGGGAGGGAGGTGGGGCCGGTGCCGCGCCGCAGGGCGTACAGCTCCGCGAGGGTGGCGCCGTCGCGGCCGACGCCCTCCTCCCCGCCCAGCCAGGCGACCGCCTCGGCGCGGGTCAGCGGCCCGACCTCGACGCGGGCCAGGCACCGACCGGGCCGGACGACCGCCGGGTGCAGCCGCTCCAGGTCCTCGTTGGTGGTGACGCCGACGAGGACGTTGCGGCCCTGTCCCAGCAGCCCGTCCGTCAGGTTCAGCAACCGCGACAGGGCCTGCCCCGCCGTGTGCTTGGCCTCGCCGCGGATCAGCTCGTCGCAGTCCTCCAGGAGCAGCAGCCGCCAGCGGCCCTCCGCCGTGCCGTCGTCCTCGCCGATCGCGATGTCCATCAGGTAGCCGGTGTCCCCGAACAGCCGCTCCGGGTCGAGGACGCAGTCCACCTGGCACCAGTCCCGCCACGACCGGGCGAGCGTGCGCAGCGCGGACGTCTTGCCCGTGCCGGGCGGGCCGTGCAGGAGCAGCAGCCGGCCCGCGACGTCGTCGGGCGTGACCTTCATCAGCCGGTCCAGCGCGTCCGCGACGGGCGCCGTGTAGTTGGGCCGCACCTCGTCCCAGGCGCCGGCGGCGATCTGGCGGGTCGTCCGGTGCGGGCCGCGCCGCGGGGACAGGTACCAAAAGCCCATGGTGACGTTGTCGGGGCGCGGTTCGGGCTCGTCCTGGGCGCCGTCCGTCGCCTCGGCCAGGACCCGTTCGGCCAGGGCGTCGTCGACGGCGGTGACCGTGACGTCCGCGCCCCGGTTCCAGCGGGACACGAGCAGCGTCCAGCCCTCGCCCTCCGCGAGGACGGCGCTGCGGTCGTCCGCGCGGGCGGACCGCAGCACCGTCGCTCCCGGCGGGAGCAGCGTCGAGCCCGACTTGACCCGGTCGAGGCTGCGGCTGCGCGAGTGCGGCTGCTCGCCGGTGGCGAAGCGGCCGAGGAACAACGCGTCGACCACGTCGGAAGGGGAGTCGCTGTCGTCGACGGTGAGCCGGATCGGCAGTGCGTCCTGCGGGTTGGCTGACATGCGCCCATGATCCGGCACACCCGTCGTTCCCGCACCGGTTTTCACCCTCCGCCACGCCGCCGTGGCTCCCCGCGGCACAGGTAGAGGCAAAGGAGGGGCGGAGGGGAGGCAGAGGAGGGGCAGGGGAGGGGCGGGGTGGCGCGGGAGAGGGGCGCACGGGTGGGGCCGACTCCACCGGTGCGCGCCGGAGTTGGCGGTGCGGGTGGAGCGCCGTGGGACGCGCACCCCGAAAGAGGGAATGTGCAGGCGATTACCGTCGCGACTATTGGCATGCACACGCCGTCACTGCTACCAAGGGGCAGGCAGTGATCCCGCGACAGGGGGTTCCATGAAAACGTCCCGCGTTGCCGCACTCGCGTCCTCGCTCCTCCTCGGCGCCGCCCTCACCCTCACCGGTGCGGGGGCCGCACAGGCCGACTCCTCGGCCGCCGCCGTCGACTACGTGGCCCTCGGCGACTCCTACTCCTCCGGCGTCGGAGCCGGCGCGTACGACAGCGCCAGCGGCTCCTGCAAGCGCACGCCCCGCGCCTACCCCGCCCTCTGGGCGGCGGCCAACGCCCCCTCGTCGTTCGCGTTCACCGCCTGCTCGGGCGCCCGCACGGCCGATGTGACGGCCGGCCAGCTCGGGCCGCTCAACAGCGGGACGGACCTCGTCTCCCTGACCGTCGGCGGCAACGACGCCGGCTTCGCCGACGTCATGACGACCTGCGTCCTCCAGTCCGAGGCCACCTGCATCCAGCGCGTCAACGAGGCCAAGGCGTTCGTCGACACGACGCTGCCCGGGCGCCTCGACACCGTGTACCGCGCCATCCGCGGCAAGGCCCCGTCCGCCCGGGTCGTCGTCCTCGGCTACCCCCGGTTCTACCAGCTGAACGGCACCTGCGTCGCCGGCCTCACGGAGAACGAGCGGCGCGCCATCAACGGCGCCGCCGACCACCTCAACGCCGCCACCGCCAAGCGCGCCGCCGACCACGGCTTCACCTTCGGCGACGTCGTCCCGACCTTCACCGGCCACGAGATCTGCTCCGGCTCGGCGTGGCTGCACAGCGTCAACTGGCTCAACATCGGCGAGTCGTACCACCCCACGGCCGCGGGCCAGTCGGGCGGCTACCTCCCGGTCCTCAGAAACGCCGCGTAGGCGCGGACGCGTCGCCCGGCCCGGCGGCGGGGCCACGACCGCGCCCCGCCGCCCGCACCTTCCGGACCGCGACCCTCCGCCCCGGTACCCCGCCACGGGCCCGCCACACCACGCCCGCGCGGTTTTCGTCCGGCACGCGGCCGGCAGCGATCCGCCACCGGCCTTTCCCTGCCCGTGCCTTGGCCCGCGAGGCCCCTTCACCGGGACGGCACCGTCCGGCAGGGGGCCGTCCAACTCGCCCCGGAATCGGCCGTATTCGGAGAGTCACCGTCAACCCCCGTATCCACGTGGTGAATCCCGACACCGGGATACACGACTGCGAGGCGGGGACGATAGGGTTAACGTTGGCCCGGGCCGGGTGCCCTTGTACGGGTGGGGAGTGTCATGGAACAGATAGCAATGCGCAGCAGGCCGCGCGTGCCTGCCATCACCTGCGGGAGCGGCGCGACCAGTTCGCGTCTGGACCGCCACCTCGCGGTGCTCGGCGGCCCCGCCGTCCCGCAGCGCGAGACGGCCGAGGCGACCTCCCTCATGCTGGAGCTGACGTCGCGTGACGTCGCGCACCGGGACCGCAGCAAGAGCGCGCGCGTCTCGCTCTTCGCGCCGCTGCGCCGCCTGCGCCGCTCGCTCTTCGGCAACCACGGCTGAGGCGGCCCCGAAGGGGACGAGGTCCGGCCGGTCATCCGCCCGTCGACGCCCACGCGAGACGGCTCCCACCCGGCCGTTCCTCGGCAGGACCGCTCCCCGCCCACCGGTCCTGACCCGCCCCCGGCCGCCCGCCGGTCCCCACCCGCCTCACGCGACCACACCGTCCCGGCGCAGGCGTGCGCACTCCCGCGCGTCCACGCCCAGTTCCCGCAGCACCGCGTCCGTGTGCTCGCCCAGCTCCGGAACGGCACCCATCAACGGCTCCGGCCCGCCCGGCAGGGTGATCGGCGGAAGCAGCGCCCGCAGCGGACCCGCCGGCGAGCCGACCTCGCGCCACCGGTCCCGCGCCGCCAGCTGCGGGTGCGCGGCCACGTCCGCGACCGTGTTCAGCCGCGCGCACGCGATGCCCGCCGCCTCCAGCCGCTCGACCGCCTCCACCGCGTCCAGCGCGCCCAACGCCTCACCGACCACGGCGTCGGTCCGCCCCCGGTTCGCCACCCGCGCCGTGTTCGTCGCGAACGCCGGGTCATCGGCCAACTCGGGCCGTCCCAGCACCCGTTCGGCCAGCCGCCGCCACTCCCGGTCGTTCTGCACCGACAGCAGCACCTGCCCGCCGTCCGCCGTCGCGTAGGCGTCGTACGGGGCGATCACCGCGTGCGCCACCCCCGTGCGCGCCGGAGCCCCGCCGCCGTGCATCCCGTGGTGCAGCGGATGGCCCATCCACTCGGCCAGCGCCTCCAGCATCGACACCTCCACGGGCCCGCCGACCCCCGTGGCCGCCCGCCGCAGCAGCGCCGCCAGCACCCCCGAGAACGCGTACATCGCCGCCGCGATGTCCGCCGCGGGGACACCCGCCTTCACTGGCTGCTCCGGCGTGCCCGTCACCGACACGAGCCCCGCCTCGCACTGCACGAGCATGTCGTACGCCCGCTTGTGCGCGTACGGGCCGCCCGCCCCGTAGCCGGAGACGTCCACCGCCACCAGGCGCGGGTGCGCCGCGCACAGCGTCGCCGCGTCCAGCCCCAGCCGGGCCGCCGCGCCCTGCGCCAGGTTCTGCACGAACACGTCCGCGCGCGCGACGAGCCGGCGTACCAGCGCGAGGCCGCGCGGGTCCTTCAGATCGACGGCCAGGGACTCCTTGCCCCGGTTGCACCACACGAAGTGGGAGGCGAGCCCGCGCGCGGCCGTGTCGTAGCCGCGGGCGAAGTCACCCCCGTCCGGCCGCTCCACCTTGATCACCCGGGCGCCCAGGTCGGCGAGCTGGCGGGTGGCGAACGGCGCCGAGACGGCCTGCTCGACGGCGACGACGGTGACCCCGTCGAGCGGCAGCGGGAGCGGCCGGGACCGCGGGTGGGTGCTCATGGTCACCGTGCCTACCGCGTACCGGCCGCCTTTGTCACCCCCTCCGGCCGCGCGCACCGGCACGCCGGGGCCGGCCCGCGCACCACGCCGTGCCCGGCGGCCCGGGCGCCGCCCGCACCCGGCGCGACGAGGGCCGCCGGCGCCCGCGCGGCGGCCGTCCCACCCGCGCCGACCGTGCCGACCGGCCCGAGGACCCCCTGCGGAGCGCCCCTCCGTCACCGCGGAGCCCGGGCACCCGAAGCCCGGACGCGCGCCGGGCGCGCGGCCCGCCGCGTCCTGGACGGTTTCGGCCGGCCCGCCGGCACCGGCAGGCGACCGCGGCTAGAGCAGCGCGAACTGCCCCTCCGGGCCCTCCTCGCGGTGGTCCAGCACGGAGGCCGGGCGCCGGGCGGCCACCGGGTGCGGGAGCACCCCCGCGGCCCGCAGGCCGGTGCGGGTGAGCGACGGCGCGCCGGACGACCGGAGCCGGTCCGCGAGGGCCGCGCGCTCCGCGTCCAGGGCGCCCAGCAGCGCCAGGACGGTGATCAGCTCCAGCAGTTCGGACGTCCACGCGCGCGGCCAGGCCGCCGGGCGGATCGCCTCCAGGGTGCCCGGCCGCGCGGGCGCCGTCCGCCGCTCGAACCAGAGCGGCAGCACCCGCACACCGCCCACGCGGTACTCCCACGCCTCCGCCGGCACCGGTGCGATGCGTCCCGTCCCCAGGTACAGGACCTCGGCCGCCGCGTCGTACTCCAGCGCCTCCGGGCACGGCGGCGGCGCGGCCCGCACGTAGGGCCGCCGCCCGCCCGGCAGGCGCGGTCGCTCCCCGCCCCGCGCACCGCGCAGTTGGACCCGTGCCATCCGGTGGCCCAGCGCCACACCGGCCGCCCACACGTCCGGGTCGGCGGGCAGCGGCACCCGGCAGCCGGCGGGCGACGGCACCGCCGCCGCGACCGCCCACGCCAGCAGGTCGCCGGCGGCCGGCTCCCGCCCGTACCGCTCCCGCAGCAGCGCCGGCAGACCGGGCGCGACGTTCGGCTCGCGGCCTCCGGGGCGCCGGTACAGGGGGCGGACGCGGCCGGGGCGCCCGGCGGGGGAGCAGCCGTCCGGGAGCGGGGCCGTCACCAGCAGCGCGGGACCCGCGGCCCCCGGCACGTACCCCTGCTCCACCGCGAAGACCTGGTGCGCGTCCGCGACCCGCCACAGCTCCGGCCGCGCCGCGTCGATCAGCCGGTGGTCCGGCAGCAGCCACCGCTCGTCGAACGGCCCGTACGCGATCCGCACCGGCTGCGGGCACGGCCCGTCCTCGCGTACGAAGCGCACGGTCCCGGTCCGCTGCCCCGGCAGCGCGGCCACCGCGCTGTGCGGCGTGCGCGCCCGGCTCGGCAGGAACAGCGCCTCGCGCTCCGCGCCGCCGGCCGCGACCAGCGCGTCCCAACGCGCCCGCAGCGTGCCCGTGTCCGGGGCGGCCACCCACTCCCGGCCCAGCCGCAGCGGCGGCACGGACCACGGCATGAGGTCGTCGAGCAGGGGCACGTCGTCGGGAGGCACGCCGTCGGGAAGCACGTCCGCGTTCACGCGCTGCATGCTAGTGCCGCCCGCACGGGCCGCGGCGGCCCTCAGTCCGCCTCGACCGTGACCGTGAAGGAGAACCGGTCGCCGCGGTAGCGGATGCGGGCCACGTCCACCACACGGCCGTCCTCGTCGTACGTCACGCCCGTGTAGTGGAGGATCGGCGACAGCAGCGGCACGTCCAGCAGCCCCGCCGTCACCGGGTCGGCGAGCCGCGCCTCGACCGTGTCGGTGATCCGGCTGATGCGCACCCCGACCGCGTCCCGCAGCACCTTCGTCATCGGCCAGCGCTCCAGGTCCGCCACGTCGATCCGGTCCGCCAGTTCCGGGCGGACGGCGTTCTCCGCCCAGTTCGTCGGCTCGTCCGTCTCCGCGTCCCGGCGGAGCCGCCGGTACGTGACGACCTCCGTCACGTCCGGGAAGTACTCCGCGAGCTCCCCGGGCACCGGCGCCGTGCCGTGCCCGAGGACCGCGGTCCGCTCGCCGGACTGCTGCGCCACGATCGCGTCGATCGAGCCGAGCAGCCGGCGCGGGGCGCTGCGCCGGGCGCCCGGCTCGATGAAGGTGCCGCGCCGCCGGTGCCTGCTGATCAGGCCCTCCTGCTCCAGCTCCTTGAGCGCTTGACGCATGGTCAGCACGCTCACCCCGTAGTGCGCCGCCAACTGCTCCTCGGTGGGCAGCCGCAGCGACGCGTCCGGGGAGCGCCCCAGTATCGAGGCGCGCAGGGACTGGGACACCTGGTACCAGAGCGGCAGCTTCCGGTTCAGGACCAGGGAGTCGGGGGCGAAGGCGGACACGGCGTCTCCGTACTGCTGCGTGCGGCGTACGACCCTACGACGGCGTACTCACGGGCGGAAGTGGCGCTCAAGACCCTGCCACACGTCGTCGTAGCCCCGCTGCAGGTGGTCGGCGTTCGCCGCCTGGGCGGTGGTCGTCACGGGCCAGCGGGTCTCGAACATGAAGGCCAGGCCGTCGTCGACCTTCTGCGGCCTGAGCTCGGCGGCGCTCGCCCGGTCGAAGGTCTCCCGGTCGGGGCCGTGCGCGGACATCATGTTGTGCAGCGACCCGCCGCCGGGGACGAAGCCCTCCGCCTTCGCGTCGTACGCGCCTTCGACGAGGCCCATGTACTCGCTCATCACGTTGCGGTGGAAGTACGGCGGGCGGAAGGTGTCCTCGCCGACCAGCCAGCGCGGCGCGAACACGACGAAGTCGACGCCCGCGAGGCCGGGGGTGTCGGTCGGCGAGGTGAGCACCGTGAAGATCGACGGATCGGGGTGGTCGTAGCTGATCGTCCCGATGACGTTGAAGGAGCGCAGGTCGTAGACGTACGGGACGTGGTTGCCGTGCCAGGCGACGACGTCCAGCGGGGAGTGGTCGTACGTGGCCCGCCAGAGGTTGCCGCAGTACTTGTTGACGACCTCGACCGGGCCCTCCACGTCCTCGTACGCGGCGACCGGCGCCCGGAAGTCGCGAGGGTTGGCCAGGCCGTTGGCGCCGATCGGGCCGAGGTCGGGCAGTTGGAACGGCTGCCCGTAGTTCTCGCACACGTACCCGCGCGCCGTCGCGTCCAGCAGCTCCACGCGGAAGCGGACGCCGCGCGGCACCAGCGCCACCTCGCCGGGGCGCACGGCGAGCAGGCCCAACTCGGTGCGGAGCAGCAGCCCGCCGCGCTCCGGGACGATCAGCAGCTCACCGTCCGCGTCGCTGAACACCCGCTCCATGGAGGCGTTCGCGTGGTACAGGTGCACGGCCATGCCGGTGCGCTGCGCCACGTCGCCGTTGCCGCCCAGCGTCCACAGGCCGGTCAGCCAGTCCGTGCCGGGAGCGGGCTCCGGGAGGGGGTTCCAGCGCAGCCGGTTCGGGTCCGGGACGGTCTCGGTGAAGGGCGCCGAGCGCAGCGCGCCGTTGTCGACGCGGGCGAACGGCGGGTGCGCCGCCGACGGCCGGACGCGGTAGAGCCACGAGCGGCGGTTGCGGGCCCGCGGCTCGGTGAAGGCGCTGCCGCTCAGCTGCTCCGCGTACAGCCCGAGCGGCGCCCGCTGCGGGGAGTTCCGGCCCAGCGGGAGGGCGCCGGGGACGGCCTCCGAATGGTGCTCGTTGCCGAAGCCGGAGAGGTACTCCAGGCCCTCGGCGGTCTTCCTCGTCTGCTCGTTCGCCTCTGCGGCGCCGCCCATGCTCATCGCGCGCTCCTGCTGCTCATAGAATCCTATGGAAGACCGTAGGATTCCGGGCGGCCCGCGTCAACGGGGCGGGCCGCACGGAGTCCGGGCGCCGGTCCGGTGCGGGCCGTCGTCCGTGTCGGGGCGGGGGCGGGACGGGTCCGCTGCCCGGTGGGTTCCCGTGCGGGGTGGCGGCGCGGCCCCCGGGGTGGTCGCGGCCGCGTGCGGCGCGGGGGACGGCGCCGCTGTGCTCCGCGGCCTCCCGGCGAGGCGGTGTCGGTGGGGGAAGGGGCGCCGGTGGGCCGACCGGGCGAACCGGCGGCGGCGCGCCGCGTGCAATGCGCCGCGGGTCCACGATGTGGCGAATAGTCAGATTATCGGCTGATCCGTACGCATCCTCACGGAGGAATCCCGTCATGACCCCAGCCCGACCACTCCTGCGCACCACCGTCGCCGGAATCGCCCTAGGGAGCATCGCCCTCGTCGGCGTGCCCCTCGCCATCGCCGGTGAGAGCGGCTCGTCCGGCTCCGGCTCGTCCGGTGCTGGCGCCGGCGCTGGCACCGGTGCTGGTGCTGGTGCCGGCGCACCCGGCACACCCGGTGCCGGTACACCTGGCGCTCCCGGCAGCGGGGGCGGTGGCGCTCCCGGCGGCGGGGGCGGTGGCGCTCCCGGCGCTCCCGGCGGTGGCGCTCCTGGCGCGCCCGGGGGCGGTGGCGCTCCTGGTGCTCCTGGTGCCCCTGGCGGTGGGGGCGCTCCCGGCGTCGGTACACCTGGCGCTCCCGGCAGCGGGGGCGGTGGCGCTCCCGGCGTCGGTGCTCCCGGCGCCCCTGGCGGTGGGGGTGCTCCTGGCGGTGGTGCTCCCGGTGCTCCTGGCGGTGGGGGTGCTCCTGGTGGTGGTGCACCGGGTGCACCCGGTGTGCCCGGCGTTCCCGGCGGTGGTGCTCCCGGTGCTCCTGGCGTCGGTGGTGCTCCCGGCAGCGGTGGTGGGGGTGCTCCCGGTGATCCCGGCGGCGGTGGCGGGGGCAGTGGTGCTCCCGGCGGTGGCGGCGGGGGCAGTGGTGCTCCTGGTGGCGGTGGTGGCGGGGGTGGTGCTCCTGGCGGTGGGGGTGGCGGGGGTGGTGCTCCTGGCGGTGGGGGTGGCGGGGGTGGCGCTCCCGGCAGTGGTGGCGGGGGCGGCGGCGCTCCCGGCAGCGGTGGTGGCGGGGGTGGCGCTCCCGGCGGTGGCGGCGGCGCTCCCGGTGGCGGCGGTGGCGCTCCTGGTGCTCCCGGCGGTGGCGCTCCCGGCGGTGGCGCTCCCGGAGCCCCTGGCGCACCGGGAGCTCCTGGCGCACCGGGGGCCCCCGGAGCCCCTGGCGCTCCCGGCGGGCCCGGTGGACCAGGCGGACCCGGTGGACCCGGCGCTCCCGGTGGACCCGGCGGGCCCGGTGGACCTGGTGGACCCGGAACACCGGGGGGTCCCGGTGGACCTGGTGGACCCGGCGGTCCCGGTGGGTCGGCCCCCGGCGCACCGGCACCAGGGGCTCCCGGCGCACCGGCACCAGGCGCACCCGGCGCACCGGCACCAGGCGCACCCGGCGCCCCCGGCGCACCAGGCACCGGCGTGCCCGGGGCGAACGGCGACGTCAAGATCCACAGCGTCGGTACGCCCCCCCTCGACCAGCGCAGCGAATCCCAGGTGTGCCGCTTCTACCTCGCCGCCTTCGACTTCACCGGGTTGCGGCAGGTCAGCTACACCCTCAGCCCGCAGCCGCTGGAGGCCGACTCCCCCACCGCCCAGGGGACGATCGCGATCACCCCGACCGGGACCGGGCAGACCACCGAACTGAAGCTGCCGGACGGCCAGTACCGGCTCTCCTGGTCCTACGCCGGCGCCGGATCCGAAAGGATGAAGGTCTTCCGCGTCGACTGCCCGAACGGGGGAGGCGGGAGCGGCGGCGACGGCAGGGGGCCGCGCGGCGGCGTGGGCGCGGGCGGCGGCGGCATGGCCACCGTGGCGAGCATGGCCGGCAGCGCGCCGACGCTCGGTGCCGGAGCGGCGCTCGCGGCCGGCCTGGCGGGAACCGCCGGACTGATCCTCGTCCGCCGTCGTCGCCGCGCCGATGGCGCCGCGTAGGCCCCGGCGCTCACGGTTCGACCCCCGGCAACTGCGCCTCCTCCGCCTCGCCAGGACGATGGCGGTGATGGCGGTGCTGGTCTCCGGCGGGCTCTGGTGGGTCCAGGACGGCGAGCCGTCCGGACCCGCCCCGACAGTGGTGGCGGCGCCGCGGCAGTCGGGGACCGTGACCGCATCGCCTCCCACCGTCGAGTCGAAGGCCGGGCAGCAGCCCGGGCAGCCGGTCGGCCCCCCGTCGGGCCCACCGGCCGGGGGGGAAGCCGGGCAGCGGCCCGGGCAGGAAGCGGGCCAGCGGTCCGGGCCGGGGCAGGAGGGCGGCCACCAGGTGCGGCCCGAGGTGCCGAAGCCGTCGGTGAAACCGCCCCCCGCCCCTCTCGGCCCCTCGCCCGCCAAGCGGATCGCCGTCCCGGCCATCACCATCGAGGCCTCGGTCGTGAGGATCGGCCTCGACGAGGCGGGGGGCCTGCGCTCTCCGCCCGTCGACCAGCCCCGGCTGGTCGGCTGGTACGAGGGCGGCGTCACACCCGGTGAGAAGGGGACCGCGATCCTGGTCGGCCACCGCGACACCCGCACCGGGCCGGCCATCTTCCTGAACCTCGACTCGCTCAAGCCCGGCAACACCGTCCGGGTCACCCGCCAGGACGGTGTCACCGCCGTGTTCACGGTCGACCGCGTGCGCACCTACGACAAGGCGAAGTTCCCCGACCGGGAGGTGTACGGACCGGCGGAGCGACCCGAACTGCGCCTGCTCACCTGCGGCGGCACCTTCGACCCCCGCCAGGGGTACGCGGCCAACATCGTCGTCTTCGCCCACCTCACCGACGTCATCCCGGCGAACGCCCCCCAGGGGGCGTGACACGGCGGGGCCGCGCCCCAAGGCGCGGGGCCGCCCCGGCGGGTCCGCCCCCCGGAAAACGCCACCCCCCGCGGCCCGCCGGCCCGGAAACAGCCGCCCCGGGGGGGGGCGC
>NZ_JAWCTQ010000057.1:0-40225 GCF_032423885.1 Streptomyces tamarix | reverse complement strand
GGGGCCCCCCCCCCCCCGCCACCGCTTGAACCGGTCGAAACAGCGCTCGACTACGTTCCGGTCGTGGTAGAGGGTGCGGTCGAAGCACGGTGGCCGGCCGCGGCGCCGGGTTTTCTGATCGGCGCGCTCGGGGAGGGCGGTGGCGATTCGGTGCCGGCGTAGCTCGGCGCGGATAGGCGGATGCGAGTACGCCTTGTCCGCGATGACCCGATCCGGCCGCGACCGGGGGTGCCCGGTCCCGGCCGGAGCACCCGGATCACCTCCGGCAGCGGCACCGACTGCGGGTCGTCACCGGCCTGCCCGGGCGTCAGCAGGATCGACAGTGGACGGCCGCGCCCGTCCACAGCCAGGTGCACCTCGGTGCTCAACCCGCCGCGGGATCGTCCCAGTGCCTCGCCGCCGACCGGCGCGACCGGCCACGTGCCCCCCCCTTTTCCGGGCCCCTGCCGCATGCCGATGGGCCCGGACGATGCTGGAGTCGACCGACACCACCCACTCGATCGCCCCCACCGCATCATCGTGCACCTGGACCTGCGTGAGGATCCGATCCCAGGTCCCATCCGCCGTCCACCGGCGCAGCCGCTCACGGCAGGTCTCCCACGGCCCGTACCGCTCCGGCAGGTGCCGCCACGGCGCACCCGTGCGCACCTTCCACAAGAGCCCGTCGATGACCTGGCGATGATCCCGCCACCGGCCACGACGCCCGTGGGAGCGCGGCAACAGCGGCACGATCCGCACCCAGGCCACATCGGTCGATTCGCCACGACGAATCATCCGACCATCATCGAACCCCCGACCCACCCCATGTCCTCAAAGGGCGTTCGGCCCCGGCCAGGGGCAGCGACGCGGCCTGCCCGATACCGCCGCCTGATCATTTTCAGGCGGCTCGGCTGACGTCCAGCCGTTCGGACGACGGCTCGTATCCGGCCGCCCTGTAGGTGGCGACGGCGGCAGCGTTTGAGCTCGGGGTGCTGACGAGTGCGCTTGACGCACCCAGTTCACGCAGCACCGCCGCAGCGGCGGCGCTGATCGCCGTCCCGTAGCCGCGACCGCGATGGTCGGCGTGCACGCCCACCGGCTCCAGCAGGCCGGGCTTGCCGGGCCCGGCCGACCAGACCGTCGCCGCGGCCACCGCGTTGTCCTGGTCGTCGTAGCCGATCAGGCAGCGGGCGTCGGCGTAGACCGGCCCGGCCGCGAGGACGTGCCAGACCTCCTCGGTGAACCTCGGGCTGCCGAACGCCGAGCGGTGCACTGCGGTCCGCACCCCCGCCGTCTCCGGACCGGCTACCTCGACCCGCAGGCCGGCGTCCTTCACCGGCTCGGCGAGGTCGTGACGCAGGGGCGTCCACGGCTCGCCCGGATTCCAGCCCGCCTCCAAGAGGACCTCGCGGGGCAGGGCGCCGTTGGGGATTTCGAGGTCGACCTTCCCGGGCGGCAGGACCCCGCGCTCCGGATCATTGAGGTCCGCCAGCAGTCGGCGCGCCAGATCACCGTCCCGTCGCAGGTCCGGCGCGGTCGTCAGGCGCAGCACATCAGGGGCGTCCAGGTATCCGACGGCAATGATCCGTCCGTCCACGCTCCAGGTGCGGACGGCCGCGGCCAGCCTCTCCGCGCCCAGCGCCCAGGCCCAGCCGAGGTCTCCTGGATGGAGTTGCAGCGGCGTGCGGTCGTCCTGCCATACGCGGAGGGCGTCCACAACCCCGGCCAGCCCGTCGACGCCGGGCTCGTTCAGAACGATCGTCATGTCCGGCATCGCACACCATCGCGGCGACCGGCCGCACCTGGTTTTACTCAGCCAGTCAGATCGACAGGACATGCCCTAGCCCCGCGTCCGGCCCCACCTCCCGGGTCGCCGCCCCCTCCCCGGGGCGGGGGCCCGGGTCCGTCGCGGCGGGGGCGGGGCAGAGCTGCCCCACAGCCGCGTGAGAGCGCTCTCATGACCGTGAGGACCGGATATTCTGACCGGCGTACGCCTTGCCGCAACCGCCCTGAGGAGTCCGCCTTGCCCGATCCGAGCCCGGGGGCCCGTCCCACGCTCGAAGCCGTCGCGGCCCGTGCCGGGGTGTCCCGGGCGACGGTGTCGCGCGTCGTGAACGGCGGGGCGGGGGTGCGCCAGCCGCTGGTGGAGCGGGTGCGGCGGGCCGTCGAGGAACTGGGCTACATCCCGAACCACGCGGCCCGGACCCTGGTGACCCGGCGCAACGGCGCCGTCGCGGTGATCATCGCGGAGCCGGAGTTCCGCGTCTTCTCCGACCCGTTCTTCGAGCAGCAGGTGCGCGGCATCAGCCGCGAGCTGACCGCGCACGACTCGCAGTTGGTGCTGCTGTGGGTGGAGGGCGCCGGCGACTACGAGCGGATCGCCCGCTACCTGGGCGGCGGCCACGTCGACGGAGCCCTGGCCTTCTCGGTGCACGACGACGACGAACTGCCGTCGATCGTCCGCCGCGTGCAGGTGCCCACCGTGTTCGGCGGGCGTCCCGGCTGGCCGGGCGCGACCGGTGAGCTGGCCGTGCCGTACGTGGACGCCGACAACCGCGGCGGCGCCCGGGAGGCCGTGCGGTACCTGGTCGGCCAGGGCCGCGAGCGGATCGCGCACATCGCGGGACCGCGCGACCAGACCTCGGCGATGGACCGGCTGGCCGGCTACCGGGACGTCCTGCTGGACGCCGACCCGGACCTGGTCGCGCAGGGCGACTTCACGGAGGAGAGCGGCGCCCGGGCCATGGCCGAGCTGCTGGAGCGGCGGCCGGGGCTGGACGCGGTGTTCGCGGGCAACGACCTGATGGCGTCCGGCGCCCTGCGCGTCCTGCGCGAGCGGGGGCTGCGGGTGCCGCGGGACGTGGCGCTGGTCGGTTTCGACGACATGGCGTCGGTCGCCGAGGTGACGGACCCGCCGCTGACGACGGTCCGGCAGGACATCGAGGGCATGGGCCGGCTGATGGTGCGGCTGCTGATGCGCGCCCTCAGCCAGGACGGCGACCCCGGGGCGGCGCACTCCGCCCCGAGGTCGGTGATCACGCCGACGGAGCTGGTCCGCCGGGCGTCCGCGTGAGCCTCACGCGCGGGACGCGGGCGAGGCGCGGGCGGGGGTCGTGCGATCCTCGCGCGCGGGTCGCGACGAGCCCCACGCGAGGATCGCGGGCGCGGCGCGCGCGGGCCGCGGGCGCGGCGCACGCGCGGGTGGGCCTCACGCGTACGGGATGACCAGGACCGAGCGGTCCGTGCCCGTCTGGAGGCGGGCCGTGCCGTTGCCGATGGCGTGCCACACCTCCAGGCGGACCGTGCCGTTCCGGAGGTCGCCGAGCGCGCCGGTGACCGCCTTCAGTCCGCGTGCCTGCGTGTACTCCTCCCAGCCCGGCACCGGGTCCGTCGCGAAGTAGTGGTACGTCTCCACGCGGTCGAACGTCCCGTCGCCCGTGAGGTCGTAGCTGATCCGCGCCTGCTGGCCGAGCGCGACGCCGGTGCCCGCGTCGACCTGGAGACGGAACGCCGTGGCCGCGCCCGGCTGGAGGGTGCCGTTGACGCCCTTCGCCTCGTAGACGAGCGGCAGGTGCGGGGTGCCGTCGTGGTTGCCGCCGGAGGCGGAGGCGATCGTGTCGGCGCCGGCCGCGGCGCCGGTCGCGGTGGTCAGCGTGCCGCCGGTGCGCAGTTGGAACGTGTTGCCGGTGGACGGTCCGGGCTGGCCCGGGTCCGTGCCGCCCGTGCCGGTGCCGGTGGCGGTGGAGCGGGCCGGGACGGTGAGCTTCGCGCCGTCGGAGAAGGTGACGGTGCGGGCGGCCGGGCCGTGGTTGTGCGCCGCGTACGTCCGTACCGTGCCCTTGGTGAAGACCGCCGACGTCGGCAGGTCGCCCGTCACGGACGGGTCGGGCGCGCCGAGGGTGTCCAGGGTGGTCAGCCAGTGGTACGTGTGCGCCTTCGACTCGCCCTGCTCCGGGGTGTACGCGGCGTGGCCGACGTCCCACTTCGCCTTGGCGGTCGCCGGGTCGGCGAGCGACTGGAACTCCCACAGGACGTCGCGCCACTCGACGGCCGGGCCGCCGTTCTCGCGCTCCATCTCGGCGAGGTTGCGGCGGATCGCGTCCTTGCGGGCGGCCAGGTGCAGGGAGCCGCCGGTCACCGGGAGGACGTTGATGCCGTGGATCTCCTCGGGGTTGGCGGTCCACCAGGTGGAGTACGCGCCGCCGCTCCCCCACACCATGCCGACCGTGTCGTGGCCGAAGGAGGCGGGGAAGACCTGCTGGTCGGCGTCGAACCAGTACTGGCTGATCGCCTCGGACTCGGTGGTGAGGAGGTAGGTGCCGAGGTCGCGCAGGGCGGTGTCGCCCGTCGCGGCGCCCCACAGGACGAGTCCGGCGCTGAGGTTGGTGGACTCCGACGACGACTCCTGGTTGTTGCCCGCGGCGAAGCCCTGGTGGCCGGAGGCCCAGCTGTGCCCGGCGTACACGTCGAAGCCGCGCAGGAAGGGGAAGGCGGAGTCGGTGCGGCTGGGGTTGGCGGCGTCCCGGACGAGGGTCTTCACCATGCCGCCCCAGGCCGAGTCCGCGGCCCAGGCCGGGTCGTACTGGGCGACGACGGCCGCCGCGTACACGTAGTACGAGTAGTGGAAGTGGTGGTCGTTGAGCTCGCTGTCGCTGCCGTACGAGGCGGGGTAGCCGATCAGGGTCCGCCAGGTGCGGTCGTAGCTGAACTCCGACGCGCCGCCCGCGGTGAACCACTCCTGGAGGCGGCCCTTCAGCAGCCCGAGGAGCCGGTCGCGGACGCCGGTGTCACCGGCCTGCTCGGCGATCGGGACGAGTTGGGCGAGCCGGCCGAGGGCCTTGCCGGTCCAGTACGTGTCGGTGGCGCCGGAGAACGGGTCGGAGGCGCTCACGACCTCGTTCAGGTAACCGCGCAGCCGGGCCGCGTCGGTGCCGGACGCCTTGGGGAGGGCGGGCAGGACGGGGGCGGCGCGTTGGCTGGTGGTGAAGGTGCGGGACTCGCGGACCTTCATGGTGCCGCGCGGGGAGACGTACGTGTACGCGGTGAGCGGGTCCGCGGTGTGCAGCCACTGGTGGCGGTAGAGCGCCTGGAGGGTGCCCGTCTCGGTGCCCTCCTGCGGCTGGGTGGTGAGCGTGTAGGTGGCCCGGACGGTGCCGCCGCTCGTGCTCCAGCTCGCCTGGGAGCCGGTGACGAAGCTGTAGGCGTACTTCCCGAACGCGTCCAGCGCCCCGGTGGAGGGCAGCACGGCGAGCGAGAAGTAGTCCTTGCCGGCCAGGCCCGCGGTGAGGGTCGAGCCGGAGACCGTCCAGTCCGCGCCGGTCGGCGCGAACAGCGCGTAGTGGTGGCCGGCGACCGTGATGCCGAGGACGTTGCCCCGGTCGGCGAAGACGGTCGGCGCGGAGGCGGTGGTGACGCGGGCGTCGCCGCCGGTGCCCTTGGCGTACACGAAGGGCAGGCCGTGGCCGATGGTGGCGCGCAGGGTGCGGGTGCCGTCGGACCAGTACGGGGTGACGGTCCAGTCGGACCAGGCGTCGGCCTTGGCGTCGGGCGCGTTGAGGCCGGTCAGGCCGAGGGTGAGGTCGCGCTTGTGGGCGAACTCGTACTGCCGTCCGTCCCCGACGACCGCCGGGGTGGTCGGGTAGCCGATGTCGAGGCCGGCGGCGGTGGCCTGGTAGGTGAGCGGGTGGCCGTACATGGGGGTGGAGTACGGGTTGTCGCCGTAGCGCTGGAAGGCGAGGGACGACCACCAGTCGTTGGTGGGGACCGGTTTGCCCTGGGCCGCGGGGGTGACCTTGGGCGTGACCGGGGTGCCGGTGTTGGTGGTCGGGCCGGTGGTGCCGGGCGGGCGGGTGTCGGAGTGGCTGCCGGCTCCGACCGGAACGGTGGCGGCGGAAGCGGGGGCGGCGGCCGGGCCCGTGAGGCCGACGGCGGCCAGGGCCGCCGCCAGGGCGACGAGGCCTGAGCGGGGGGTTCTCATGGGGGTCACCTCAGTGGTGAGGGTGGGGGGGAGAGTGTCGAGAGCGCTCTCAACTGCCTGGAACGTAAAACTCCTGAAACAGGGCTGTCAATACAGGCGGCAGGCCCGGGATTTGGCGGGCGGCACCGCAGTTGTCCGTTCGGGGCTTGACGCGGCGCGGCCCGCCGGGGCACGCTCCCCCCACATTTGTGAGAGCGCTCTCAAGGGTGTTCATCGCTCGATCGAAGCCAAGGGAGGCTTCTCATGCCCATCGCCCGAGCCGCCAGAAGGGCCGCCGTCCGACTCGGCGCGGTCACGCTCGCCGGAGCCCTGCTCGCCGCCTGCGGATCCGGCGCACCGGACGGTTCGTCCGACGCCGCGGGCGGCAAGGTCACGATCACCGTCGACCTGTTCGGCTCGTTCGGCTACAAGGAGGCCGGGCTGTACGCCGAGTACGAGAAGCTCCACCCCGGCGTCACGATCAAGCAGACCGACACCGAGGACGAGCAGGACTACTGGAAGTCCCTCCAGACCCGGCTGGCGGGCGGCGGCGGGCTCGCCGACGTCCAGGGCATCGAGGTCGGCCGCATCGCCTCCGTCACCCGGCAGCAGGCCGACAAGTTCGAGGACCTCGGGAAGTACGGGGCGAAGGACCTCAAGGACCGGTTCGCCCGGGCCAAGTGGTCGGCGGCCACCACCGGGGACGGCCGTGTGCTGGGCCTCGGCACCGACGTCGGCCCGGAGGCCATGTGCTACCGCACCGACCTGTTCGAGCGGGCCGGGCTGCCCACGGACCGCGAGGAGCTCGCCGGGAAGTGGGCCACCTGGGACGGCTACCTGGAGCTCGGCAGGCAGTACAAGGCGAAGGCCCCCGCCGGGAGCGCCTGGCTGGACAGCGTCGGCAGCCTCTACACGATCATGATCGGCCAGGAGGAGGAGCGGTACTACGACGCCTCCGGCAAGCTGATCTACGAGGAGAACCCGGCCGTCAAGGCCGCCTGGGACGCCGCGACCGAGGCCGCCCGGGCGGGCCTGAGCGCCAAGCTCGACCAGTGGTCGCCGCAGTGGAACCAGGCGTTCGCCGCCGGCTCCTTCGCCACCCTCCCGTGCCCCGCCTGGATGCTCGGCTACATCAAGGGCCAGGCCGGTGAGGCCGGCAGGGGCAAGTGGGACATCGCCGAGCTGCCCGGTGGCGCCGGCAACTGGGGCGGCTCCTACCTGGCGGTGCCGCGCGCGGCCCGGCACAAGAAGGAGGCGTACGAGCTGATCGAGTGGCTGACGGCACCGGCGCAGCAGGTCAAGCTCTTCGAGAAGCAGGGCAACTTCCCCTCCTCGACCGGCGCCATCGCCGAGGTCGCCGACGCCAAGGACCCGTACTTCTCCGACGCGCCCATCGGCAAGATCTTCGGCGACGCCGCGAAGGAGGCGCCGGTGCAGGTGCTCGGCGTGCACGACAAGAACGTCGCCGACCAGATCACCAACGCGCTGAGCGAGGTCGAACGCAAGGGCACCGCCCCCGACAGGGCCTGGGCCAACGCGAAGAAGGGCGTCGACAACGTCATGGGCTGACACGAGGCGCCCCTCCCGCCGGGCGCTGCCCGCCCGGCGGCCCCTCCCCCGTACCGACCCCGCCGACCCGCCGTCCCACCGCCCCACCGACCCCCGAAGGGCCGCACCGTGACCCTGACCGCTCCGGCGGGCACCGCCGCGCCGCCGTCCCCGCCCCCCGCCGAGGCCGCCCGCCCCTCGGCGGTGCGCCGGGCCTGGGCGACCGTCTCGCCGTACGCCTACATCGCCCCGTTCTTCACCCTCTTCGCCGCCTTCGGGCTCTTCCCCCTCGTGTACACCGCCTTCGTGTCGCTCTACCGGGTGGAGTTGCAGACCCCCGGCGACATGGAGTGGCGCGGGCTCGGCAACTACACGGCGCTGTTCGCCGACGAGTTCTTCTGGACCGCGCTGCGCAACACGTTCACCATCGGCGTGCTCTCCACGGTCCCGCAGCTCGTCATGGCGCTGGGGCTGGCGCACCTGCTCCACTACAAGCTGCGCGGGCGGACCTTCTTCCGCACGGCGATGCTCCTGCCGTACGCCACCTCCGTCGCCGCGGCGACGCTCGTCTTCGCGCAGCTCTTCGGCCGCGACTTCGGACTGGTCAACTACGCCCTCGGGCTGGTGGGGATCGGCCCGGTGGACTGGCAGACGGGGACGGTCGCCTCGCAGATCGCCGTCTCGTCGATCGTCGTCTGGCGCTGGACCGGCTACAACGCGCTGATCTACCTGGCCGGCATGCAGTCCATCCCGAGCGAGCTGTACGAGGCCGCGGAGATGGACGGGGCCTCCCGGTGGCGGCAGTTCCTGCACGTGACGCTGCCCGGGCTGCGGCCGACGATCGTCTTCACGGTCGTCGTGTCGACGATCGGCGCCACCCAGTTGTTCGGTGAGCCGCTGCTCTACGAGGGCTCCGTCTCCGGCGGCGTCTCACACCAGTACCAGACGCTCGGCCTCTACCTGTACGAGCAGGGCTGGGGCTTCTTCCACCTGGGGCGGGCCGCGGCCATCGCCTGGGTGATGTTCCTTCTCATCGTGGTGCTCGTGGGGGCCAACGCCCTGCTCGCGCGCCGCCGTTCCCGCAAGGAGGCCGGCCGATGACCACGCGCGCGGGGCGCACGTCGCACGGCGGCAGGATCACGTACGCGATCCTGGTCCTCGCCGTCCTCGTCTCGGCCTTCCCGTTCTACTGGACGGTCGTCGCCGCCAGCCGGTCCAACGCCGACCTGGCGCAGGTGCCGCCGGTGTTGTTGCCGGGCCCGAACCTGGTCCGCAACATCGAGGCGGTGGTCGAGGAGGCCGACATCGGCACGGCGCTGATCAACTCGCTGGTCGTGTCCGGATCCATCACCGTCGGCACCGTGCTGTGCTGCACGCTCGCCGGGTTCGCCTTCGCCAAGCTGCGCTTCCGCGGCCGGGGCGCGCTCCTCGCGGTCACGGTCGGCACGATGATGATCCCGCCGCAGCTCGGGGTGATCCCGCTGTTCATGGTGATCGCCGAGCTCCAGTGGGTGAACCAGCTCCAGTCGGTGATCCTGCCGGGCCTGGTCTCGGCGTTCGGGGTGTTCTTCATGCGGCAGTTCCTGGTGCAGACGCTGCCGGACGAGCTGATCGAGGCGGCGCGGGTCGACGGGGCGTCGACCGCGCGGATCTTCTGGTCGATCGTGGTGCCGATCGCGCGGCCCGGCATGGCCGTCCTCGGACTGCTGACGTTCATGGCCGCCTGGAACGACTTCTTCTGGCCGATCGTCGCCCTGTCGTCGCAGAACCCGACCGTGCAGGTCGCGCTGCGTCAACTCGGCGGCGGCTACGTCCACGACCAGTCCGTGATCATGGCGGGCACCCTGCTGGGCACCCTGCCCGTGCTGCTGGTCTTCGGCCTGCTGGGCCGGCAGATCGTCGGCGGCATCATGCAGGGCGCGGTCAAGGGCTGACGCCCCCTCACCCCTGCGCCTCTCCCCTTCATCTCCCTTCTCTCCCTTTCCCTCCCCTCCCCACCCTCCTCGCCCTCTCCTCCCCTTCCTCCTCCGACTCCCGGGAGTTCCCTCCTCATGACCGCTGTCGACGCACGGCTTCGCCCGGCCACGGGGCTCGCCTTCCCCGCCGGCTTCCGCTGGGGCACCGCCACCGCCGCCTACCAGATCGAGGGCGCCGCCGCCGAGGACGGCCGGACCCCGTCCATCTGGGACACCTTCAGCCGGACGCCCGGCAAGGTGCGCAACGGCGACACGGGCGACATCGCCGCCGACCACTACCACCGGATGGCCGAGGACGTCGCGCTGATGCGGGACCTCGGCGTCACCGACTACCGCTTCTCCGTCTCCTGGTCCCGCGTGCAGCCCACCGGGCGCGGCCCGGCCTCGCAGAAGGGCCTGGACTTCTACCGCCGGCTGACGGACGAGCTGCGCGCGGCGGGCATCCGGCCGGTCGCCACCCTCTACCACTGGGACCTGCCGCAGGAGCTGGAAACCCCGTCGGCCGGCGGGTCCGGCGGCTGGCCGCACCGGGACACGGCCGGGCGGTTCGCCGAGTACGCGGCGCTGGCGGCGGACGCGCTGGGCGACCGGGTCGCCACCTGGACGACGCTGAACGAGCCGTGGTGCGCCGCGTTCCTCGGGTACGCCTCCGGGGCGCACGCCCCGGGCCGTACGGACCCGGCCGCGTCCCTGCGCGCCGCGCACCACTTCAACCTGGCGCACGGCCTCGCCGTACGGGCGCTGCGGGCGGCGCTGCCCGCGTCGGCGGAGGTGTCGCTGACGCTGAACCTGCACGCGGTGCGGCCGTTGACCGGCTCGGAGGCGGACCGGGACGCGGCGCGCCGCATCGACGCGCTCGGCAACCGGGTGTTCCTGGACCCGGTGTTCCACGGGCGGCTGCCCGAGGACCTGGTCGCGGACACGGCGGCGCTGACGGACTGGTCGTTCGTCCGGGACGGCGACCTGGCGGTGGCCGCCACCCCGGTGGACTCGCTGGGGATCAACTACTACTCCCCCACCGTCGTCGCGGCCGGCTCCCACGAGGGGCCGTCGCCCTGGCCGGGCGCCGAGGAGCACGTCCGGTTCGCGCCCGCGCCGGGGCCGCGCACGGCGATGGACTGGCCGGTGGACGCGGACGGGCTGTACGAGCTGCTGACCCGGCTGCGCGACGAACTGCCGCACGTCCCGTTGATGATCACCGAGAACGGCGCGGCGTACGACGACTACGCCGATCCGTCCGGCGACGTCCACGACCCGGAGCGGGTGGCATACCTGCGCCAGCACCTGACCGCGGTACACCGGGCCCTCGCGGACGGCGCGGACGTGCGCGGGTACTTCCTGTGGTCGCTGCTGGACAACTTCGAGTGGGCGTACGGCTACGGCAAGCGGTTCGGCGTCGTCCACGTCGACTTCGCGTCGCAGCGGCGCACGCCCAAGGACAGCGCCCGCTGGTACGCGGACGTCATCGCGCGGGGTGGGCTGCCCGGCTGAGGCGGTGGGCGCGGCGCGCCTCCCGGGCCAGGGGGAGGTAGCGCAGCCGCTCGGGGAGCGCGGGCACGACGGCCCGCACGACCCGGGCGAGGCGGCGCAGCGCGCGCTCCTGGGCGTCCGACCACTCCACGCCGATCGCCTCGCGTGCCTCGGGCGGCAGGAAGCCCGCGATGGCGAAGGCGCGGAAGCGGGCGACGCGCGGCCACAGCAGGGGCCACAGGAGGCGCAGGAGGAGCCGGACCGGCAGGGGGCCGCGGTCGGGCGGCGGGAGCGGGACGTCGGTGGCCAGCAGGTCGCGGACGACGGCGGTCGTCTCGATCTCGTCGGCGAGGACCTTGCGGTAGTACGGCCAGAACTCCTCGATCGTCTGCGGCATGTCGCGGTCGCGGATGCCGAGGATCCGGCCGACCTGGAGCCATTCGGCGTAGAACCGCCGCTCCTGCTCCTCGGTCATCGGGCGGAAAAGGTAACGGGCCGCGTGGCGGTGGACGGGGAAGCCGGTGGCGTGGACCCAGGCGTAGAAGGCCGGGTCGAGGGCGTGGTACGGGCGGCCGCGGGCGTCGGTGCCCCGGATCGCGCGGTGGAGGCGGCGCAGGCGCCGGCCCTCCTCGGCGGCGGCCTCCCCGCCGTACACCCACAGTTGGAGCGAGCGCAGGGAGCGCTCGGCGCGGCCCCACGGGTCGGTGCGGAAGACGGAGTGCTCGTCGACGCCCGCGCCGACGGCCGGGTGGGCGACCTGGAGGGCGAGCGCCGAGGGCAGCATGAGCAGGCCGCGCACGTCGCCCGCGAGGCTCCACAGGACCCCTCCGGGGGGCGGTGGCGCGGGGTGGCGGGGGGCCTCGGTCATGGGCGCTGCTCCGAAGGTGCGAGGTGGCGGGCCGGTGTCCGCCCGGTGGACTTCCCGTATGCGAACGGCGGCGGTGAGGGTGTGGCGGGATCGATGGGGTTCCGTCGGCGGATTTTCGCCGGGCCGCCCGTTCTCCGCAAGTTTTCCTCCACCCGGTATCTACCCGAGAGTAACCGCGGCTGCTTTGATGTGCGGCGCCCCGTCCGTTCCCCGAGGGAGTCGCCGTGCCCCTTCCCCCGTCGTGTTCCGTGCTCCGCCGCGTCCCGCGCGCCGTCCTGTCCGCCGCGGTGTCCGCCGCGCTCGCCGCCGTGTCGCTGGCCGCGGCGGCGCCCCCGGCGGTCGCCTCCCCCGCCGCGGCCGGGGCGGCGCCGAACCTCAGGGTCCTCACGTACAACGCCTTCCTCTTCAGTCGCGCCCTCTACCCGAACTGGGGGCAGGACCACCGCGCGAAGGCCATCCCGGCGGCGCCGTTCTTCCAGGGCAACGACGTGGTGGTGCTCCAGGAGGCGTTCGACAACACCGCGTCGGACGCGCTGCTGAAGAACGCGGCCTCCTCGTACCCGTACCGGACGCCCGTGATGGGCCGCGGCACGTCCGGCTGGGACGCGACGGGCGGGGCCTACTCCCCGACCACCCCGGAGGACGGCGGGGTGGCGCTGCTGAGCAGGTGGCCGGTCCTGCGCAAGGAGCAGTACGTCTACCAGGACGCGTGCGGCGCGGACCGGTACTCCAACAAGGGCTTCGTGTACGCGGTGCTGGACGTGCGGGGCACGCGGGTCCACGTGGTGGGCACCCACGCCCAGTCGACCGACCCGGGGTGCTCGGCGGGCGAGGCGGCGCGGGTCCGGGCGCGGCAGTTCAGGGCGGTGGACGCCTTCCTGGACGGCAAGGGCATCCCCGCGTCGGAGCAGGTGATCGTGGCGGGCGACCTCAACGTGGACTCCCGCACCCCGGAGTACGCGACGATGCTCGCCGACGCGGGCCTGGCCGACGCCGACGCCCGCACCGGCCACCCGTACTCCTTCGACACGGCGGAGAACTCCATCGCCGCCGAGCGCTACCCCGACGACCCGCGCGAGGACCTCGACCACGTGCTGCACCGCGCCGGGCACGCCCGCCCGGCCGGCTGGACCAACCTGGTCGTCAAGGAGCGGAGCGCCCCCTGGACGGTGACCAGCTGGGGCCGGACGTACACGTACACCGACCTGTCGGACCACTACCCGGTCGTGGCGTCCGGGCGGTAGTCGTACGGGGTCGTGGTGGACAGCACCGCGAAGCCGAGGCGGCCCAGGACGGGGCGGCTGTCGTCGGACGCGTCGACCTGGAGCCAGGGGAAGCCGCGGGCGGCGGCGATCCGGGCCCGGTGGGCGACGAGGGCGCGGTAGAGGCCCCTGCCCCGCCACTCCGGTACGGTGCCACCGCCCCACAGGCCGGCGAAGCCGGTGCCGGGCACCGTCTCCATGCGCGCCGAGCTGACCGGCCGGCCGGCCGCCACGGCGACGACGGCGACCACCGCGCCGGGCCGCTCGGCGAGCTGCCGGAGCAGCCGCTGCCGCAGGTGGGAGCCGTCCGTGCCGAACGCCCGGTCGTGGACGTCCACCATGAGGTCCACCCCGGCGGCGTCCGTCACGGGAACCAGCTCCACGCCGTCGGGCGGCGGGGCGGCGGTGGCGGCGATCCGGGCCGTCTCGGCGACCATGAGGGCCTCGCGCGGTCCGGCCGCGAAGCCCGCGGCACGGAGCCGGTCGCCCAGGTCGTGCGGCTCGTCGTGCTCGTACAGCTTCCACTCGAACTCCCGACCGAGAGCGGTGAAGTGGCGGACCTGCTCCTCGATCGCGCGGTCCGCCGTGGCGGCCGTGAGGCCGGTCCACAACACGCCGTTCCACGCCTCCGCCGGGCCGGTCTGCCGGACGACGTTCCCGGCCCGCTCGACCCGGCACCCGGGCCCGTCCGGCCGGGCCTCCCGCCGCACCCGCCGGTCGAACAGGGCCAGTGCCTCCGCGTTGTCCATGGGGACACCCGACCATCCGCACGCGGCGGACGGCAACGGGATTTGCCGGCCGGCGGGCGCACGGTAGGTTGAACGCGTTCAGACCGACCGGGAGGGGGCGCCGTGAACGCCGCAGCGAACGCGCGGCCCCGGGTGCGCGGGCTCCCGCGCGCGGTGGTCGCGCTGGCCGTGCTGGCGGCCCTGCCCCCGCTCCTCACGGGCCTGGACACGCCCCTGGGGGGACTGTTCCTCCTGACGGCCCTGCCCGTACCGCTGCCGCTCCTGCTGGGCCGGTACCCGCGCGCCTTCTCCTGGACGTGCTTCCTGCTCGGGCTCGCCCTCTGCCTGTGGGTGCTGGTGGGCGCCATGGCCGGGACGGCCCTCTTCCTCCCCGCCGCCGTGCTCCTGCTGATCGCCCCGGCCGTCGGGCCGCGCTGACGGCGGGCCGGCCGGCTCAGCCGTCGTGGTCGTAGACCGTCACCGGGATGCCGCGCGCCACCAGGCGCTCGGCTATCAGCGGCTCGACGCGCGACCAGCGGCCGCCCGCGAGACCGCAGCCGATGCGCGGCACGTGGACGGACGCACCCAGCTCGACGGCCTTGCCCGCGAGCGCGGCGAGAGCCGTGTCGATCGCCCCGTACCGCACGGGGACGCCGTTGCTTCCCGTGCGCATCCCCCGCTGGCCCACCATGTTGGCCACCCACAGGTACGGCCCCACCTGGACGTACTGCACGGCGCCGAGGCCGAAGTCGTTGCCCGCGCGCTCGCGGTGCCAGCGGCGGTAGGCGGCCTCCGGCTCGGGCCAGCGGCGCGAGAGGGCGACGACGAAGCCCTTGCCCCAGCCGCCCAGGTCGTTGCAGACGTGCGCAATGATCTTGACGCCCCCGCCGAGCGGCGCGGTCGCGTCGCCCTTCGTGTACCGGATCCCCGTTCCCGTCATGCCCGCCACCGTACGGGCCGCCACTGACAACCGGCCCCCGCGCACTTTCACAGCGGTGGTGAGACAGCAATACTGTGGCAGCAGTGCGACACCGCAGTGGAAACGAGGGCCCCGTGGCGACCGAGACGCAGCAGCCGCCGTTCACCGTGGACGAGCTCGCCGCGCGCGCGGGCGTCACCGTCCGCACGATCCGCTTCTACAGCACGCGCGGGCTGCTGCCGCCGCCCGTCATCGGCCCCCGCCGCGTCGGCCGGTACGGGCCCGAGCACCTGGCGCGGTTGGCGCTCATCGAGGAGCTCCAGCACCAGGGCATGACCCTCGCGGCGATCGAGCGGTACCTGGAGCAGCTCCCGCCGGACGTGAACGCCCACGACCTGGCCATCCACCGGGCCCTCGTGGCCACCTGGTCGCCGGACGCCGCGGAGCGCCTGACGCGCGCCGAGCTGGAGCGGCGGGCCGGGCGCGAGCTGACCGACGCGGACATGGAACTGCTCACCGCCATGGACGTGCTCGCCGGCCCCGACGAGGAGGGCCTCCTCCGCGTCGACCCCGGACTGCTGCGGCTCGGGCTGCAACTGCTCGACGTGCCGATCCCGCGCGCCACGATCGTGGCCGCCCGCGAGGTGCTGGTCGAGCACACCCGCGAGGCGGCCCAGGAACTGACCCGGCTGTTCCGGGACGAGGTGTGGAGCCCGTACCGGGAGCGGGAGACGGACCCGGAGGACCCGCAGCACGTCAAGGCGATGAAGTCGCTGTCCGCGCACATGCAGCCGCTGGTGGTGCAGGCGCTGGTCACGGCCTTCCAGCGGTCCCTGACGGACGAGTTGCGGGCCGCGTTCCGGGTTTCCCGGGCGGCCGTCCCCGGGAGCGGCCGCCCGGCGTCCGCTCCCGGCGCCCCGGAGGCGCGACGGGCCGGAGGGGTCAGTCCGTGAAGGTCTCGCCCCGCGCGGCCTTCTCCACCAGCAGCGCCGGCGGCTCGAACCGCTCGCCGTACCGCTCGGCCAGCTCGCGCGCCCGCGCGACGAAGCCGGGCAGCCCGCCCTCGTAACCGTTGATGTACTGGAGCACGCCGCCGGTCCAGGCGGGGAAGCCGATGCCCATCACGGAGCCGATGTTGGCGTCGGCGACGGAGGTGAGGACGCCCTCCTCCAGGCAGCGGACCGAGTCGAGCGCCTCGGAGAACAGCATCCGCTCCTGCATGTCCTCGAACGGGACGGCCGCGTCCGGCGTGGTGAAGTGCTCCCGCAGCCCCGGCCAGAGGCCGGTCCGCCGGCCGTTGTCGTCGTAGTCGTAGAAGCCGGCGCCGCCGCTGCGGCCCGGCCGGCCGAACTCGTCGACCATGCGGTCGATGACGGCCTCCGCCGGGTGCGTCCGCCAGGTGCCGCCCGCCTCCTCCACCGCCCGCCGCGTCTCGTCGCGGATCCTGCGGGGCAGGGTCAGGGTCAGCTCGTCCATCAGGGACAGCACCTTCGCCGGGTACCCGGCCTGGCCCGCCGCCTGCTCGACCGACGCGGGCTCGACGCCCTCGCCGACCATGGCCACGCCCTCGTTGAGGAACTGGCCGATGACCCGCGAGGTGAAGAAGCCGCGCGAGTCGTTGACGACGATCGGCGTCTTGCCGATCTGCCGGACGAGGTCAAACGCCCGGGCCAGCGCCTCCTCGCCGGTCCGCCCGCCCTTGACGATCTCGACCAGCGGCATCTTGTCGACGGGGGAGAAGAAGTGCAGGCCGATGAAGTCGGCCTGCCGCTCCACGCCCTCCGCGAGGGCGGTGATCGGCAGCGTCGAGGTGTTGGAGCACAGCAGGGCGTCGGGCGCGACGACGCCCTGGACCTCCTGGAACACCTTGTGCTTGAGGGCGGTGTCCTCGAAGACGGCCTCGATGACGGCGTCGCAGCCGGCGAGGTCCGCCACGTCGGCGGTCGGCCGGATCCGGGCGAGCAGCGCGTCGGCCTTCTCCCGTGTGGTGCGGCCCCGCTCCACCGCCTTGGCGCACAGCTCCTCGGAGTGTGCCCTGCCCTTGGCGGCGGCCTCCTCGGAGACGTCCTTGAGGACGACCTCGATCCCGGCCTTCGCGCAGGCGTACGCGATGCCCGCGCCCATCATGCCGGCGCCGAGGACGGCGGCCCTGCGGACCGTGCGCGGTTCCACCCCCCGCGGGCGGCTGCGGCCGGCGTTGACGGCCTGGAGGTCGAAGAAGAACGCCTGGATCATGTTCTTGGCGGTCTGCCCGGTGACGAGCTCGGTGAAGTAGCGGGACTCGATGACCAGCGCCGTCTCGAAGTCGACCTGGGAGCCCTCCACGGCCGCCGCGAGGATGTTGCGCGGCGCCGGGAGGGGGGCGCCGTTCAGTTGCTTCTTCAGGTTGGCGGGGAAGGCGGGCAGGTTCGCCGCGAACTTGGGGTGCGCGGGCGTGCCGCCGGGAATCTTGTAGCCGGGCTCGTCCCAGGGCTGGCGCGACTCGGGGTGCGCGTCGATGAAGGCGCGGGCCTTGGCGAGCATCTCCTCGGGCGTGTCGGCGACCTCGTGGACCAGGCCGTTCTCCAGGGCGCGCCGCGGCGGGTACTGGGTGCCCTGGAGGAGCACCTTCAGCAGGGCGTCCGTGACGCCCATGAGCCGTACGGTGCGGGCGATGCCGCCGCCCCCGGGGAGCAGGCCGAGCGTGACCTCGGGCAGGCCGATCTTCGAGCCGGGCGCGTCGAGGGCGATCCGGTGGTGGGAGGCGAGGGCGATCTCGTAGCCGCCGCCGAGCGCGGCGCCGCCCAGCGCGGCGACGACGGGCTTGCCGAGGGTCTCGATGCGGCGCAGGGAGCGCTTGACGTCACAGGCGGCGTCGAAGACCCGCTGGGCGTCGGCCGGTCCGGCCCTCATCATGTCCTTGAGGTCGCCGCCCGCGAAGAAGCTCTTCTTGGCGGAGGTGTAGACGATCCCGCGGATGGAGTCCCTCTCGGCCTCCGCCCGGTCGGCGATCGCCGCGATCGACCTGCGGAACGCCTCGTTCATGGTGTTGGCGGACTGGTCGGGGTCGTCGAGGACGAGGGTGACGACGCCGGTCTCGTCCTGCTCCCAGCGGATGGTGGAACGCGTCGGCATGGCGGTCATGGGTGCTTCTTCCGTGACGGGGTTCGGACGGGACGGTCAAAGACGCTCGACGATGGTGGCGATGCCCATGCCGCCGCCGACGCAGAGGGTCGCGAGGCCGTACCGCTTGTCCTGGCGCTCCAGCTCGTCGACGAGGGTGCCGAGGATCATCGCGCCGGTGGCGCCGAGGGGGTGGCCCAGGGCGATGGCGCCGCCGTTGACGTTGACCTTGTCGAGGGAGAGCCCCATGTCCCGGGCGTAGCGCAGGACGACCGCGGCGAACGCCTCGTTGATCTCGACGAGGTCGATGTCGTCGATGGTGAGCCCGGCCTTGGCGAGCGCCTTGCGGCTGGCGGGGGCGGGGCCGGTGAGCATGATGGTGGGCTCGGAGCCGGAGACCGCGGCGGAGACGATCCGGGCGCGCGGCGCCAGTCCGTACCGCTCGCCGACCTCGCGGGAGCCGACGGCGACGAGGGCGGCGCCGTCGACGATGCCGGAGGAGTTGCCGGCGTGGTGGACGTGGTCGATCCTCTCGACCCAGTGGTACTTCTGCAGGGCGACGGCGTCGAAGCCGCCCATCTCCCCGATGCCGGCGAACGACGGCTTGAGCGCGGCGAGGCCGTCGGCGGTGGTGCCGGGGCGCATGTGCTCGTCGCGGTCGAGGACGACGAGCCCGTTGCGGTCCTTGACGGGGACGACGGACCGGTCGAAGCGGCCCTCCTTCCAGGCGGTCGCGACGCGCTCCTGGGAGAGCGCCGCGTACTCGTCGACGTCGCGCCGGGAGAAGCCCTCCACGGTGGCGATGAGGTCGGCGCTGATGCCCTGCGGGACGAAGCGGGTGTCGTGGTTGGTCATCGGGTCGGACATCCAGGCGCCGCCGTCGGAGCCCATCGGCACGCGGGACATCGACTCGACGCCACCGGCGAGGACGAGGTCCTCCCAGCCGGAGCGGACCTTCATGGCGGCCGTGTTGACCGCGTCCAGCCCGGAGGCGCAGTAGCGGTTCGCCTGGACGCCGGCGACGGTGTCGGGCAGTCCGGCGGCGATGGCCGCGATCTTGGCGATGTCGGAGCCCTGGTCGCCGAGGGGGGAGACGACGCCGAGCACGATGTCGTCGACGGCGGCGGGGTCGAGTCCGGGGAGGCGGTCGCGCAGCTCGTGGATCAGGCCGACGACGAGGTCGATGGGCTTGGTGCCGTGCAGGGAGCCGTTGGCCTTGCCGCGCCCGCGCGGGGTGCGGATCGCTTCGTACACGTACGCTTCGGTGGTCACTGGTCGAGCCTTTCGCGTCGCGGGGGTCGCTTCAACGTCTGTGGGGGTCAGCCGAGCAGCGAACGGCCGATGATCTCCTTCATGATCTCGGTCGTGCCGCCGTAGATGGTCTGGATCCGCCCGTCGGTGAACGCCCGGGCGACCGGGTACTCACTCATGTAGCCGTACCCGCCGTGGAGCTGGAGGCAGCGGTCGGCGACCCGCTTCTGGAGTTCGGTCGCCCACCACTTGGCCATGGAGGCGTGGACGGCATCGAGTCCGCCGTCCGCGTGGTCCTCGATGCAGCGGTCGACGAAGGCGCGGGTGACGGCGCACTCGGTGGCCATCTCGGCGATCTCGAAGCGGACGTGCTGGAGCCTGGCGAGGGGCCGGCCGAACGCCTCGCGCTCCTTGACGTACGCCGTGGTGGCCTCCAGGAGGTGCTCGGCGCCCGCCGCGGCGGCGACGGCGATGGCCAGGCGCTCCTGGGCGAGGTGGGTCATCAGGTGGCCGAAGGCGCCGTTGACCTCGCCGAGCAGGTTCTCCCGGGGGACGCGGACGTCGTGGAAGAACAGCTCGGCGGTGTCCTGGGCCTTCTGGCCGATCTTGTCGAGGTTGCGGCCGCGTTCGAAGCCGGGCATGCCGCGTTCGACGACGAGGAGGGACAGGCCGTGGGCGCCGCCCTCGGGGGTCGTCCTGGCGACGACGACGACGAGGTCGGCGAGGATCCCGTTGGAGATGAAGGTCTTGGAACCGTTCAACAGCCAGTGGTCGCCGCGGTCCTCGGCGGTGGTGCGGATGCCCTGGAGGTCGGATCCGGCGCCGGGTTCGGTCATGGCGATGGCGGTGACGGTGTCGCCGGTGCAGAAGCCGGGCAGCCAGCGGCGCTTCTGCCCGTCGGTCCCGAGGTTCGCCAGGTACGGGCCGACGATGTCGTTGTGCAGGCCGATGGCGAGGCCGGGGGCTCCGGCGCGGGTGAACTCCTCGGCGAGGACGGCGCTGTAGCGGAAGTCGGGGTTGCCGCCGCCCCCGTACTCCTCGGGGACGGCGAGGCCGAGGAGTCCCTGGCGGCCGGCGGCGAGCCAGGCGTCGCGCGCGACGATGCCGTCCTTCTCCCACTGGTCGTAGTGCGGCAGGACCTCCTTGGCGAGGAAGGCGCGGACGGTGTCGCGGAACGCGTCGTGCTCGGCGTCGAAGATCCGGCGCTTCACATCGGCCTCCTGTCGGCGGGGTGGATGCTCGGTACGTCCCAGTCGCGGGCGACCTCGTCGGCGTCGGCGCCCGGCCGGGCGGGCGGGCGGCGCACGGAGCCCTGCGTCGCGGAGAACCGGGGCGCGGGCGCGGGCTGGGTGATCCCGCCGTGCCCGGTGAACGTGCCACGGGCGGCGAGGTGCGGGTGGTCGGGGGCCTCGCGCAGCGACAGGACGGGGGCGACGCAGGCGTCGGTGCCCTCGAACAGGGCGGTCCACTCGGCGCGGGTGCGGGTGCGGAACCGGGCGGCGACGGCGGTGCGCAGCTCGTCCCAGCGGGCCGGGTCGCGGCGGGCGGCGGCGGTGTGCCCGTCGAGGCCGAGGAGGCGGGCGAACTCGTCGTAGAACCGCTGCTCCAGCGCGCCGACCGCCATGTGGCCGCCGTCGGAGGTCTCGTACGTGCCGTAGAAGGGGCAGCCGCCGTCGAGGAGGTTGGCGCCGCGCCGGTCCTGCCAGGCGCCGGCCGCGAGCATGCCGTGGATCATCGTGGTGAGGTGGGCGGTGCCGTCCGTGATCGCGGCGTCGACGACCTGGCCGGTGCCGCCCTCCGCGCGGGCGTGGTGCAGCGCCGCGAGGACGCCGACGACGAGGTAGAGGGAGCCGCCCGCGTAGTCGCCCAGCAGGTTGGCGGGGACGGCCGGCGGCTCTCCGGGCGCGCCGATCATGGAGAGGGCGCCGGTGACGGCGATGTACGTGATGTCGTGGCCGGCGCGGTGGGCGAGCGGCCCCTCCTGGCCCCAGCCGGTCATCCGCCCGTACACGAGCCCCGGGTTGCGGGCGAGACACTCGCGGGGGCCGACGCCGAGGCGTTCGGCGACGCCGGGGCGGTAGCCCTCGATGAGGATGTCGGCGCGTTCGACGAGGTCGAGGACGGTCGCGGGCCCGTCGTCGGCCTTGAGGTCGACGAGGACGGAGCGCTTGTTGCGGTTGGTGAGGTCGTACGCGGGGTCGATGCCGAGGTCGGCGCCGCCGGGCCGGTCGACGCGGACGACGTCGGCGCCGAGGTCGGCGAGGAGCATGGCCGCGTACGGGCCGGGCCCGATGCCCGCCAGCTCGACCACGCGCACCCCGAAGAGCGGGCCGTTCCCCGTCGCCGCCGTCATCCGGCCCCCTCGCCACGCCACTGTGACACTTCCGCTGTAACAGTGATGATGTTAAGAACGGGTTCCCCCGCGCACAACCCCTGTGGGCGGGCCCGCGCGGACGGCGCCCCGGGAAGGCGGGGGCGGCGCGGGCGCTAGCCTCTGCCTCCTCACGGCAGCCCACCCAAGCAGCGGCGAAGGAGACGGGATGGACACGCGGAACGGCACGGCACGGGCGTTCGACGTGGTTCTCTTCGGGGCGACCGGGTTCGTCGGGGAGCTCACCGCCCGGTACCTCGCCGCGCACGCGCCGGCCGGCTGCCGCTGGGCGCTCGCCGGACGGGACCGGGACAAGTTGGAGCGGTTGCGCGACCGGCTCGCCGCCGAGCACCCGGTGTGCGCCGGGCTGCCGCTGCTGGTGGCGGACGCCGGCGACGCGGGCGCGCTGCGCGGCCTCGCCGAGTCGGCGCGGGTGGTCGCCACGACGGTCGGCCCGTACGTCTGGTACGGCGAACCGCTCGTCGCCGCCTGCGCCGAGGCGGGCACCGACTACGTCGATCTGACGGGTGAGCCGGAGTTCGTCGACCTGATGTACGTACGCCATGACGCGCGGGCGCGGGAGACGGGGGCGCGGCTGGTGCACGCGTGCGGCTTCGACTCGGTCCCGCACGACCTGGGCGTGTACTTCACCGTGCGGGAGCTGCCGCGGGACGTGCCGCTGCGGGTCGACGGGTTCGTCCGGACGAACGCCTTCTTCTCCGGCGGCACGTTCGCCTCCGCGCTCACCGTCCTGGGCCGGAGCCGGCAGGCGGCGCGGGCGGCGCGGGAGCGGCGGCTGCACGAGCCGCGGCGGGTGGGGCGGCGGGCCGAGGCGCCGCTGGGCGGGCCGCGGTTCAGCCGGGAGACGGGCGCGTGGGCGCTGCCGCTGCCGACGCTGGACCCGCGGATCGTGGCCCGGTCGGCGGCGGCGCTGCCGGTGTACGGGCCGGACTTCCGGTACCGGCACTACGCGGCGGTGCGGACGCTGCCGACGGCGCTGGGCGGCGTGGCGGCCGTGGGCGCGTGCTTCGCGCTGGCGCAGTCGCCGCCCGCCCGGCGGTGGCTGATGGGTCGTTACGAGCCGGGCGGCGGGCCGGACGCGGAGCGCAGGCGGCGCAGTTGGTTCCGGGTGCGGTTCGTCGGCGAGGGCGGCGGACGGCGGGTGTGTACGGAGGTGTCGGGCGGCGACCCGGGCTACGACGAGACGGCGAAGATGCTCGCCGAGTCGGCGCTGTGCCTCGCCTTCGACGACGGCCTGCCGAGGACGGCCGGGCAGGTGACGACGGCGGTCGCGATGGGCGACGCGCTCCTGGCGCGGCTCCGCGCGGCGGGCATCCGTTTCCGGGTCGCGGACGCCCGCTGAGCCGCGGCGCGGGCGGGGCGCGCCGGTCACTCCCGTACGAGGCAGAACGGATGGCCGGCCGGGTCGGCGCACACGATCCAGCTCCGCTCCGGGCCGCCCGCGTCCAGGACCGACGCGCCCAGCGCCACGGCCTCGTCGCGGGCCCGCGCCAGGTCGGCCACGCCGACGTCGAGGTGGAACTGCTGGGGGTGGTCCGGGTCGGGCCAGCGGGGCGGCCGGTGGCGGGCGGCGCGCTGGAAGGCCAGGACGCGCCCGTCGTCGAGGTGGAGCGTCGCCCAGTCGTCGTCGAGGAACCAGCGGGGGTCGGGCCGGTTCACCGCGCCGCCCAGCACGCCCTCGTAGAAACGGGCGAGGCGCAGGGGGTCCGGGCAGTCGAGGACCACGCACTGGAGGCGGCCGATCACACGCCGCTCCCCTGCCGGGCCGCGGCCTCCCGCAGGGCGCGGCGGCACAGCGCGTCGGCGTGCCGGGTGGTCTCCGGCAGGCGGTAGCGCGGCGTCAGCGCCAGCACGTGGGCGCAGGCCCCCTCCAGGGTGACGCGGTGCCCGGCCGAGACGAAGACCGGCTTCACGCCGTCCCGGGTGCGCAGGGCGCGCCCCACCTCCTCCGTCCCGGCGAGCAGCGGGCTGGTGGCGCCGCGCCGGGGGCCGGGCTGCTCGTACGTGAAGGCGAACGGGTTCTTGGCGACGCCGAGCACCGGCAGGCCGGTGAGCACGCCCAGGTGGCTGGCGAGGCCGAAGCGGCGCGGGTGGGCCTGCCCGTAGCCGTCGCAGACGACGAGGCCCGGTCCGGCCGTCAGGGCGTCCAGCGCGGCGAGCACGGCGGGGAGTTCGCGGAACGCCAGGAGCCCCGGCACGTACGGGAAGGAGACCCGGCCGACCGCGGTGGCCTCGTCGACCACGTCGAGGGTGCGGGCGTCCAGCACGACGGCGGCAGCGGCGACGAGGTCGCGCTCGTCGTCGTACGCCACGTCGACCCCGGTCACCAGGCCCGTGCCGACCGGGGGCCCCGGCTCGTCCAGCACCACGCGGGCGCGCAGTTCGTCCTGGACGGCCAGGGCCCCGGCCTCGTCGGCGGGCCAGCCGGCGGGGGTGTCGATGATCGTCATAGTGCCCGTCAGCCTAGGGCGCCCGGACGCGATCGGCACCCCCGCCCACGGCGGTCCGCGCCGCACGCCCCTGCCCGCCGGGTTCCGGAGCCGTACGGACCGGTGACGGGGGCCGGGGGCCGAGGTCCGGCACCGGGAGCCGGGGGTGCGGCGGCCCGGAACCGCACGGACCGGTGGCGGGGCCGCCGGGCGCCCCGTCCGCCCGGCGCCCTCGCGTGACGCGGGTCACGGCGGCGGGCGGTGCACGGCGCGGCCGGATCCACCGTCCTCCTGCGTGAAGAGGAGACCGAAGAGGAGACCTACGAGGGAGCCGGACGTGTCCACCGTCATCGAACAGGCCCTGCGGGCCCGCCTCGTCGCGTCCGCGCCCCGCGCGGACGTCGTCCCGGCCGTCCTCCGCTACGACCCCGCCGACCCCTTCGCGGTCCGCATGGTCTTCCCCGCCCCGGCGACCCTCGACGGGGCGGAGGCCGTCTGGGAGTTCTCCCGCGAGCTGCTCGCGGCGGGGACGGACGCGCCCGCCGGCGTCGGTGACGTGCGGATCCGGCCGTTCGGCCACGACCGGACGGCGGTGGAGCTCCGCGCCGCCGAGGGCGTCGCCGTGGTCCACGTCCGCACCGGCGAGGTCCGCCGCTTCCTGCGCCGCACCGAACACGTGGTGCCCTTCGGGTGCGAGCCCCTCTTCCTCGACCTGGACCGCGACCTGGCCCGGCTGCTGCGCGACGCGTCCTGACCGGGGGGACGGCGGGGAGCGCGGGGGCCGCGGGACGGCGGGGGCCGTAAATCGTTTGCCGTCCGCGCCCGGCCCGCCCTAACGTGGCTCCCGGCCCTGTAGCCGTCGATCGGAGTAGGACATTGCTCGTCTGAGGTCTTGAGACACCGTGCCGCCGCACCGCCGCGCCTTCGCGCGCCGTGCGTGCCGCCCGTGTGCGACCTCGGCGTACGAGCCCGTCCCCCGCCTTCCCGCACCGCCGCTTCGGCGGTCGCCGGCGCGGTGTGCCGCCGCCCCTCCCGGTCGCCTCCCCGGTGTCTCACCCGTTGCCCTGGCCCCTCATCTCACGCAACCGGGAGACGCTCATGTCATTTCCCCCCGCCCACCCCGCCCTCTCCTGCACCGGCCTGACCTTCGCCTGGCCCGACGGCACCCCCGTCCTCGACGGGCTGGACCTCGCGGTCGGCCCCGGCCGCACCGGCCTCATCGGCCGGAACGGGTCGGGCAAGTCGACCCTGCTGAAACTGCTGGCCGGCGAGCTGGCACCGGTCGCCGGGACCGTCCGCGCCGCCGGGGACGTCGGCTACCTCCCGCAGGACGCCGCGCTGGACACCCGGCTGCGGGTCGACGAGGCCCTGGGCATCGCCGGCACGCGGGCCGCCCTGCACGCCATCGAGTCGGGCGACGTGAGCGAGGAGCACTTCGCGGCCGTCGGCGACGACTGGGACGTGGAGGAGCGGGCGCGCGCCGCGCTCGACCAGCTCGGGCTCGACCGGGTCGGCCTGGACCGCACCACGGGCGAGGTCTCGGGCGGCGAGTGCGTGTTGCTGCGGCTCGCCGCCCTGCTCCTGGCGCGGCCCGCCGTCCTGCTGCTCGACGAGCCGACGAACAACCTCGACCTGCACGCCCGGCGCCGCCTGTACGCGGCGGTCGACGCCTGGCCGGGCGTCCTCGTCGTGGTCAGCCACGACCGGGAGCTGCTGGAGCGCGTCGACCGCGTCGCGGAGCTGCGCGACGGCGAGGTGACCTGGTACGGCGGTCCCTACTCCGCGTACGAGGAGGCCGTCGCCGCCGAGCAGGAGGCGGCCGAGCGGACGGTCCGCGCCGCCGAGTCCGACGTGCGCCGGCAGCGGCGCGAACTGACCGAGGCGCAGACCAAGCTGGCGAGGCGCAAGAGGTACGGGGAGAAGCGCGCCGCGCAGAAGGCCGTGCCGCCGATCGTCGCGGGCAACCTCAAGCGCGCCGCGCAGGTGTCGGCCGGCAAGCAGCGGACCGTCCACGCCAAACGGCTGGAGCAGGCGCGGGAGCGGCTGGACGAGGCCGTGGAGGCCGTACGGGACGACGCGGCGATCCGGGTCGAGCTGCCGCACACGGCCGTGCCGCCGGGCCGGGGCGTGCTGCTGCTGCGCGACCTGGCGCTGCGGCACGGCGCCCGCCTGGACGGGGAGTTCGAGGTGCGGGGACCGGAGCGGATCGCCCTGGTGGGGCGGAACGGTTCGGGCAAGTCGACGCTGCTGCGGACGATCGCCGGGGAGCTGGAGCCGCGGGCCGGCGAGGTGGCCGTACGGGTGCCGCTGCGCTTCCTGCCGCAGCGGCTGGACGTCCTGGACGACGGGCTGACCGTCGTCGAGAACGTGGCGCGGTTCGCGCCCGAGGCCACGCCGAACCGCGTCCGGGCGCGACTCGCGCGGTTCCTGTTCCGCGGCGCGAAGGCCGACCAGCGGGCCGGGACGCTGTCGGGCGGCGAGCGCTTCCGGGCGACGCTGGCGGCGCTGCTGCTGGCCGAGCCCGCGCCGCAGTTGCTCATGCTGGACGAGCCGACGAACAACCTGGACACGGCGAGTGTGCGGAGCCTCACACAGGCGCTGGAGGCGTACGAGGGGGCGCTGCTCGTGGCGAGTCACGACGTGCCGTTCCTGGAGGCCATCGGCGTCACGCGCCGGCTCGACCTGGACGCCCTCACCCCGCCCGGGGACGGAACGTGAGCGTCCGTCGCCGCGAGCAGGCTTGGCGAGGGCCTTACGGCCCGCTTAACCTACGGTCTCGTAACCTACGAATCCGTAGGTACTGATCGTTCTTCCAGGAGCACCCGTGACCCTTACCTCTCCCTACCTCGGCAGTTCGGCGGAGTGGACCGATGCCCGGCTGCTGCACGCGTTGGAAGAGGTGGTCGAGAAGGAACTGAACCGCCACCTCAAGGTCGTCAAGGACTGGATGCCGCACGAGTACGTGCCGTGGTCGGACGGCCGGAACTTCCCGGGCTTCTTCGAGGACGGCGAGCCCTGGGACCCGCAGCAGTCGAAGGTGACCGACGTGGGCCGGATCGCCCTGGTGGTGAACCTGCTCACGGAGGACAACCTGCCGAGCTACCACCACGAGATCGCCACCCTCTTCGGCCGGGACGGCGCCTGGGGCACGTGGGTGCACCGCTGGACCGCCGAGGAGGGCCGCCACGGCATCGTGATGCGGGACTACCTGCTCGCCTCGCGGGCGGTGGACCCGGACAAGCTGGAGCAGTTCCGCATGGCCCACATGAGCGAGGGCTTCGAGTCGGACAACCGGCACTCGATGCTGCACTCGGTGGCGTACGTGGCGTTCCAGGAGCTGGCGACGCGGATCTCGCACCGCAACACCGGGCACCAGTCGGGCGATCCGGTGTGCGACCGCATGCTGGCGCGCATCGCGACGGACGAGAACCTGCACATGGTCTTCTACCGGAACCTGCTGGGCGCGGCCTTCGAGCTCGCTCCCGACCTCACCATGCAGGCGGTCAGGGACGTGGTGGTCAACTTCCGGATGCCCGGGCACGGCATGCCGGGCTTCGAGCGGGCGGCGGCCCAGATGGCCATCGGCGAGATCTACAACCTGCGCATCCACCACGACGACGTGATCCAGCCGGTGCTGCGGTTCCTCAAGGTCCTGGAGATCGACGGGCTCGGCCCGGAGGGCCTCAAGGCGCAGGAGGAGCTGGGCATGTACATGAACGGGCTGGACGCGGAGGCGTCGAAGTTCGACGAGAAGCTCGCCGCGCGCAAGGCCCGGATGGCGGCCCGCGCCGGACGCTGACGGCCGGTGGGGCCCGGCGGTCCCCGCCGGGCGGGGCGGCGGCCGGCGGGCTCAGCGGCGGCCGGCGGGGCGCCCGGCGCGCCGGGCGCCGGGCTCAGCGGCGGCCGGCGCGCCGCCGCTTGAGCGCGTACCGCTCCTGCTCCGACAGCCCGCCCCAGACGCCGAACCGCTCGTCGTGCGTGAGCGCGTACTCCAGGCACGCCTCGCGGCCCTCGCACATCCCGCAGAGGAACTTCGCCTCGCGGGTCGACGAACCCGGCTCGGGGAAGAACAGCTCGGGCCCCGTCTGGGCGCACAGGGCGGCCTCCTGCCAGGAGAGCTCGGCGTCGGCCGGGGCGGGGCGGAGCGCGGCACGGCGGGCGGGGCGGTCCTCGGTGCGGACCGCGGAACGGTCTTCGGTGCGGACCGCGGGGCGGTCCTCGGTGCGGTACGTCGGCATGCGGACCACCGTGCCCAAGACCGATAAACGGCTCGTCAACGACGGATCAACGCCCGTCGAAGCGGTCGCTCCCCGTCAGGATGGACCCGCGCACGGTGACAGGACAAGGAGTTGCCCGGCCGGGCGTGTCACGATCCGCCGCGGTCGCGGTGGAGGACCGCGAACCGGGCGCCGTACGGGTCGGTGAGCTTGGCGCAGCGGCCGAGGCCCGCCAGGTCGGCGGGGCCCTTGCGGACCTTCCCGCCGTTCCGTTCGGCCTCCGCGACGGCCGCGTCGAGGTCGTCGACCTCGAAGTACGGCGTCCAGGACGGGCCGCCGGCCGCCTCGGACGGGTCGCCCACGAGCGGGACGACGGCGCCGAACGCGTCACCGGGCGAGGCCAGGCCCGTGCCGGACGGCTGGAGCAGCGTGTACGCGCCGGCGGTGTGGGCCTCCATGCCGAAGACCATGTCGTAGAAGGACAGGTCGGCCACGGGGTCGGGGGTGTACAGCTCCGTCCAGCTCAGCGCACCGGGTTCGCCGGCCAGGTCGAGGCCCTGGTGGGCGCCGGGCTGCCAGACGCCGAAGCCCGCGCCGGTGGGGTCGGTGAACAGGGCCGTGCGGCCGAGGTCGAAGACGTCCGTCGGGTCGACGGCGACGCTGCCGCCACCCGCCCGCACGGCGGTCGCGGCGGCCTCGGCGTCGGGGGTGCGGAAGTACAGCGTCCAGGCCGATCCGCCCCGCTCGGGCGGGACGGGCACGCCGCCCGCGACGGTCCTGCCCTCCCGGGTGAACATCCCGTAGCCACCGGCCTCGGGACCCGCCGGCGCGAACTCCCAGCCGAACAGGGACCGGTAGAACGACCGGGCCCCGTCGAGGTCGGGCGTGCCGAGGTCGACCCAGACGGGGGACCCGGTGACGAATCGGGTGGTGAGCATGGGCGTGTCACTCCTTCTCGGCGCGGCTCGGCTGCGGGGCACACCCAGTCGGGACCGGACGGGCACACGGTCCGCCTCCCGGCCCCCAGCTCCACCGCTTCTCCCATGGGCGCCACGGTAGGCGGAGCGCGCACGACGCGCACATCGGGCCGGCTCGGGCGCGGAGTCGTGCCGTGGACCTGCCGGTGGGCCGTCGGGCCCGTGACCACGTCGGGGCCGTGACCACGGGGCGGGCGCGGGCCCCGTGGTCGCGGCCCGCGCCCGCCCCGCCGTCCGACGGGGTCACTCCCCCTGGCGTTCGCCCTTGGGGCCACGGCCGCGTTCGGTGCGGGGGCCGCGGGAGCGCCATCCGGGCGACCTCTGCAGCGTCGCGTTCGCCTCGTCGTTGGCCTCCTGGTCGGAGACGCCCCGGCCTTCGGCCTCCTTGCGGAGCCGGGCGCGGTGGATGTCGTACTTCTTGCTGCCTGGCTCGGGCATGCGATCACCTCCGGCCCGCTCGGGTACCCCTCGCGGGGGAAGGAAACGCCGAAACGGTTGCAGGACGGATACAGACCCGGATGAGAACCGGCACCCGCGAGCCGTCACCATAGGGAGGTACACCCCGCACCCGGCCCCTGCCACAAGCAGGACGGCAGTAAAGGACCTCTCGTGACCGTGTCGCGCCTCATCCCCGTCCCGATCCCCGACCACGTCGCCGCCCTGATCGGGTCCTGCATGCCGGCGGGCGTCCTTCAGGCGGAGATCGACGCCGAGTGCGCGGCCCGTGAGGTGCGCCGCTTCCGCGGCCCCATGTGCCAGGAGGACCAGGCCGACCGGGAACACGCCCTGGCGGCGCTGGCCCGCGCGAACAAGGTGCTCGCCGCCTACCACCCGGGCCTGGTGCTCCGCCCCGGCGGCGGTGTCCACTGACCGGTCAGTCGAAGGTGCCGTCCACGTACAGCCAGTGGCCGTCCGCCTTCTCGAAGCGGCTGCGTTCGCGCAGGGCGCCCGGCTCGCCGCGGTGGGTGTAGCGGGCGGTGAAGGCGACCGTGCCGGTCGTGTGGAACAGGGTGCCGTCGATGGTGTCCAGGATCTCCAGGCCGGTCCAGCGCGTGTCCGGGTCGAAGTCGACGGTGCGCGGTCGCGTGGCGGGTGACCAGGTGCGCAGCAGGTACGGCTCGTCGCGCGCCACGAAGGCGCTGTAGCGGGAGCGCATCAGCCGCTCCGCGGTCGGGGCCGTCTCGCCGCCCGTGTGGAAGCGGCCGCAGCACTGCGCGTACGGGGCGGGCAGCCCGCAGGGGCACGGGTCCTCCGGCCGGACGGCCGGGGCGGGTGCGGCGGGGGCGTGCTTCGGGCGGGGCTTGCGTCGCGGCATGGGGCCATTCTGCCCGGCGGCCACCCCGTGGCGGGTTCCGGCCAGGGCGCACGGCCCGCGGGCGCGGTGCTTCCGAGCCCCCGAGGGGCCGCCCTATCCTCCTGAACGGGACGCGCTCGTCACCGTCCGTGAAGGAGCGAACATGGAGCGTAAGGGTACGACACGGCGTGCGTTCGTGGCGGGCGCGGGCGCCGTCGCCGGGGCGAGGGCCGCCGGCCCCGCTCGGGCCGCAGCCCCCCGCCCCGCGCGCTCCGCGGCCGACGGCGGCACCGTCGCGGTCCTGGGCGGCGGGGTCGCGGGGCTGACGGCGGCGCACGAGCTGGCCGAGCGGGGTTTCCGCGTCACCGTGTACGAGCGGCGGGCCCTCGGCGGCAAGGCGCGCAGCATGGATGTCCCCGGCAGCGCGCGGGGCGGACGCAGGCCGCTCCCGGGCGAGCACGGCTTCCGGTTCATCCCGGGCATCTACCACAACCTGCCGGACACGATGCGGCGCATCCCGTTCCCGGGGAAGCCGAACGGCGTGTACGACAACCTCGTCGCCCCCCGCGAGATGGCGCTCGCCCGCACCGGCCGCGAGGACCTGCGCTTGCCCATCCCCTGGCCTGGGCAGAAGCCGGAGCACCTCACCCTCGACGAGCTGCGCCGCTCCCTGACCGCGCTGCTCGACACGGCGCTCCGGCTGCCCCCTCACGAGGCGGCGTACTTCGCCAACCGCGCCCTCGTCTTCATGACCAGCTGCCCGGAGCGGCGCGACGAGGTGTGGGAGCGCACGCCGTGGTGGGAGTTCATCCGCGCCGGCCGGATGTCCCTCGACTACCAGCGGCTCCTCGCCATCGGCCTCACCCGCAACATCGTCGCCACCAAGGCGGAGGAGGCCAGCACCCGCACCGTGGGCACCATCGGTGAGGCGTTCGTGTTCAACGCGCTCGGCCGGGGCGCGGACGGCCCGCCGGACCGCGTCCTCGACGTGCCGACCAACCAGGCGTGGATCGACCCGTGGACGGCCCACCTGAGCTCCCTCGGCGTGGAGTTCAAGGTCGGCTGGACGCTGCGGGAGATGCGGTACGGCGACGGTCGGATCACCGCCGCGCTGGTCGACGACCCGGGCGGGGCGCGCCACGAGGTCACCGCCGACCACTACATCAGCGCGCTGCCGGTGGAGCACGCCCGCCGCACCTGGGGGCCGCGGCTGCGGGCGGCCGACCCGCAGCTCGCCCGGTGCGACCGCCTCCGCACGGACTGGATGACGGGCATCCAGTTCTACCTGACCGAGCGGCCACCGCTCGTGCGCGGCCACGTGAACTGCGTCGACTCGCCCTGGGCGCTGACGTGCATCGCGCAGGCCCACCACTGGGCGGGACGGGACTTCGCCGCCGAGTACGGCGACGGCGCGGTCGTGGACTGCCTGTCGGTCGACGTCTCGGAGTGGGACCGGCCCGGCATCCTGTACGGGAAGACCGCCAAGCAGTGCACCCGCGACCAGGTGGCGCGGGAGGTGTGGGCGCAACTGAAGGCCGCCCTGAACGACACGGGGAGCCCGGCGCTGAAGGACGGCGCGCTCCACTCGTGGTTCCTGGACCCTGGTGTCGACGGCCTGGGCACGCCGCACCCCACCAACGAGGACGAACTGCTCGTCCACCCGGTGGGCACCTTCTACGACCGTCCCCGGTCCAGGACGCAGGTGCCGAACTTCTTCCTCGCCGGGGACTACGTGTCCGTCGACATCGACCTGGCGACCATGGAGGGCGCCAACGCGTCGGCCCGGCAGGCCGTCAACGCCCTGCTGGACCAGGCGGGTTCGACGGCGCCGCGCTGCACGGTCGTCCCGCTGTTCCGTCCGCCGGAGCTGGAGGCGCTGAAGCGGCACGACCGCGTCCGGTACCGGCTGGGCCTGCCGAACGCGCTCGACCTGGGGTGAGGGCGAGGCAGTAGCGTACGGGCATGAGGCTGACGATTCTGGGCGGCGGCGGGTTCCGGGTGCCGCTGGTGTACCGGGCGCTGCTGGCCGACCGGGGCGAGGGCCGGGTCGCCCGCGTCGTCCTGCACGACGTGGACGCGGACCGGCTGTCGGCGATCGGCCGCGTGCTGGCCGAGCAGGCCGCCGGTGTCGCCGGCGCGCCCGCCGTGACGGTGACGACCGACCTCGACGAGGCGCTGCGCGGCGCGGACTTCGTCTTCTCGGCGATCCGCGTCGGCGGCCTCGCCGGCCGGGCCGCCGACGAGCGGGTGGCGCTCGCCGAGGGCGTGCTGGGGCAGGAGACGGTGGGCGCGGGCGGCATCGCGTACGGGCTGCGGACCGTCCCGGTGGCGGTGGACGTCGCCCGGCGCGTGGCGCGGCTGGCCCCGGACGCCTGGGTCATCAACTTCACCAACCCGGCGGGCCTGGTGACGGAGGCGATGTCGCGGGTGCTGGGCGACCGGGTGATCGGCATCTGCGACTCGCCGGTGGGGCTGGGCCGGCGGGTGGCGCGGGTGCTGGGCGCCGACCCGGCTCAGGCGTGGGTCGACTACGCGGGCCTCAACCACCTGGGCTGGCTGCGCGGGTTGCGAGTCGGCGGGCGGGACCTGCTGCCGCGGCTCCTCGCGGACGAGGCGGCGCTCGGCTCGTTCGAGGAGGGCAGGCTGTTCGGCGCCGGGTGGCTCCGCTCGCTGGGCGCGATCCCCAACGAGTACCTGCACTACTACTACGCCAACCGCGAGACGGTGCGGGCCTACCGGGAGGCCGAGCGGACGCGCGGCGCGTACCTGCGCGACCAGCAGGCCGGGTTCTACGCGGCGGCCGCCCGGCCGGAGGTGCGGGCCCTGGACGCGTGGCGGCGCACCCTCGCCGAGCGGGAGGCCACGTACATGGCCGCCAACCGGGCGGCGGCCGGCGACACCGGGGGCCGCGCCGAGGAGGACCTGGAGCCGGGCGGGTACGAGCAGGTGGCGCTCGCGCTGATGCGGGCCGTCGCCCGCGACGAGCGGGCCACGCTGATCCTGAACGTCCGCAACCGGTCGGCGCTCCCGGGGCTCGACGCGGACGCGGTGGTCGAGGTGCCGTGCCTGGTGGACGCGAACGGCGCGCATCCGGTGTCCGTGGCGCCGCTGCCGTACCACGCGGTGGGGCTGGTGGCGGCGGTGAAGGCGGTGGAGCGGGAGGTGCTCGCGGCGGCGGAGAGCGGGTCGCGGGAGACGGCGGTGAAGGCGTTCGCCCTGCACCCGCTGGTCGACTCGGTCGCGGTGGCGCGGCGGCTGCTGGACGCGTACCGGGCGGAGCACCCGGGGCTCGCGTACCTCGTCTAGGGGCCGCGGGAAAGCGCCGCCCGCCGGGGCGGCGGCCGACGCGTGACCGTGCGGCGTGCGGCGTGCGGCATGGGCGTGCGCCGGCCCCCGGGGGCTCACACCACGTCGTCGAACATCGCCAGCAGCGCGTGCTCGTCCGCCTCCGGGGTCTGCCGGTCCGCGTGCGGCACCTGCTCGGCCCACACCGTCTTGCCCTGCGGCATGAACCGGGCGCCCCACCTCCTGGTGAACTGCGCCACGAGGAACAGACCGCGCCCGCCCTCCTCGGTCGTGGCCGCCCGCCGGATGCGGGGCGACGAGTTGCTGTGGTCGGACACCTCGCAGATCAGCGTCTCGTCGCGGAGCAGCCGCAGCGACACGGGGCCGCCGCCCCCGTACCGCACGGCGTTGGTGACCAGTTCGCTGACCACCAGGCCGGTGGTGAACTCCATGTCCGCCAGTCCCCACTCGGTGAGCTTCCGGCGCACCAGCGCCCGGGCGTCGGCGACGACGGACGGGGCGGCGGGCAGCTCCCAGGCGGCCACCTGGTCGGCGGGCAGGGCGCGCACCCGGGCCACGAGCAGCGCCACGTCGTCGCGCGGGCCGCCGGGCAGCACGGCGTCCGTGATCCGGTCGCAGACCCGCTCCGGGTCGCGCTGCGGGCCGCGCGCCGGGCCGGGGGCGGCCAGCGCGGACAGCAGCCGGCCGGTCGCCGCCTCGGTGTCGCCGTAACCGAGGCCCTCCTTGAGGAGCCCGTCGGTGTACAGCGCCAGGAGGCTGCCGGGGGCGAGGTCGACGGCGGCGGACTCGTACGGCTGGAGCCCGCCGAGCCCCAGCGGCGGCCCGGACGGCAGGTCGAGCAGTCGCGCCTCGCCGCCGGGCGGTGCCACGGCCGGCGGGGGGTGGCCGGCCCGGGCGGCGGTGCAGCGGCAGGTGACCGGGTCGTACACCGCGTACAGGCAGGTCGTGGCCGTGGCGGGGTCGTGTTCCTCGGCCGGGTCGCCGGAGGGGCGCCCGACCAGTTCGTCCAGGTGGGCCAGCACCTCCTCGGGAGGCAGGTCGAGACCGGCGAGGGTGCGCACCGCCGTGCGCAGCCGCCCCATGGTGGCGGCCGCCTGCAGCCCGTGGCCGGCGACGTCCCCGACGACCAGCGCGACGCGCATCCCGGACAGCGGGATGGCGTCGAACCAGTCACCGCCCACCTCCGTGCTCACCCCGGTCCGCCCGTCCGCCGGCAGGTAGCGGGAGGCGAGGTCGGCGGCGGTGAGGCGGGGCAGGGCGTGCGGCAGCAGGCTGCGCTGGAGCATGAGCGAGGCGTCGTGCTCGCGGCTGAAGCGGCGGGCGTTGTCCACGCTGATCGCGGCGCGGGCCGCGAGTTCGCCGGCGAGGGTCAGGTCGTCCTCCTCGTACGGGCGGTCCTCGCCGCGCCGGTAGAAGCCGGCCAGCCCGAAGACGCGGCCCCTGGCGTACAGCGGGGCGGCGACGTAGGCGTGGACGCCCCCGCCCAGCAGGGCGACCGGGTGGGCGCCGCCGACGGCGGGCGCGGCGGCGGCCGCCGCCGGTACGGAGTCGGCCACCGGCCGCCCCGTGTGCAGGCACCGCGCCTGGGGGGCGCCCGCGGGGTACCGGACCGGGCCGGGGTCGGCGAAGGCGCCGGTACCGTCGGTCGGGACGCCGGTGCGCAGGGCGGCGCGGCGCAGGGCCGTGTCGGGGCCGAGCGGGCCGGGCGGCGGTTCCTCGCCCGCGAGGACGCCCTCCACGAGCTCCACCACGGCGAGGTCGGCGAAGCGCGGTACGGCGATCTCGGCCAGTTCCTCGGCGGTGCGCCGCATGTCCAGGGTGGTGCCGACGCGGACGCCCGCCTCGTTCAGCAGGGAGAGCCGCCCGCGCGCCTCGGCGGCCAGGCGGCCGACACCCGACTCGCCGACGAGCAACAGCCACGCGTCGGTCCCGTTCCCGCCGCCTTCCTCCGGGGCGGTGCCGGTCCCGTTCCCGGCGCCCTTGCCCGGGGCGGTGCCGGCCCTGTTTCCGCCGTCCTCCGTTGGAGCGGTGCCGGCCCTGTTTGCGGCCTCCTCCTTTGGAGCGGTGCCGGCCCCGTGCCCGCCGCCCTTGTCCGGGGCGGTGCCGGTCCCGCCCGCGGTGAGCAGCGGAACCTCCCGCCCGTCGGGCGCCGTCGCGGTGCCCCTCGCGGGGCCGGTGGCGGGGCCGCCGGGCCGGGCCGCCGGTCCCCGCACCGCCGTACCCGGTGCGGTGATGCGGGCGGGGGGCGCGCCGCGGGACCCGTGGAAGACGACCTCGACGGCGGCGCCCTCCGCGTCGCCGTGGCGCAGCGGCCTGCGGCTCAGCGTGGCGACGCGGCCGCCCGCCAGGGCGACCTCGGCGGACGACTCCTCGTTCGAGCCGATCAGGTCGACGGCGGCGTCCAGCAGCACGGACCGCTCCTGCCGGTCCAGCAGGGGCGCGGTGCCGCCGTACCCGGCCAGTTCGCCCGTACCGACGTGGAGGAGCCCGGTGTGCCGGCCGCGCTCCCTGTCCTGGAGGAAGGAGGTCACCAGCTCGCGCTCCCGGGCCGTGCTCAGCTCCAGCAGCCGTTCCCCGATGAGGTCAGTGGCGTCCTGGAGCACCAGGGCCATTCCGGGCCTGGCCAGCCGCTCGGGGACGGAGAGGTTGACCACCCCCCGCACGGTGCCGCCGACGGGGTCGCGCACGGGTGCGGCCATGCAGGTCAGCGTCTTGAGGTTGTGCAGGAAGTGCTCGTGTCCGACGACCACGAAGGGCGCCCGGGTGCTGAGGACCATGCTGACGCTGCTGGTCCCCATGAACCGCTCGTCCACGTTGGCGCCCCGCACCAGCGACGCCTCGTCCATCAGGTCGAGTCCCACGGGGTTGCCGCGCCGGTCGATGATGTTGGCGCGGGCGTCCGCCAGCGTCACGGTGACCGGCAGCCCGGAGAAGCGCGCGCACAGCCGCTCCAGCACCGGCGCGGCGGCCCTGATCAGCCGCGAGTCCGGGTCCAGGTCGCTCTCGATGGGCAGTGCCACGCCCTCGACGTCGATGCCGAGCGAGCGCGACCGCTCCCACGACGCCCGTATCTCCGCGCGCACCCCACCGGGGGGCCGACCGGGACCGGCCCCCACAGACGTCGGAGAGGAATCCACCCTGTCAGGATAATGGGGCAAATGAGACATTTGCCTGTCCGGGAACCGCTCCGGGCGGCCGACCGCCGCCCGGCGGGACCGGCGGGTGCGGCGGACCGGCGGTTCACTCCGCCCGCGCGGGCGGGGACTCCGTCACGGCTTGCGGGCGACGCCTGCGTACCCCGGGATGGGGCCGTCGCCGGCGACCTGGACCGGCTCGCCCAGCTCCGGGTGCCACTCGGCGGTCAGCGTCACACCGGGCTCGACCAGCTCCAGGCCGTCGAAGAAGCGGGTGAGCTCCTCGCGGGTGCGCGGCCGCAGCGTGAGGCCGCGCCCCCGGTACATGGCGCGCGCCTTCGCCGCGCCCTCGGGGTCGAACTCGCCGGTGACGTGCGACAGGACGAGGTAGCTGCCCGGCGCGAGCCGCTCGACGAGCCGGGACACCAGCTCGTACGCGCCGTCCTCGTCGTCGACGAAGTGGAGCAGCGCGAGCAGGGACAGCGCGACGGGCCGGGTGAAGTCGAGGACCTCGCCGGCGCGCTCCAGGATGGTCTGCGGGTCGCGGGCGTCGGCCTGGATGTACGCGGTGGCGCCCTCCGGGGTGGAGCGCAGCAGCGCCTCGGCGTGGGCGAGGACGATCGGGTCGTTGTCGCAGTAGACGATCCGCGACTCGGGCGCGACCTGCTGGGCTATCTGGTGGAGGTTCGGCTCGGTGGGGATGCCGGTGCCGACGTCCAGGTACTGGCGGACGCCGGCCCCGCCGAGCCAGCGGGTCGCGCGGTGCATGAACGCCCGGTTGACGCGCGCCATGTCGCGGCCGCGCGCGTCGATGGTCAGGAGCTGGCGGGCCATCTCCTCGTCGACCGGATAGTTGTCCTTGCCGCCGAGGAACCAGTCGTACATCCGGGCGGGATGCGGCTTGCTGGTGTCGATCCGCACGCCTGCGGCGGACGCGCCGTCGGTGGCGGTGTCGTTCCCGGTCATCGGCTGCTCCAGGGGTCGGGGGTCTGGGGTCGGGACGTGCTCGGTGGCTGGGGGCGTTCCGGTGCGCGGGGCCGGCCGCTCGGCCGACTCCCGGGTGGGCGACACTGTATGACCCCGGGTCAGGTGAGCAGGAAGTCGGCCTGCCCGGACTTGGCGCCCTGGATGAACGCGGCGATCTCCCCGGGGGTGTAGATGAGGGCGGGGCCGTCTGGATCGGCGGACTGGCGCACCGCGACCCTGCCGTCGGCCAGCTTCATGGCCTCGATGCAGTTGCCGCCGTTGCCGCCGCTCCACGGCTTGTGCCACCCCTCGGCACCGAGGTCGGCGGCGGGCATGCCGTTGTATATGCGAACCATTCACAGCTCCTTGCGGAAAGCCCGGAGGATTTCCTTCGTACGTGGTGCGGTGGCGGCCTGCGCCGCCATGCGGTCCAGGACCTCCAGGTGGGAGGCCACCTCGGGACGCGCGTCGAGGTAGACCGCGCCGGTCAGGTACTCGCTGTAGACCATGTCCGGGAGTTCGGACACGGCGAACCGGAAGAGCACGAAGGGGCCGTACGTGCCGGGGTGGTGGCCCGTCGCGAACTCCGCCACCTGGAGGGTGACGTGGGGCAGTTCCGCCGCCTCGGCCAGCCGGTCGAGCTGGGCGCGCATGAGCGCGGGGTCGGCACCGGGCGGGCGGCGCCGCAACACCGTCTCATCCATGATCACCCAGAACTTCGGGGGGTCGGGGCGGGTCAGCAGGGCCTGCCGCTCCATCCGCAACGCGACGTGGCGCTCGATGTCCTCGGGGCTGACCCGTCCGACGGCGCCGGCGCGGAGGACGGCCCTGGCGTAGTCCTCGGTCTGGAGCAGCCCGGGCACGAAGTGCGGTTCGTAGGCCCGGATGAGGCTGGCGGCGCCCTCCAGGCTGACGTACATGCTGAACCAGCCCGGCATCACGTCGTGGTACCGCTGCCACCAGCCGGGCCTGTTGGCGTCCTCGACGAGCCGCACGAAGCCGTCCGCCTCGTCGCGGCCGACGCCGTACGCCTGGAGGAGCAACTGGACGTAGGGGATCTTCAGGGCCACCTCCGCCGTCTCCATGCGGCGGATCGTGGCCGGGGCCACGTGGAGGACCTTGGCGGCCTCCTCCCGCTTCAGGCCCGCCCTCTCCCGCAGATCCTGGAGTCGCTTGCCGAGTACGACCTGTCCCACCGTGGGGGCGGACCGCGGCTCGCTCACTTCTGACCTCCCCACGCGCTTTTTCGTTGAGTGTGCCATGCGAACGCCAGAGAGGACACAGCACTCTGCAAATTTCAGAGTGCCGCTTGCCAAGTGTCCGCGACGGGAGGAAAGTATTCCGATGAACCAGTCGGTGAACCAGTTCACGCGGCTGCCGCGCGCTCTGCCCCGGGGAGATGCGGCGCACGGCGCCGCTCCCATGTGAGGAATCGGTCGTGGCACCTGGTAATGCGCTCACCCCCCAGCTCATAGCCGCTCGACCGGTGACCCCCGCTCCACACCCCCACGGCCTGCCCCGCGCCCCGCGTCCCTGCGCGCACGCGTCCCGGCCGGGCACCCCCGACGTCCGCCGCTTCGCCTTCGAGCTGCCCGCGCGCGCCGAGTCGGTGGGCCGGGCCCGCCGGCTCGTCGTGGAGCGCCTGGCCCTGTGGGGCGCCGGCGGGGACGTGCGCGACACGGCCGAGCTGGTCGTCTCCGAGCTGTTCACCAACGCCGTGGTGCACACCGCGAGCGGGCGCGTCGTCTGCGAGCTGCGGGACCGGGGCGAGCACGTGCGGATCGCCGTCCACGACGAGGGCTGCCGGGTGACCGGGCCGCGGCTGCGCGCGGCCGAGCGGGAGGAGTGCGGCCGGGGGCTGATCCTCGTCGACGCGCTGTGCAGCGCGTGGGGCACCCACGACGCCCGGCACGGGGCGGGGCGCGTCGTCTGGGCGGAGCTGGTCCACGACACGGCGGAACCATGCTGAGGTCGATGGTGACCCTGTTGTCCCTGCGCGGACCGCACGACCGCCAGAAGGCCGGCGCGCCGTGGGAGGAGTCGCTGGGCGAGGTCCAGCTCTCCCCGCCGCCGCACCTGCCGGCCACCCTGGGCTGCGACGCGGTGGGGGTGCCCGCGCGGCACGGGCTGCGGCTGATGAGCAGGCTGCCCGGGAACGGCTGCGTGTTCGCTGACTCCGACTGGTGGTGGTGGCTCGTCCCGGCCGGTTCCGACGCGGACCTGCGCTGGCCGATGCCCTCTTGCTACGCGCCCGGCGGCTACGTCCCGGACCGGCGTCCGCGCCTGATGCGGCGGCCGGACGCCACCTCCCCGTACACCCCGCCGATCCCGCTGTACCTCATGGTCTGCCAGCTCACCGGCACGGCGCCGGCCTGGACGGTGCCGGGGGTCGAATCCCGGCTCTGACCGGCGCTCCCCCGCCCGCGGGGCCGCGGGCTCCGGGTCCGGGGC
>NZ_JAWCTQ010000056.1:0-40832 GCF_032423885.1 Streptomyces tamarix | reverse complement strand
GCGCCCTCCCCCCCCCCCCCCCCCCCCCCCCCGCCGCGATCTACCGAGCCGAAGTCGTCATCGCCGCCATCATGATCGGGCTCCGCTGATCGACAGGAAACGCCCTAGTCGTGCGCGTGGCCGTGGTGCTCGCCGTGGCCGGCGCGGTCTGCGTGGTCGTGGCCGCCGTGGTCGTGGACCGTGTTCGTCGCGGCGATCTTGGACCAGGACTTCGGCGGGACCGCCGGGGCCGCCGCCGTACGGGCCGCCGTGGCCGCGGGGGCCGCCGGGACCTCCGGCTTCGACGGCTGGTACAGCCAGGTGTCGAACAGTCCGCCCAGCCGCTTGCCGGAGATCCGCTCCGCGTACGCGACGAAGTCCGCCACCTCCGCGTTGCCGTGCGCCCGCTCCGTCGGCCAGCCCTTCAGGACGCGGAAGAAGTCCTCGTCGCCCAGTTCGTTGCGCAGGGCCTGGAGCGCCAGCGCGCCCCGGTCGTAGACGGCGATGTGGAACTGGTTCTCCGGGCCGGGGTCACCCGGCTTGACCGTCCAGAACGGGTCGTCGTCCGGGTGCGAGGCGTACACCCAGTCCGCCAGCTCCTGCGCCGTGCCCTCGCCCTCGCGCTCGGACCACAGCCACTGGCTGTACCGGGCGAAGCCCTCGTTGATCCAGATGTCCTTCCAGCCCTTCACGGACACGCTGTCGCCGTACCACTGGTGGGCCAGCTCGTGGACGACGACCGACACGTTGGAGCCGTTCGCGAACTGGCGCGGGCTGTAGAACGGCCGCGTCTGCGTCTCCAGCGCGTACCCGCTGCGCACGTTCGGCACGTACCCGCCGAGCGCGTTGAACGGGTAGGGCCCGAAGACCTCCTCCAGCCACTCCGCGACCTCGACGGTCCGCTCGATGCTCGCGCGCGCCGCGCCGGCGTTCGCCCCGAGGTCCTTGCTGTAGGCGTTGAGGACGGGCAGTCCGCTCGCGGTCGTGTCGGTGGTGAGGTCGAACTTCCCGACCGCCAGCGTCGCCAGGTACGTCGCCTGCGGCTTGTCGGACCGCCAGTTGTAGCGGGTCCAGCCCAGCCGGGAGCTCTGCGACTGCAGCACGCCGTTGCTGATGGCCTGCGTGCCGTCCGGGACGGCGACGGAGACGTCGAAGGTCGCCTTGTCGAGCGGGTGGTCGTTGGACGGGAACCACCACGCGGCGGACTCCGGCTGCTGCGCGGCGACCCCGCCGTCCGGGGTGCGGTGCCACGCCGTCCACCCGCCGATCTCCACCTCGGACGGCTTGCCCGCGTACCGCACGACGACCGAAACCGGTCGGCCCTTCGGCAGCGGCACCGCCGGCGTGATCTCCAGTTCCTGGGCGCCCGACGCCCTGGAAGCGGCCTTCCGACCGTTCACCCGCACCTCCAGCGCCTCCAGGCCGAGGTCCAGGTTGAAGCGGGACAGGTTCTGCGTGGGGGTGGCGAGGATCGTCGCCGTCCCCTCCAGCAGGTCCGTCGACGGCTGGTACTTCAGCCGCAGGTCGTAGTGGGCGACGTCGTATCCGCCGTTGCCGCTGACCGGGTAGTAGGGGTCGCCGATGCCCGGTGCGCCCGGCACGAAGTCGGCGGCCGATGCCGGGATCGCCAGCAGCAGGGAGGCCGCGATCGCGCCCGGGACGATCAGTCTGCGGTGCACGTGTCTCTCTCCAAGTCGTCGGGAAGTGCGATGGTCTGAACGCTATTCAGCGCGGGCGCCGCTGTCGTGTCCACGGCACACACCGTCACACGATCGCCATCCGGCCGACATGGACCCCCCGGGCCCGTCCCGTCCCCTCTGCCGCTCTTGTCCCGCAAACGCCCTCTTCTGCGCGGCAGTCGACGGCAGTACCGTCCGCCCATGCCGATACGCACGCGGAGAACCCCCTCCCACGCTCCCGGCTCCGCCCGGGCGGGCGCGGCCCCCCTGCCGAGCAGGACCCTGGTGGTGGCGGTCGCGGCCGCCCTGATGTCCGTCCTCGTCCCGGCGGGCGGCGCCCACGGCGCCCAGGGCCCCCGCCCCGACACGTCCCGGCCCGTCTACGCGTACGAGAACGCGATCCGCGAGTCCGTCTGGGTGGACACCGGCCTCGACGGCGACGGCGACGGCCGGACCGACCGGGTGGCCGCCGACGTCATCCGGCCCCGCGAGGCCGAGCGGCACGGCCGCAAGGTCCCCGTCATCATGGACGCCAGCCCGTACTACTCCTGTTGCGGACGCGGCAACGAGAGCCAGAAGAAGACCTACGACGCGAACGGCGACCCCGTCGGGTTCCCCCTCTTCTACGACAACTACTTCGTGCCCCGCGGCTACGCCTTCGTCGCCGTCGACCTGGCCGGAACCAACCGCTCCGACGGCTGCGTCGACGTCGGCGGCCCCTCCGACGTCCTGTCCGCGAAGGCCGTCGTCGACTGGCTGAACGGCCGCGCCCCCGCCTACACCACCCGCACCGGCACCACCCGCGCCCGCGCGCACTGGTCGACCGGCGCCACCGGCATGATCGGCAAGAGCTGGGACGGCACGGTCGCCAACGGCGTCGCCGCGACCGGCGTGGAGGGCCTGAAGACGATCGTGCCGATCGGCGCGATCTCCTCCTGGTACGACTACTACTTCAGCCAGGGCGCCCCCCTCTACGGCACCGGCCCCGACCGGCTGTCCCACCACGTCGGCAGCCCGGACGCCCGCGCCCGCTGCCAGGCCGTGCAGCGCCGCCTCGTCGAGGGCGCCCCGCGCTCCGGCGACCTGACCCCGCTGTGGGACGCGCGCGACTACGTGCCCGACGCCTCCCGCGTACGGGCCAGCGTCCTCGCCGTCCACGGCCTGCAGGACCTCAACGTGCGCACCGGCCACCTCGGCCGCTGGTGGCGGGCGCTCGCCGCGCACGGCGTCGAACGGAAGATCTGGCTCTCCCGGACGGGTCACGTCGACCCGTTCGACTTCCGCCGCGCCGCGTGGGTCCGCACCCTGCACCGCTGGTTCGACCACTATCTCCTCGGATACGACAACGGCGTCGAACGGGAACCCATGGCCGACATCGAACGCGCTCCCGACCGGTGGACCACCGACCGCGCCTGGCCCCCGGCCGGCACCGCGACGACCACCCTGCGCCCCGCCCCCGGCCCCGCCCCCGGCGTCGGCGCGCTCGGGCTGCTGCCGGCCCCCGCGGGCGCCACCGAGACGTTCACCGACGACCCGTCACTCGGCGAACTCGACTGGGCCGCGCGGATCGACGCCCCGACAGGGGCCAAGGCCGGGTTCGCCACCCGTCCGCTCAGCCGCGACCTGCGGCTGGCCGGCTCCGCCACCGTGACCGTCACCGCCACCCCGACCACCGACAGCGCCCATCTGACGGCGGTCCTCGTCGACCTGGGCCCCGCCGTCATCCGCGACTACGCGGCACCCGGCGAAGGCATCACCACCCTCGACGAACGCACCTGCTGGGGCGCGAGCACCCCCGGCGACAGCGCCTGCTTCAAGGAGACCGAGGCCAAGACGGCGGACGTCGGCTTCACCGTCGTCAGCCGGGGCTGGGCCGACCTCGGCACCTGGGCCGACCCGCGCCGGGGCCGCCCGCTCACTCCCGGCGAGCCGCACACGATCACCCTCGACCTGCACGCCACCGACCACGTCGTCCCGGCCGGGCACCGGCTCGCCCTGATCGTCGCGGGCACCGACGAGGACCTCGTCGAGGCCCCGCCCTCCACCCCGACGCTCACCCTCGACCTGGCCCGCACCCACGCCCGCGTCCCGGTCGTCGGCGGCCCCCTGGCGTACGCCCTGGCCACCTTCCCGCGCCCGCGGGCCGACGCGCGTGCCCCCCTCGCCGCAGGAGACGCCCCGCGTCCGCCGCGCGCCCAGCCGCCGACCCCCGGAGCCGCCCGATGAGCCTTCGCCTCCGAGCCCTGGCCGCCCTCGCCGCCTGCGCCACCGCCCTGACCCTGCCCGTCGCCCCGGCGCAGGCCGCCCCGGCCGGCCCGCAGCCGCCCCGGACCGGCTTCGAGACCAGTGGCGGCGCCCGCTGGACCGGCCTCGACGAGGAGCGGCGCTTCCTCGCCGCCGTCGACCGGGGCAGCGACCGGACGGCCACGACCACCCTCGGCACCACCCGCCAGGGCCGCCCCCTCCACCTCGTCCGCGTCGGCGGAGGCCCCGCCGGGTCCACCACCACCGTCCTCCTCGTGTGCGGCCAGCACGGTGACGAGCCGTCGGGCCGCGAGGCGTGCCTCACCACCCTCCGCGACCTGGCCTACGCACGGGACGCGCGGACCCTCCGGTTCCTCGCGCGCACCACCGTCCTCGTCATCCCCACCGCCAACCCGGACGGCCGGGCCGCGCACACCCGCCACAACGCCGACGACGTCGACGTCAACCGCGACCACATCGCCCTGCGCACGGCGGAGGCCCGCGCCGTGGCCCGCGTCCTGCGCGACCACCGCCCCCACGTCGTCCTCGACCTGCACGAGTACAGCGGCACACCGCCGTACTACGTGAAGGACCTCCTCGCGCTGTGGCCCCGCAACCTCAACACCCACCCCGGCGTCCACCGCGAGGCGCGCACCCTCTCCGAGGCGTACGTCCGCCCCGCCGCCGAACGCGCGGGCTTCACCAGCGGCCTCTACGGCATCTGGACCGACCCCGTCACCGGCGAACCGGTCCGCCAGGTCGCCGGGGACGGGCAGGAGCGCATCCTGCGCAACACCACCGGCGTCAAGCACGCGGTCGGCCTCCTCGTCGAGACCCGCGAGGAACCGCTCACCGCCGCGGACCGCGACGACCCCGCCCGGAACAACCGGCGCCGCGTGGACACCCAACTCGCGGCGCTCGACGGGGCGTTCGCCCACGTCACCGAAGGGCGCGCGCGGATCGCGGCGGCCACCGCGGCGGCCCGGACCGCCGGATACGCCGACCGGGGCCCCGTCCTGCTGGGCGGCGCCGACAACGACCCCGCCGAACCCGCCGAAATCCTCCACGACCCGCCCTGCGGCTACCGCCTGGACCCCGCCCAGTACGCCGAGTGGGGCGACGAGCTGGCCCTGCACGGCGTCCGCGCCGTCCGGGACGGCTCCGGCGCCTTCGTCCCGCTGCGCCAGTCCCTGCGCGCCCTGGTCCCCCTCCTCCTCGACGCCCGCGCCGCCCACCACCTCACCGTCGGGGAGCCCGTGCGGCGCTGCTGAACGCCCCCGCGCCCCCGGCGCGCACGACCCGTCCCGGGGTCCCGCGGGGAGCGGGAGGAGGTCCACCGGCACGGCCACCGGCGCGCCCGGCCGTCCCGGAACCCTCCGGCCGGCGCGCCCCCACCGCCCGGCCGGCGCGCCCCCACCGCCCCGGTCGGAGCCGGTCCCGCCGCCCGCCCGCCCGCGCCCGTCCGCCCGCCGCGCCGCGCCGCCGACGCGAAGACGACCCGCCGACGCGAAGGCGGCCCGCGCCTCCCCGCCCCCGTTCGGCACGGCGAACGCCCCGCGGGCGGGGCCCGGGCCGGTCCCCGGGCGCGTCGAGGAGCGGATCCGGCCGCGGTCCGCCGCGGCGGGCGGCGCCGTACCCGCGAACCGCCGGGCCCCACCGGCGCCGGCGCGACCGGCGGGCGGAGGCGGGGGCGCCGCCGGGCTGCCCTAGGATCGGTCCCCTGATGACCGCAACCCTCGTCGCCAAGAACCTCGCCGCCGGACACGCCGAGCGCTCCCTCTTCTCCGGCCTCGACCTCGTCGTCGCCCCCGGCGACGTCGTCGGCCTCGTCGGAGTCAACGGCGCCGGCAAGTCGACCCTGCTCCGCGTCCTCGCCGGCCTGGACGCCGCCGAGGAGGGCGAGGTCCACCTGTCGCCGCGCACCGCCGCCGTCGGCCACCTCCCGCAGGAGCCCGAGCGGCGGCCCGGCGAGACCGTACGGGACTTCCTCGCCCGCCGCACGGGCGTCGCCGGGGCGCAGGCGGCGATGGACGCGGCGACGCAGGGGCTCGTCGACGGGACGCCCGGCGCCGACGACGCGTACGCCACCGCCCTGGAGCGCTGGCTCGCCCTGGGCGGCGCCGACCTCGACGACCGGGCCGGGGAGACCGCCGCGTCGCTCGGGCTCACCGTCGGCCTCGACCAGCCGATGACCGCCCTCTCCGGCGGTCAGGCGGCCCGCGCCGGACTCGCCTCGCTGCTCCTCTCCCGCTACGACGTGTTCCTCCTCGACGAGCCGACCAACGACCTCGACCTGGACGGACTGGAGCGGCTGGAGACCTTCGTGCGGGGCCTGCGCGCCGGGACCGTCGTCATCAGCCACGACCGCGAGTTCCTCGCCCGCACCGTCACCAAGGTCCTCGAACTCGACCTCGCCCAGCACCGGACGACCCTGTACGGCGGCGGCTACGACGCGTACCTGGAGGAGCGCGAGCGGGCCCGCCGGCACCTGCGCGAGGACTACGAGGAGTACGCCGACAAGAAGGCCGCCCTGGAGGGCCGCGCCCAGATGCAGCGCTCCTGGATGGACAAGGGCGTCAAGAACGCCCGCCGCAAGGCCGGCGACAACGACAAGATCGGCCGCAAGTTCCGCAGCGAGGCCAGCGAGAAGCAGGCCGCCAAGGCGCGCCAGACCCAGCGGATGATCGAGCGGCTGGAGAGCGTCGAGGAGCCCCGCAAGGAGTGGGAGCTGCGCATGGAGATCGCCGCCGCGCCCCGCTCGGGCGCCGTCGTGGCGTCGCTGCGCGACGCCGAGGTCCGGCGCGGCGGCTTCGCCTTCGGCCCCGTGACCCTCCAGGTCGACTGGGCCGACCGGATCGCCGTCACCGGCGCCAACGGCGCGGGGAAGTCCACCCTCCTCGCCGCGCTCCTCGGCCGCCTCCCGCTGGACGCCGGCCACGCGGCGCTGGGCTCCGGCGTCGTCGTCGGCGAGGTCGACCAGGCACGGCGGCTGTTCCACGGCGAGGAGACGCTGCTGGACGCCTTCTGCGCGGCCGTCCCCGACACCGAGCCGGCGGACGTGCGCACCCTGCTCGCCAAGTTCGGCCTCAAGGCCGCCCACGTCCTGCGCCCCGCGACGACGCTCTCACCGGGCGAGCGGACCCGCGCCGCCCTCGCCCTCCTCCAGGGCCGCGGAGTGAACCTCCTCGTCCTGGACGAGCCGACCAACCACCTGGACCTGCCGGCGATCGAGCAGTTGGAGTCCGCCCTCGACGCGTACACCGGGACGCTGCTCCTCGTCACCCACGACCGGCGCATGCTCGACACGGTCCGCGTGACCCGCCGCATCGAGGTCGCGGACGGCGCGGTCACGGAGGTCTGACCGGGACCGCCCCCGCGCGGGCGGTCCCCGCCGGGGCTAGGGGCGGTCCTCCGGCTCCTCGTACGCGTCGAACGTGCTGTACGCCTCGTCGTCGGGCGCGGCACCGCGGGCGCGCTCCTCCTCCGGGGCGTTCCCGGCCCGCTCGGCCCGGTCGTCGCGCTCCTGCCCGCCGGCCGCGCGCCGTGCCTCCTCGTGGCGCCTGCGGACCTCTTCGGGCTTGTCTCCGATCTGGTTCACGGCCCTCTCCGTCTTCGTCGTCGGCTCCGTCGTCGGACGGTCTGGTGACCCGGCCAGCCTCACACGGCCCGCCCGCGCCCGCACGTCGGCGCCGGAACGCGCCCGGGGCGGGCGGGGAGACCCCCCGCCCGCCCCGGCGCGGCTCCGGGCCGGACTCAGCGGCGGCCCCGGCCCCCGCCGGAACCGCCGTCCAGCAGCCCCGCCTTGCGCAGGGCGTCCGCCATCGCGCCGTTGGCGGCCGGCGGCGCCTGCCGGTCGCCGCCGCGGCCGCCGCGCCGGTCCTGGCCGCCCCCGCCCTGGCGCTGCTGCGGCGGACGGGCACCGCGCTCGCGGCGCTGCCGGCCCTCGGCGGGCCGGCCGGCCGCGGCCTCGTCGTCCAGGCGCAGCGTCAGCGAGATCCGCTTGCGCGGCACGTCGACGTCGAGCACCTTCACCTTCACCACGTCACCCGGCTTCACCACCTCGCGCGGGTCCTTCACGAAGTTCCGCGACATGGCGGACACGTGCACCAGGCCGTCCTGGTGGACGCCGACGTCCACGAACGCGCCGAACGCCGCCACGTTGGTGACGACGCCTTCCAGCACCATCCCGGCCGCCAGGTCGCCGATCTTCTCGACGCCCTCCTTGAAGGTGGCCGTGCGGAACGCCGGACGCGGGTCGCGGCCCGGCTTCTCCAGCTCCCGCAGGATGTCCGTGACGGTCGGCAGGCCGAACTTCTCGTCGACGAAGTCCTCCGGGCGCAGCGACCGCAGCACCCCCGTGTCGCCGATCAGCGCCGCGACCTCGCCGCCCGTCGCCTTCACCATCCGCCGCACCACCGGGTACGCCTCCGGGTGCACCGCCGACGCGTCGAGCGGGTCGTCACCGCCGCGGATCCGCAGGAAGCCCGCGCACTGCTCGTACGCCTTCGGGCCGAGGCGCGGCACGTCCTTCAGCGCCTTCCGCGACCGGAAGGGCCCGTTGGCGTCCCGGTGGGCCACGATGTTCTCGGCCAGCCCGGCGCCGATGCCCGACACGCGCGAAAGGAGCGGCGCGGAGGCCGTGTTGACGTCGACGCCGACCCCGTTCACACAGTCCTCGACGACCGCGTCCAGCGACCGGGACAGCTTCACCTCGGACAGGTCGTGCTGGTACTGGCCGACCCCGATCGACTTCGGGTCGATCTTCACCAGCTCCGCGAGCGGGTCCTGGAGCCGCCGCGCGATCGACACCGCGCCGCGCAGCGACACGTCGAGCCCGGGCAGCTCCTGCGAGGCGAACGCCGACGCCGAGTACACCGAGGCGCCCGCCTCCGACACCATCACCTTCGTCAGCCCCAGCTCGGGATGGCGGGCGATGAGGTCCGCGGCGAGCTTGTCCGTCTCGCGCGACGCCGTGCCGTTGCCGACGGCGACGAGCTCCACGGCGTGCTCCTTCGCCAGCCGCGCCAGCGTCGCCAGCGACGCGTCCCACTTGTTCTGCGGCACGTGCGGGTAGATCGTGTCCGTCGCGACGACCTTGCCGGTCGCGTCGACGACGGCGACCTTGACGCCCGTACGGTAGCCGGGGTCGAGGCCCAGGGTCGCCCGCGTCCCGGCGGGCGCGGCCAGCAGCAGGTCCCGCAGGTTCGCGGCGAACACCCGGACGGCCTCGTCCTCGGCCGCCGTGCGCAGCCGCAGCCGCAGGTCGATGCCGAGGTGCACCAGGATGCGGGTGCGCCACGCCCAGCGGACCGTGTCCGCCAGCCACTTGTCGGCCGGCCGGCCCCGGTCGGCGATCCCGAACCGCCGGGCGATCGTCCCCTCGTACGTGGACGGGCCCTCGACCGGCTCCTCCGGCTCCAGGACCAGCTCCAGCACGTCCTCCTTCTCGCCGCGCAGCATCGCCAGCACGCGGTGCGAGGGCAACCGGGTGAACGGCTCCGCGAAGTCGAAGTAGTCGGCGAACTTGGCGCCGGCCTCCTCCTTGCCCTCGCGGACCTTCGCCACCAGCCGGCCGCGCGTCCACATCCGTTCGCGCAACTCGCCGATCAGGTCCGCGTCCTCCGAGAACCGCTCGGTGAGGATCGCCCGCGCGCCCTCCAGCGCGGCCGCCGCGTCGGCGACGCCCCTGTCCGCGTCGACGAACGGGGCCGCCGCCGCCAGCGGCTCCACCGACGGGTCCGCGAGCAGCCCGTTTGCCAGCGGTTCGAGCCCGGCCTCCCGGGCGATCTGCGCCTTGGTGCGCCGCTTCGGCTTGAACGGCAGGTAGATGTCCTCCAGGCGGGCCTTCGTGTCGGCCTCCCGGATGCGCGCCTCCAGCTCCTCGGTCAGCTTGCCCTGCTCGCGCACGGAGTCGAGGATCGCGGCACGCCGGTCCTCCAGCTCCCGCAGGTAGCGCAGCCGCTCCTCCAGGGTGCGCAGCTGCGCGTCGTCGAGCATCCCGGTCGCTTCCTTGCGGTAGCGCGCGATGAACGGCACGGTCGAGCCGCCGTCCAGCAGCTCCACGGCCGCTTTGACCTGCCGCTCCCGTACGCCGAGCTCCTCGGCGATCCTGCCTTCGATGGACGTCGTCACGGTGTGTCCCGACCCGCCTTCCCGTGCTTCCAGGTTGCGCTCGCATTCTGCCTGTCCGGGGCCGGATGTGTCGCATGCGCGGCACGCCGGCCCGCGGGGCGCGCCCGGCCGGTGGCGGGCACGCCCCGCGGGCCCGGTCAGTTCCGCCCGGTGAGGTGGGGCGGGAACGCGCCGGCCGCGACCGCCGTCGCGAGGAAGCCCTTGGCCAGCTCGGTGAGCCGTTCGACACCGGCCGCGCCGAGGTGGGCGTACGGCGCCGCGTCCAGCCGGTCCGTGTGGTCCTCCACCTCCTCGCGCAGCGCGGCGCCCGCCTCGGTGAGCGCGCCCTCCCCGTCCATCAGCCCGCGCCCGCGCAGGCGCTCCACGGCGGCGTCCCAGTCGGACTGCTGCCAGCCGCGGGAGGCGAGCACCCAGCGCGGCGCGATGCCCGTGCCGGTCGCGGTGTGGCTGACGACGGCCTCCAACGGGTCGAGTCCGGCGCTCAGCAGGGCGGCCAGGTGGGCGTCCCCGCGGTGCTCGCGCAGCAGCGTCGCCGCGTGCCAGTACGCGAGGTGCGGGGCGTCCGGCACGGGCAGGTCGGCGTGGGCGGCGTACAGCGGCCGGGCGTGCCGGGTGCACGCCTCCGTGGCGCGCAGGGCCAGCTCGGCGGCCTCCGCCATCCCGGCCGAGTCGGCGGCGTCGCCGAGCAGCCGCCGTACGGTCCGGTCGGCCGCGCGCAGCCGCGCCGCGAGCACGTCCGCCGGGGACGCGGCGTCCCACACGGCGGGCAGGTACCGGGCGATGAGGGCGTGGTTGAAGTTGTAGAAGGTGCCGGCGACCACCCCGGGGCCCACCGCGCCCATCGCGGCGGCGCGCCCCGCGAAGTAGGCGGCGTGCGGGTCGGTGACGCCGACCCCGGCCAGCTCCTCGCCGAACTCGGGGGAGAAGTAGACGGTCGAGTGGAAGAGGTTGACCGGGTGGTGGCAGCGGCGCACGGCCCGCGGCGGGAGAGTCGTCGGTGTCGTCATGCCCCACACGTTACCGACTGGTCGGTACGGTTCGAAGGGGTCGGTCAGCCCCGATACGCGAAACGCGGCCGCCGCCGCTCCAGGAACGCGGCGACGCCCTCGGCCCGGTCACCGCTCGCGCGCGCCTCCTCCTCCCAGTGCGCGTCCCGGTCGGTCAGCCCGGCGGCGAACTCCTTCGCGGCGGCCTGCGTCAGCGGCGACCGCGACAGCAGCACCCGGACGAACGCGTCGACCCGCGCGTCCAGCTCCCCGGCCGGCAGCACCTCGTCGACCAGGCCCGTGCGCAGCGCCCGCTCGTCGTCGATCAGCTCCGCGGAGAACAGCAGGTACTTCGCGGTGGCCGGCCCGACGAGGGAGACCAGCCGCCGGGTGGACGAGGAGGGGTAGACGATGCCCAGGCGCGCCGGCGTCACCCCGAACCGGGCACCCGCCTCCGCGAACCGCAGGTCGCAGGCGGCGGCGAGCTGGCAGCCGCCGCCCACGCAGTAGCCGCGCACGGCGGCGAGCGTCGGCCGGGGGAAGGCGGCCAGGGCCTCCTCGGCGCGGACGGCCAGCGACTGCTGGCGGTCGTCCGGCTCGCGCAGCGTCGAGATGTCGGCCCCGGCGCAGAACGTGTCGCCCTCGCCCGTCAGCACCAGCGCCCGTACGTCCCGGTCGGCGGCGAGCTCCTCCAGCAGCTCCGGCAGGGCCCGCCACATGGCGGCGGTCATGGCGTTGCGCTTGGCCGGATTGCTGATGACGACGGTCGCGACCCCGCCCGTGACGCGGTGCTCCAGCTGCGGCTCCATGCGCCGGATGCTATCCGGGGCCGCCGCGCGCGGCCGGGGGAGGGGGCGCCGCGGCCTCGGCCGGCCCGCGGGCGTCCGGCCGGCCCGCGGGCCTCCGGCGCGGTCCGAGCGGAGGAGCGGACGGCACCCCGGCGCCCGCGAGCGGACGCCCCCGGCCGCGTACGGCCGGGGGAGCGCCACCGGGGTCGTCCGGCGTCGGGGCTACCAGCCCCCGGCCGCCCCCGTCAGCTCCTTGATGGCCGGCCGGGCCGCGTCGAGGACGGTCGTGAACCAGGCGGAGAACGGCGCCGACGCGTGCCGCTCGGCCAGCTCCGCCGCCGTCACGAACGCGGTCTCCTCCACCTCTTCCGGGTCCGGCCGCGGCGGAGCCTGCACCATCCCCACGAAGAGGTGGTTGTACTCCTGCTCCACCAGGCCCGACGCCGGGTCCGGGTGGTTGTAGCGGACGGTCCCCGCCTCGGCCATCAGCGACGGCGACACCCCCAGCTCCTCGGAGACCCGCCGCGCGGCCGCCGCGAACGGCGCCTCGCCCGGGTACGGGTGCCCGCAGCAGGTGTTCGACCAGACACCAGGCGAGTGGTACTTGCCGAGCGCCCGGCGCTGGAGCAGCAGCCGCCCCTCCTCGTCGAAGAGGAACACCGAGAACGCCCGGTGCAGCCGACCGGGCGCCTGGTGTGCCGAGAGCTTTTCGGCGGTGCCGATGGTGCTGCCGTTCTCGTCGACCAGCTCAAGCATGATCGACGGTGCGGCTCCGTCCGGCGAGCTGTGCGCCGCGGTGGCAGGTGTGGTCGGCATAACCATCCTTCGCATCGGTTCTCGGCCCTGTGGGGCAATCCTCAGTCTGCCGTACGGAAGCCGCTCGCCGGCGCACTGCTCCCGCGCCCGCCCGGCCGAACGCGGCCCCGCGGTTCAGACGCCGAACGCGGGCGGATAGGTGATCGTGCCCGCGGGCGCGTCGCCCCGGGCGTCCAGCCGGAGCGCCATCATCGCCTCGTCCGGCACGTCGAAGGACGCCCGGATCCCGTACCGCGAAGCCGGGACGAAACCGAAGCGCGGGTAGTACTCCGGATGGCCGAGCACCAGCACCAGCGGCTCCCCGGCCAGCCGCGCCGCGTCGAGGACCGCCCGTACGACGGCCCGGCCGGCGCCGCGCCGCTGGTGCTCCGGGGCGACCGCCACGGGGGCCAGCGCCGCGGCCGGGGCGTCCCCGACGCGGCAGCGGGTGATCAGCGCGTACGCCGCGACGGAGCCGTCCGGCGCCTCGGCGACGTACGACAGGCCCGGCAGCCAGGCATCCGGGTCGGCGCGCAGCGCGTCGACGAGGTCCGCCTCCGCGGAGGTGCCAAAGGCCGCCGCGTTCACCGCGTACACGGAGGCGCGGTCGGCGTCCGTCTCGGGACGGGTCCGCCAGCGGGGCGGGGAAGCGGGGGAAGAGGAGAGGGAGAGAGAGGTGGTCTGAGCGAAGTCGTCGTGGGACAACGTGGAAACCCTTGGAGTGAGCGGGTCCCCGGACTGTCGTGTCAGCCGGACACCCGGGAGCCGAAGTGGACACGGAGCTCGTCGCCGCCGAGGGCGGCGCTGACCGCTGCGGTCATCGATCTCAGCTCCTCTCCCGGATCCGGTGGGGTGTCTCCCGGCCGCAGCCTAACAGCCGGGTGGTCAGTGGCACAGGCCCGCCTCGTGCGCCGCGTGCCCGCTCGGCTCCAGCTGGAACGTGCAGTGCTCCACGTCGAAGTGGCCGACCAGGCACTCCTGGAGGTCGTGCAGCATCTTCTCGTGGCCCGCCCCGTCCAGCACGCTCGGCTCCACGACCACGTGCGCCGACAGCACCGGCATCCCCGAGGTGATCGTCCAGGCGTGCAGGTCGTGGACGTCCTCCACCCCCGGCAGCGCCAGCAGGTGCGCCCGCACCTGCGTCATGTCCACGCCCTTCGGCGCCGCCTCCAGCAGCACGTCCAGCGTCTCCCGGAGCAGCTTCACCGTACGCGGGACGATCATCACGGCGATCGCCAGCGACGCGATCGGGTCCGCCGCCCACCACCCCGTGGCCAGGATCACCCCGGCGGCCACCAGCACCGTCACCGACCCCAGCGCGTCCGCCACCACCTCCAGGTAGGCGCCGCGCACGTTGAGGCTCTCCCTCTGCCCGCGCACCAGCAGCGACAGGGACACCATGTTCGCGACCAGGCCGACCAGGGCGAAGACGACCGTGAGCCCGCCCTTCGTCTCCACCGGCTCGACGAACCGCTGGACCGCCTCGAACAGGACGTACCCGCCGGCCCCCAGGAGCAGCAGGCAGTTCGCCAGCGCCGCCAGGATCTCGGCGCGGGCGTAGCCGTACGTGCGGTTCGCGGTGGCCGGGCGGTTCGCCACGTGGATGGCGAGGAGCGCCATGCCCAGGCCGACCGCGTCGGTCGCCATGTGCGTCGCGTCGGCGATCAGGGCGAGCGAGTCGGCGAGGACACCGCCGACGATCTCCACGGTCATCACGGAGAGTGTGATGGCGAGGGCCACGCGTAGCCGCCACCGGTGCGCGGCACCGGCCGTACCGGTCGGCGGCGGCCCTCCGTGCGTGTGCCCGTGGTTGTGCCCAGCCCCCATGAGGTCGCCTCCCGCTCGGCTCCGTGACTGCTTTCCGAGCGGTCAGTCAACTACGGGTGGGGGGTATGGGCAAGCTGAGGCTGAACACCGTTGTCATTGCCTCTGACCTGCACTTCCTCCTCCACGGCGCCTCCCGGCCGCGCCCGGTGCGGAACGGGCCGGTCCACTGCCGGCCGGGGCGGCCCGGAGCTGGGGTTTGTGGGCTGAGCGGATGATCGAGGATGATGACCCCACTGTCGGAGCGGGCGCCGCCGTCCGCGGAAACCTCGGTGAACTGCGCCTTCCGTCCATCCGATAGCCTCAGCCGACGTGCCGCCGCCCGTGACCGGGCCGAGCCGCCGCGCACCCAGCAGCTGCCAGCTCCAAGGAGTGAGTTCGTCTGTCGACCGCCATCCTCACCGGTCCTCCGGTACCCGGATCGCCGCTCGAGGGCGATCTGCGGTCGCTGGGCTTCGAGGTCCGCGCCGCCGCGGACCCGCGGGAGACCGCCGCGCTGCTCGCCGCCGTACCGGCCGGTGAGCGCGTCGCCGTCGTCGACCCGCGCTTCGTCGGCCACCAGCACGCGCTGCGGCTGGCCCTGACCGACCCCCGCTTCGCCGCGGGCGCGGCCCCGGGCGCCCTCACCGCGCAGCCGGAGGCCCGCCCGTCCCTGACCCGCGCCCTCGCGGCCCTCCCCGCCGACGGGCCCGCGCCCGCGACGCTGCCCGACGCGCTCGCCGCCGCGCTGGAGGCCGACGGCGTCGCCGTCCACCGGCCCGAGCTCGGGTCGCTGGTCGCCGCCGTACCGGTCGACCCGCAGGCCCGCAAGGAGACCCGCGACGCCGTCGCGGCCGTCGACGAGGAGGCCGTGCGCCTCCGCTCCGCGGTGAAGTCCCGCGACGGGTTCTTCACGACCTTCTTCATCAGCCCGTACTCGCGCCACCTCGCCCGCTGGTGCGCCCGCCGGGGCCTCACCCCGAACCAGGTCACCACCGCCTCGCTGGTCACCGCGCTGGTCGCGGCCGGCTGCGCGGCGACCGGCACCCGCGGCGGTTTCGTCGCGGCCGGGCTGCTGCTCCTCTTCTCCTTCGTCCTGGACTGCGCGGACGGGCAGCTCGCCCGCTACTCCCTGCAGTACTCGACGCTCGGCGCCTGGCTCGACGCCACCTTCGACCGGGCCAAGGAGTACGCCTACTACGCGGGCCTCGCCCTCGGCGCCGCCCGCGGCGGCGACGACGTGTGGGCGCTCGCCCTCGGCGCGATGGTCCTCCAGACCTGCCGCCACGTCGTCGACTTCTCCTTCAACGAGGCCAACCACGACGCCACCGGCAACACCAGCCCCACCGCCGCCCTCTCCGACCGGCTCGACGGCGTCGGCTGGACGGTCTGGGTGCGGCGCATGATCGTCCTCCCGATCGGCGAGCGCTGGGCCATGATCGCGGTCCTCACCGCCGTCACCACCCCGCGCGTCGTCTTCTACGCCCTGCTCGCCGGCTGCGCCTTCGCCGCCTGCTACACCACCGCCGGCCGCGTCCTGCGCTCCCTCACCCGCAGGGCGAGCCGGACCGACCGCGCCGCCCGGGCCCTCGCGGACCTCGCCGACAGCGGCCCCCTCGCCGAGGCCGCCGCCAGGGCGACCCGCCGCGCGGCCCGCCCCGTCGGCGGGCGCACCCCGTACGCCGTCGCCGGCGCGGCCGCGCTCCTGGCCGCCGCGTGCGCCGCCCCGCTCGGCGGCCCCCTCGTCGTGCTGGCGGCCCTCCTGTACGCCGTGACCTCCGGCGCCGCCGTGGCCCGGCCCCTCAAGGGCGCCCTCGACTGGCTCGTACCGCCCGTCCTGCGCGCCGCCGAGTACACCGCCGTCCTCGTCCTCGCCGCCCGCGCCGACGCCCCCGGGGCCCTCCCGGCGGCGTTCGGGCTGGTCGCGGCCGTCGCCTACCATCACTACGACACGGTGTACCGCATCCGCGGCGGCACCGGCGCGCCGCCCGCCTGGCTGGTGCGGGCGCTCGGCGGCCACGAGGGGCGCACGCTGCTGGTGGCCGTCCTCGCCGCCCTCCTGGCGACGGGCGGCGGCGCCGCCTTCACCCCGGCGCTCGCCGCCCTCGCCGGCGCCGTGGCGCTGGTGGGGCTCGCGGAGTCCATCCGCTTCTGGGTGTCCTCCGGAGCACCCGCCGTACACGACGAAGGAGAACCCGCATGATCGGCCTCGTACTGGCAGCCGGTGCCGGACGGCGTCTGCGCCCCTACACCGACACGCTTCCGAAGGCCCTCGTGCCGGTCGACGGCGACACGACCGTCCTCGACCTCACCCTCGCCAACTTCGCGGAGGTCGGCCTCACCGAGGCCGCGATCGTCGTCGGCTACCGCAAGGAGGCCGTGTACGAGCGGAAGGCCGCCCTGGAGGCCGCGTACGGGCTGAAGCTCACCCTGATCGACAACGACAAGGCCGAGGAGTGGAACAACGCCTACTCCCTGTGGTGCGCCCGTGACGTGCTGCGGGAAGGCGTCATCCTCGCCAACGGCGACACCGTCCACCCCGTCTCCGTCGAGCGCACGCTCCTCGCGGCCCGCGGCGGCGACCGGCGGATCGTCCTCGCCCTCGACACGGTGAAGTCCCTCGCGGACGAGGAGATGAAGGTCGTCGCGGAGGACGGCCTCGGCGTCCGCCGCATCACCAAGCTCATGGACCCGGCCACCGCCACCGGCGAGTACATCGGCGTCACCCTCATCGAGCCGGAGGCCGCCGACGACCTCGCCGACGCCCTGAGGACCACCTTCGAGCGCGACCCCGACCTGTACTACGAGGACGGCTACCAGGAGCTCGTCCACCGCGGCTTCCGGATCGACGTGGCCCCCATCGGAGACGTCCGCTGGGTGGAGATCGACAACCACGACGACCTCGCGAAGGGCCGTGAGATCGCGTGCCTGTACTGACCCGGCTCATCCCCTCGCCGGTCGTCGTCGACATCAGCGACGGCGCGATGGACAAGCTGGCCGGCCTCCTGGCCGACCAGCGGATCTCCTCGTCCGGCACGCTCGCGATGGCCGTCAGCGACGGCTCCGGCCGCGCCCTGCGCGAGAAGCTGGCGCCGCTGCTGCCCGACGCCCACTGGTACACGGTCGAGGACGGCACCCTCGACTCCGCCGTCCGCCTCGCCGACGCCATCCGCGGCAAGCGGTACGACGCGGTCGTCGGAGTCGGCGGCGGCAAGATCATCGACGTGGCGAAGTACGCCGCGGCGCGCGTCGGCCTGCCCATGGTCTCCGTCGCGACGAACCTCTCCCACGACGGCATCTGCTCGCCGGTCGCCACGCTCGACAACGACAACGGCCGCGGCTCGTACGGGGTGCCCTCGCCGATCGCGATGGTCATCGACCTCGACGTGATCCGCCGGGCCCCCGCGCGGTACGTCCGCTCCGGCATCGGCGAGGCGATCTCCAACATCTCCGCCATCGCGGACTGGCAGCTCTCCCACCGGGTCACCGGCGAGAGCGTCGACGGCCTCGCCGCCGCCATGGCCCGCACCGCCGGCGAGTCGGTGCTCCGCCACCCCGGCGGCCTCGGCGACGACGAGTTCCTCGTCGTCCTCTCCGAGGCGCTCGTGCTCGGCGGGATCGCCATGTCGATCAGCGGCGACAGCCGGCCCTCGTCCGGCGCCTGCCACGAGATCAGCCACGCCTTCGACCTGCTGTACCCGACCCGCCGCGCCCTCCACGGCGAGCAGTGCGGGCTCGGCGCCGCCTTCGCGATGCACCTGCGGGGCGCCCGCGACGACGCCGGCCTCTTCGCCGAGGTCCTCCGCCGGCACGGGCTGCCGGTGCTGCCCGAGGAGATCGGGTTCACCCCGGACGAGTTCGCCGCGACCGTGGCGTACGCGCCGCAGACCCGCCCCGGGCGCTTCACGATCCTGGAACACCTCGACCTGTCCACCGACCAGATCAGGGACGCGTACGCCGACTATGCAAAAACCATCGGTAGCTGAGCTCCGCCCCGTCGTCCACCCGCCGGGCGTCAAGGACCGGCGCAGCGGCGAGCACTGGGGCGGTCGCCTCTACATGCGCGAGGTCTCGCTGCGGGTGACCCGCCACCTGGTCACGACGCGGGTCACGCCGAACCAGCTGACGTACGTGATGACCGTCGCCGGCGTCCTCGCCGCCCCGGCCCTCCTCGTCCCCGGCATCCCCGGGGCGCTGCTCGGCGTGCTCATGGTCCAGTTGTACCTGCTGCTCGACTGCGTCGACGGCGAGGTCGCCCGCTGGAAGAAGCAGTTCTCCCTCGGCGGCGTCTACCTGGACCGCGTCGGCGCCTACCTGTGCGACGCGGCCGTGCTCGTCGGCTTCGGCCTGCGCGCCGCCGACCCGTGGGGCGGCGGGCGCGTCGACTGGCTGTGGGCGTTCCTCGGCACGCTCGCCGCGCTCGGAGCCGTACTGATCAAGGCGGAGACCGACCTCGTGGGCGTCGCCCGGCACCAGGGCGGGCTGCCGCCGGTCAAGGAGGCGGCGTCCGAGCCGCGCTCGTCCGGCCTCGCGCTGGCCCGCCGGGCCGCCGCGGCGATCAAGTTCCACCGGCTCGTCCTGGGCATCGAGGCCAGCCTGCTCATCCTGGCCCTCGCCGTCGCCGACGCGGTCCGCGGCGACCTGTTCCTCAGCCGCCTGGGCGTCGCCGTCCTCGCCGGCATCGCCCTGCTGCAGACCCTGCTGCACCTGGTGTCGATCCTCGCGTCGAGCAGGCTGAGGTGATCGCGTGAAGCTCGGTGCCGTCATCATCACCATGGGCGACCGCCCCGACGACCTGAACGCCCTCATCGAGTCCGTCGCCCGCCAGGACGGCGAGCCCGTCGAGGTCGTCGTCGTCGGCAACGGCGCCCCCGTCCGCGGGGTCCCCGGCTGGGTCCGCACCGTCGACCTGCCCGAGAACCTGGGCATCCCCGGCGGCCGCAACGTCGGCATCGAGGCGTTCGGGTCGAACGGCTCCGACGTCGACGTGCTGCTCTTCCTCGACGACGACGGGCTGCTGCCCCGCAAGGACACCGCGGAGCTGGTCCGGCGGGCCTTCGCCGACGACCCGGAACTGGGCATCGTCAGCTTCCGCATCGCCGACCCGGACACCGGCGTCACGCAGCGGCGGCACGTGCCCCGGCTGCGCGCCTCCGACCCGATGCGGTCCTCCCGCGTCACGACGTTCCTCGGCGGCGCCAGCGCCGTCCGGACCGAGGTCATCGCGGAGGTCGGGCCGCTGCCCGGCGAGTTCTTCTACGCGCACGAGGAGACCGACCTGGCCTGGCGCGCCCTGGACGCCGGCTGGATGATCGACTACCGGTCGGACATGGTGCTCCACCACCCCACGACCGCCCCGTCCCGGCACGCCGTGTACCACCGGATGGTCGCGCGGAACCGGGTGTGGCTGGCCCGCCGCAACCTGCCCGCGCCGCTGGTCCCGGTGTACGTCGGGGTGTGGCTGCTGCTCACCCTCCTGAGACGCCCGTCGGGGGCCGCGCTGAAGGCGTGGTTCGGGGGCTTCAAGGAGGGCTGGACGACGCCCTGCGGGCCCCGGCGGCCCATGAGGTGGCGCACGGTGTGGCGCCTCACGCGATTGGGCCGGCCGCCCGTCATCTGACAAGCTCGGACCCGGCGGCGCCGGTGCCCGGGAAGGGCCGCCGCCCTTCGCGGACACCGCCCGCCGCCTCCTTCCGCCCCCCGCATCGTGAACACGAAAGTTTCGACCTGTGAGTGAGACAACCCACGACCGAGCGGTCGCCGTGAGTGTCCCGCCCTCGCCCGACGACGACCTGACGCCGGCGGAGCTGGCCGCCAAGTACGGCCTGTCGGTGAGCGGTGCCCGCCCGGGCCTGGCGGAGTACGTCCGGCAGCTGTGGGGACGGCGCCATTTCATCCTGACGTTCTCCCGGGCGAAGCTCACGGCCCAGTACAGCCAGGCCAGGCTCGGCCAGCTGTGGCAGGTGGCCACGCCGCTGCTGAACGCCGCGGTGTACTTCGTGATCTTCGGCCTGATCCTCGAAGCCGGCCGGGGCATGGACAAGAAGGTCTACGTCCCGTTCCTGGTGACGGGCGTCTTCGTGTTCATGTTCACGCAGACGTCCGTCATGTCCGGCGTGAAGTCGATCTCCGGCAACCTGGGCCTGGTGCGGGCGCTGCACTTCCCGCGCGCCTCGCTCCCCATCTCGCTGGCGCTCCAGCAGCTCCAGCAGCTGCTGTACTCGATGCTCGTGCTGTTCGTCATCGTGGCGCTGTTCGGCAGCTACCCGTCGCCCGCCTGGCTGCTGATCGTGCCCGCGCTGGCGCTGCAGTTCCTGTTCAACACCGGCCTCGCGCTGATCATGGCGAGGCTCGGCAGCAAGACCCCCGACCTCGCCCAGCTGATGCCGTTCGTCATGCGGACGTGGATGTACGCGTCGGGCGTGATGTTCTCCATCCCGATGATGCTCCAGGACAAGCCGGCGTGGATCGCCGAGATCCTGATGTACAACCCGGCGGCGGTCTACATGGACCTCATCCGCTTCGCGCTGATCGAGGGGTACACCTCCGACAACCTGCCCGACCACGTCTGGCTGGCCGCGCTCCTGTGGGCGGTCGTCGTCGGCGCCGCCGGGTTCGTGTTCTTCTGGAAGGCTGAGGAGCGGTACGGCCGTGGCTGACGACATCGAGGGCGCCCGCCCCGCAGGGCCCCGCATCCCCACCGTGATCGCCGACGACGTGCACATCGTGTACCGCGTCAACGGCGGCGTCGCGGGCAAGGGCAGCGCCACGGCGGCGCTCAGCCGCATCCTGCGCCGCGGCAAGGGCGAGAGCCGCGGCGTCCGCGAGGTGCACGCCGTGCGCGGCGTCTCCTTCACCGCCTACCGGGGCGAGGCCATCGGCCTCATCGGCACCAACGGCTCCGGCAAGTCCACCCTGCTCCGCGCCATCGCCGGCCTGCTGCCCACCGAGCGGGGCAAGGTCTACACCGACGGCCAGCCCTCCCTCCTCGGCGTCAACGCCGCGCTCATGGGCGACCTGACCGGCGAGCGCAACGTCATCCTCGGCGGCCTCGCCATGGGCATGTCCCGCGAGGAGATCAAGGAGCGCTACCAGGACATCGTCGACTTCTCCGGCATCAACGAGAAGGGCGACTTCATCACCCTGCCCATGCGGACCTACTCCTCCGGGATGGGCGCCCGGCTCCGCTTCGCCATCGCCGCCGCCAAGAACCACGACGTGCTCATGATCGACGAGGCGCTGGCCACCGGTGACCGCAAGTTCCAGATCCGCTCCGAGCAGCGCATCCGCGAGCTGCGCAAGGAGGCCGGCACGGTCTTCCTCGTCAGCCACAGCAACAAGTCGATCCGCGACACCTGCGACCGCGTCCTGTGGCTGGAAAAAGGCGAACTCCTGATGGACGGGCCGACCGACGAGGTCCTCCGGGCGTACGAGAGGGAGACCGGCCGCTAGCCGGAACCGCCGGGAGAAACGCACGTCACGCCGAGGGGTCCGGACCGGAGCAGCCGGCCGGGCCCCTCGCCGTGAGCGCGCGCCGCGAGCCGACCCGAGCCCCGCACGGCGAACGGCGTAAGCTGTACCGGTTCGTTTCACGCCATGTGCGGTGGCAGCTCCAGAGGACCGGCGGCGTGTCCGAAATGGGATGTATTGAGTCCGCAGTGTAGAACGGGAGACGTGACGGCAATGACGGAGAATCCCCAGCCGGCCCAGGGGCCCGCCGTCCCCGCGCCGGGCCGCCGCCGGTGACGGGTGCCCGACAGGTGAGCCCCGACGCCTCCGTGCGGGTGAGCCCCGCCGCCTCCGCGCGGACGACCCTCGACAAGGCCGCGGACGAGAACTTCCCCGTGGCCCCGTTCTTCCTGCCCCGCGCCTGGCGCGCCGACCTGATGGCCGTCTACGGCTTCGCCCGCCTCGTCGACGACGTCGGCGACGGCGACCTCGCCCCCGGCGGCGCCGACGCCCGCCTCCTCGGCGCCCGCCCCGACGACGGCCCGGAGGCGCTGCTCGACGCCTTCGAAACCGACCTGCTGCGCGTCTTCGACGACACGGACGGCGGCCCCTCCCACCCGCTGCTCGCCTCCCTGCGGACCACCGTGCGCCGCCACGGACTCGGCCCCGGGCCGTTCCTCGCGCTCCTCGGGGCCAACCGCCAGGACCAGCGCGTCCGCCGCTACGCCACCTACGACGACCTCGCCGCGTACTGCGAACTGTCCGCCAACCCCGTCGGCCGGCTCGTCCTCGCGATCAGCGGCACCGCCACCCCCGAGCGGATCCGCCGCTCCGACGCGATCTGCACCGCCCTGCAGATCGTCGAGCACCTCCAGGACGTGGCCGAGGACCTCCGCCGCGACCGGATCTACCTGCCCGCCGACGACATGGCCCGCTTCCACGTCACCGAGGCGGACCTGGCCCGCCCCACGGCCGGCGCCTCGGTGCGGGCCCTCGTCGCGTACGAGGCGGAACGCGCCCGCGCCCTGCTGGACGAGGGCGCCCCGCTCGTCGGCAGCGTCCACGGCAGGCTCCGGCTCCTCCTCGCCGGTTTCGTCGCCGGGGGCCACGCCGCCCTCGACGCCATCAGGGCCGCCCGGTACGACGTGCTCCCCGGCCCGCCCAGGGCCCCCGGGCACCGCCTGCTCCGCCGCGCGGGAGCGGTGTGGCGAGCAGCGCGCGGAGAGGGGTGACCAGGACCGTGGACCCGACGACGGAGGCACCCCCGCCCGTCCAGGCCGCGTACAGCTACTGCGAGGCCGTCACCGCGCGGCAGGCCCGGAACTTCGCGTACGGCATCCGCCTCCTGCCGACCGGGAAGCGGCAGGCGATGTCGGCCCTGTACGCCTTCTCGCGGCGCGTCGACGACATCGGCGACGGCCCCCTCGACCCCGAGGCCAAACGGAGCCGCCTCGAAGCCACCCGCGACGTCCTCGACCGGATCCGGCGGGACGCCGTGGCCGAGGACGACACCGACCCGGTGGCCGTCGCCCTCGCCGACGCGGCCCGCCGCTTCCCCCTCCCCCTGGAGGGCCTCGACGAGCTGATCGACGGCGTCCTGATGGACGTGCGCGGCCGGACGTACGAGACGTGGGACGACCTGAAGGTCTACTGCCGCTGCGTCGCCGGCGCCGTCGGACGGCTCTCCCTCGGCGTGTTCGGCACGACGCCGGGCGCGCGCGACGCCGCGCACGCCCCGCGGTACGCCGACACGCTCGGGCTGGCCCTCCAGCTCACCAACATCCTCCGGGACCTGCGCGAGGACGCCGCCAACGGCCGCAGCTACCTGCCCGCGGAGGACCTCGCCAAGTTCGGCTGCTCCGACGGTTTCCACACCGCGACGCCGCCGCCGGGCGCCGACTTCACCGGCCTCGTCCACCACGAGGTGCGGCGCGCCCGCGCCCTGTTCGCGGAGGGGTACCGGCTGCTGCCCATGCTGGACCGGCGCAGCGGCGCCTGCGTCGCCGCCATGGCCGGGATCTACCGCCGCCTCCTCGACCGCATCGAGCGCGACCCCGGGGCCGTGCTGCGCGGGCGCGTCGCGCTGCCGGGCCGGGAGAAGGCGTACGTCGCCGTGCGCGGCCTCTCGGGCCTCGACGCCCGCACGGTCACCCGCCGCACCGGAAGGACCCGCCCGTGAACCTCCGGACACCGCGCCGCGGCCGGGTGTCGCCCCGGGCACGGGAGGTCCTCGCGTGAGCGGCCACCACGCCGTCGTCGTGGGCGGCGGCCTCGCCGGGACCACCGCCGCGCTGCGCCTCGCCGACGCCGGGCTGCGGGTCACCCTGCTGGAGGGCCGGCCCCGCCTCGGCGGCCTGGCGTTCTCGTTCCGCCGCGGCGACCTCACCGTCGACAACGGCCAGCACGTGTACATGCGCTGCTGCGCCGCGTACCGCTGGTTCCTCGACCGCGTCGGCGGCACGGCCCTCGCGCCCGTGCAGGACCGCCTCGACGTGCCCGTCCTGGACGTCGGCGGCCCGCGGGGCGCCCGCCTGGGCCGGCTGCGCCGCACCGCCCTGCCCGTGCCCCTGCACCTGGCGGCGAGCCTCGCCGCGTACCCGCACCTGTCGCCCGCCGAGCGGCTGGGCGTCGGCCGCGCCGCCCTCGCCCTGAAGGCCCTCGACCCCGCCGACCCCGCGCTCGACACGGCCGACTTCGCCGGCTGGCTCGCCCGCCACGGCCAGTCGCGCCGCGCGGTGGAGGCCCTGTGGGACCTCGTCGGCGTCGCCACCCTCAACGCCACCGCCGCGCACTCCTCCCTCGCCCTCGCCGCGATGGTGTTCAGGACCGGTCTCCTCTCCGCCCCGGGCGCCGCCGACATCGGCTGGGCCCGCGTCCCCCTCGGCCACCTCCACGACACGCTCGCCCGCAAGGCCCTCGAAGCCCGCGGCGTGCGGATCGCCGTCCGCACCAAGGTCACGGCCGTCACCCCCGCCGACGGCGGTCGCTGGGTCGTCGACGTGCCCGGCGACTGCCTGGAGGCGGACGCGGTCGTCCTCGCCGTCCCGCAGCGCGAGACCCACGGCCTCCTCCCGCCCGGCGCCCTCGACACCCCCGGCGACCTCCTGCGGATCGGCACCGCGCCGATCCTCAACGTCCACGTGCTGTACGACCGCCCCGTCCTGCGCCGCCCGTTCTTCGCCGCGATCGGCTCGCCCGTCCAGTGGGTCTTCGACCGGACGGAGGCGTCCGGCCTCCGCGGCGGCGGCCAGTACCTGGCCCTCTCCCAGTCGGCCGCCGGGGACGAGATCGACGCGCCCGTGGCCGAACTGCGCGCCCGCTACCTGCCGGAGCTGGAGCGGCTGCTGCCGCCCGCCCGGCACGCCCGCGTGGAGGACTTCTTCGTGACCCGGGAGCGGGCGGCGACGTTCGCCCCCGCGCCCGGTGTCGGACGGCTCCGCCCCGGTACCCGAACTCATGCGCCCGGCCTGTATCTTGCGGGCGCGTGGACCGCCACCGGCTGGCCCGCCACGATGGAAGGAGCGGTGCGCAGCGGTTTCACCGCCGCGGCGGCCGCCCTCTCGGCCCTCGGCCGCCCCCACGTACATCCGCTCGAGGAGGCGGCATGAGACCGAGTACAGGAACAAGAGGAGAGACCGTGCCGACAGTGCCCCCGGCGAACCCCGCCGTCGACGCAGCGGAGATCGCCGCGCTGCTGGACCGCGGGCGGAACCTGTCCACCCCCGTGCTGCGCGCGGCCGTGGACCGGCTCGCGAAGCCCATGGACACCGTCGCCGCCTACCACTTCGGCTGGATCGACGCCCTGGGGCAGCCCGCCGACGGGGACGGCGGCAAGGCCGTCCGACCGGCCCTCGCGCTGCTGTCCGCCGAGGCGGCCGGAGCCCCGCCGGAGACGGGGGTCCCCGGCGCCGTCGCCGTGGAGCTCGTCCACAACTTCTCGCTGCTGCACGACGACCTGATGGACGGCGACGAGCAGCGCCGCCACCGCGACACGGTGTGGAAGGTGCACGGCCCCGCCCAGGCGATCCTCGTCGGCGACGCGCTGTTCGCCCTCGCCAACGAGCTGCTGCTGGAGCTCGGCACCGCCGAGGCCGGCCGCGCCACCCGCCGCCTGACCGTCGCCACCCGCAAGCTGATCGACGGCCAGGCGCAGGACATCTCGTACGAGCACCGCGAGCGGGTCACCGTCGAGGAGTGCCTGGAGATGGAGGGCAACAAGACCGGCGCCCTGCTCGCCTGCTCCGCCTCCATCGGCGCCGTGCTCGGCGGCGCGGACGACCGCACCGCCGACGCCCTGGAGGCGTACGGCCACCACCTCGGCCTGGCGTTCCAGGCCGTCGATGACCTGCTCGGTATCTGGGGCGACCCGGAGTCCACCGGCAAGCAGACCTGGAGCGACCTGCGCCAGCGCAAGAAGTCGCTGCCCGTCGTGGCCGCGCTCGCCGCCGGCGGGCCGGCCTCCGAGCGGCTCGGCGAGCTGCTCACCGCCGACGCCAAGAGCCAGGACTTCGACTCGTTCTCCGAGGAGGAGTTCGCCACCCGCGCCGCCCTCATCGAGGAGGCCGGCGGCCGCGACTGGACCGCCGAGGAGGCCCGCCGGCAGCACGCCGTCGCCGTCGGGGCCCTGGACCGCGTCGACATGCCGGACCGGGTCCGGGCCCGGCTCGCCGCGCTCGCCGACTTCGTCGTCGTACGGACGCGATGACCGCGGCCGGGAGCACGCCCGGGGCCGCCCCCGCCCCCGGGCCGAGGAGTCCGATCCGGCACATATGACGTCGCGGTCGCCGGCCGGTGCCGTGCGCGTGGCGCACGGCACCGGCCGACGGCAGACCCGTAGCAGCAGCACGTCCACTGCACGAAGGGGAAGCCATGACAGCGACGACCGACGGGGGCGCCGGGGCCGCGGGCCCCGCGACGGCCACGACCGCCGGGATCCACCGCACCGCCACCACCGCCCCCGTCGAGACGGACCTCCGCACCGCGGCGGAGGGCGCGATGCGGCGCTCCGTCGAGCACCTCCTGGCCCGGCAGGACGCCGAGGGGTGGTGGAAGGGCGACCTGGAGACCAACGTCACCATGGACGCCGAGGACCTGCTCCTGCGCCAGTTCCTCGGCATCCGCGACACCCCGACCACCGAGGCCGCCGCCCTCTTCATCCGCGGCGAGCAGCGGGACGACGGCACGTGGGCCACCTTCCACGGCGGGCCCGGCGACCTCGCGGCCACCATCGAGGCGTACGTCGCCCTGCGCCTGGCCGGGGACGCGCCCGGAGAGGCGCACATGGCCCGCGCCGCCGCCTGGGTCCGCGAGAACGGCGGCATCGCGGCGAGCCGCGTCTTCACCCGGATCTGGCTGGCCCTGTTCGGCTGGTGGAAGTGGGAGGACCTGCCGGAACTCCCACCCGAGATGATCTACCTGCCCCCCTGGTTCCCGCTGAACATCTACTCCTTCGGGCAGTGGGCGCGGCAGACGATCGTGCCGCTCACCATCGTCTCCGCCAAACGGCCCGTCCGCCCCGCGCCCTTCGCGCTGGACGAGCTGCACGCCGACCCCCGCCGCCCCGGCCCGCCGCGCCGCCCCGCACCGGTGAACACCTGGGACGGGTTGTTCCAGCGGCTCGACAGGGCCCTGCACGGCTACCGCCGGGTCGCGCCGCGAGCCCTGCGCCGCGCCGCGATGAACGCCGCCGCCCGCTGGATCGTCGAGCGGCAGGAGAACGACGGCTGCTGGGGAGGCATCCAGCCCCCCGCCGTCTACTCGCTGATCGCCCTCCACCTCCTCGGCTACGACCTCGGACACCCCGTGATGCGCGCCGGACTCGACTCCCTGGACCGGTTCGCGGTCCGGCGCGACGACGGGGCCCGCATGATCGAGGCGTGTCAGTCGCCCGTCTGGGACACCTGCCTCGCCACCATCGCCCTCGCCGACGCCGGCCTCCCGCGCGACCACCCCGCCCTCGTCAGGGCCGCGGACTGGCTCCTGGCCGAGCAGGTCGTACGGCCCGGCGACTGGGCCGTGCGCCGGCCCCACCTCCCGCCGGGCGGCTGGGCGTTCGAGTTCCACAACGACACGTACCCCGACATCGACGACACCGCCGAGGTCATCCTCGCCCTGCGCCGGGTGCGCCACCCCGACCCCGCCCGGGTCGACGCGGCGGTCGAGCGCGGCACCCGCTGGACCCTCGGCATGCAGTGCCGCGACGGCGCCTGGGGCGCGTTCGACGCCGACAACACCAGCCGTTTCCCCAACCGGCTGCCGTTCTGCGACTTCGGCGAGGTGATCGACCCGCCCTCCGCCGACGTCACCGCCCACGTGGTGGAGATGCTCGCCCACGAGGGCCGCGCCCACGACCCGCGCACCCGGCGGGGCGTCGCCTGGCTCCTCGCCGAACAGGACCCGCGCGGCTCCTGGTTCGGCCGCTGGGGCGTCAACCACGTCTACGGCACGGGCTCCGTCGTGCCCGCGCTCACCGCCGCCGGGCTGCCCACCGGGCACCCGGCGATCCGGCGGGCCGTCGCCTGGCTGGAGTCCGTGCAGAACGACGACGGCGGCTGGGGCGAGGACCTCCGCTCGTACCGCGACGAGGGATGGGTCGGCCGCGGCGCCTCCACGGCCTCCCAGACCGCCTGGGCGCTGCTGGCGCTGCTCGCGGCGGGGGAGCGGGACTCCGCGGCCGTGGCGCGCGGCGTGGCCTGGCTGGCCGGCACCCAGCGGGAGGACGGCTCCTGGGACGAGCCGTACTTCACCGGCACCGGCTTCCCCTGGGACTTCTCCATCAACTACCACCTCTACCGGCAGGTCTTCCCGCTCACCGCGCTCGGCCGGTACGTCCACGGGGAACCGTCCGTCGGCAAGGGGCGCTGAATGCCCGCCGGACCGGGGCCGTCCGGTTCCGCGGACCGCTCCCCGGCCCCGCCGCCCGCCCCGGCGCCGCTGCTGGTCGCCTGCGCGCTCGGCATCGAGCACCTGGCCCTGCGCAGCGGCCGGACGGGGGGCGCCGGGGCGCGCAGGGCGACCCTGCTGCGCACCGGCATGGGCCCCGAGCACGCTCGCCGCGCGGTGGCCGGCGCCCTGCGGGACGGGCCGCTGCGCACCGCCGCCGTCGTCGCCTCCGGCTTCTGCGCCGGGCTCGCCCCCGGGATGCACCCGGGCGACCTGGTCGTCGCCGACGAGACGCGCGGCCCGCACGGCGCCACCCCCTGCACGGCCCCGGAGGCGCTCGTCGCGGCCCTGGCGCGGGAGCTGCCGGGGCGGACGGTCCACACGGGGCCGCTGACCGGCTCCGACCACGTCGTACGGGGTCAGGAGCGGGCGGCCCTGCGCGCCACGGGGGCGCTGGCGGTGGACATGGAGTCCGCCGCCACCCTGCACGCCGCGCTCGCGGCCGGGCCCCGGCCGGTTGCCGCCGTCCGGGTGGTCGTGGACGCCCCGGAGCACGAACTGGTCCGGATCGGAACGGTACGCGGTGGAATATCAGCCTTCCGTGTTCTTCGTGCGGTCCTTCCCGCGTTCCACGAATGGCACCGTTCCTTGCCGCTCCCCAGGAGGTGAGCCAGAGATGGCCATGCCGCTCCGCCAGACCGTCCGGGTCGGGACCTATCTGCTCGGACAGAGGCTCCGCAGGCGCGAGAAGTTCCCCCTCATCGTCGAACTCGAACCGCTCTACGCCTGCAACCTGAAGTGCGAGGGCTGCGGGAAGATCCAGCATCCGGCCGGGGTCCTGAAGCAGCGCATGCCCGTCGCCCAGGCGGTCGGAGCGGTCCTGGAGTCCGGGGCGCCCATGGTCTCCATCGCCGGCGGCGAGCCGCTGATGCACCCGCAGATCGACGAGATCGTGCGCCAGCTCGTCGCCCGCCGCAAGTACGTGTTCCTCTGCACCAACGCGTTGTTGCTCCGCAAGAGGATGGACGACTTCGCCCCGTCGCGCTATTTCGCCTTCGCCGTCCACATCGACGGGCTGCGGGACCGCCACGACGAATCCGTCGCCAAGGAAGGCGTGTTCGACGAGGCCGTCGCCGCCATCAAGGAGGCGAAGCGCCGGGGGTTCCGCGTCACCACCAACTCCACGTTCTTCAACACCGACACCCCGCAGACCGTCATCGAGGTCCTCGACTTCCTCAACGACGACCTCCGCGTCGACGAAATGATGATCTCGCCCGCGTACGCCTACGAGAAGGCGCCCGACCAGGAGCACTTCCTCGGCGTCGAGCAGACCCGCGAACTCTTCAGGAAGGCCTTCGCCGGCGGCAACCGCCGCCGCTGGCGCCTCAACCACTCGCCGCTGTTCCTCGACTTCCTGGAGGGCCGGGCCGACTTCCCCTGCACGGCCTGGGCCATCCCGAACTACTCCCTCTTCGGCTGGCAGCGCCCCTGTTACCTGATGAGCGACGGGTACGTCCCGACCTACCGCGAGCTGGTCGAGGAGACCGACTGGGACGCGTACGGCCGGGGCAAGGACCCGCGCTGCGCCAACTGCATGGCGCACTGCGGCTACGAGCCGACCGCCGTCCTCGCCACCGTGGGCTCCCTGCGCGAATCCCTGCGCGCCGCCCGGGAGGCGCTCCCCGGCCGCGGCGCCTGAGGAGCGACGCATGAGCACCGGCTTCGACCTCGGCAAGCTGCTCGCGGACCGCGCCTCCGAGCGGTACGAACTGCACGCCCGGCACCTCAACCACCAGCTTCCGCGCATGCTGCACACCATCGGCTTCGACAAGGTGTACGAACGCGCCGAAGGCGCCCACTTCTGGGACGCCGAGGGCAACGACTACCTCGACATGCTGGCCGGCTTCGGCGTCATGGGCCTGGGCCGCCACCACCCCGTGGTGCGCCGGGCCCTGCACGACGTCCTCGACCTCTCCCTGCCCGACCTCACCCGGTTCGACTGCGCGCCGCTGCCCGGCCTCCTCGCCGAGCGGCTGCTCGCCCACTCGCCCCACCTGGACCGGGTCCACTTCGGCAACAGCGGCGCGGAGGCGGTGGAGACCGCCCTCAAGTTCGCCCGGCGCGCCACCGGCCGGCCGCGCGTCGTGTACTGCGCCCACGCCTTCCACGGGCTCACCGCCGGGGCGCTCTCCGTCAACGGCGAGGACTGCTTCCGCGACGGCTTCGGCCCGCTGCTCCCCGACACCGCGATCGAGCTGGGCGACCTCGACGCCCTGGGGCGGGAGCTGAGGCGCGGCGACGTGGCCGCGATGATCGTGGAGCCCATCCAGGGCAAGGGCGTCCACGAGGCCCCGCCCGGCTTCCTGCGCGCCGCCGCGGAACTGCTGCACGAGCGGGGCGCCCTGCTCATCGCGGACGAGGTGCAGACCGGCCTCGGCCGCACCGGCGACTTCTACGCCTACCAGCACGAGGAGGGCGTCGAACCCGACCTCGTGTGCGTCGCCAAGGCCCTGTCCGGCGGGTACGTGCCGGTCAGCGCCACCCTCGGCAAGGACTGGATCTTCAAGAAGGTCTACTCGTCGATGGACCGCGTCGTCGTCCACTCGGCGAGCTTCGGCGCCAACGCCCAGGCCATGGCCGCCGGCCTGGCCGTCCTCGCCGTGTTGGAGGACGAGGGCCTCGTGGAGAACGCCCGGCGCACCGGCGCCCTGCTGAAGTCCCGGCTCGCGGAGCTCGTCGACCGGTACGAGATGCTCCGCGAGGTGCGCGGGCGCGGCCTGATGATCGGCATCGAGTTCGGCAGGCCCTCGTCGCTGGCCCTGCGCGGCCGCTGGACGATGCTCCAGACGGCCCGCAGGGGGCTCTTCGCGCAGATGGTCGTCGTCCCGCTGCTCCAGCGGCACCGGATCCTCACCCAGGTCTCCGGCGACCGCCTGGAGGTCATCAAGCTGATCCCGCCGCTGGTGGTCGGGGAGGAGGACGTCGACCGGTTCGTCACCGCGTTCACCGCGGTGATGGACGAGGCGCACAGCGGCGGTGGACTGATCTGGGACTTCGGGCGCACCCTGGTCAAGCAGGCCGTCGCCAACCGGTGATTTTTGCCCGGGAGGCAAGAAAATTGCCCCCCGGGAAATTTCCTGGCGCAATGGACGCATGACGACCGTCGAAGGCGAGCCGGCCGACGCGCTGCCGGACGTCGCGCCCCAACTGCGCGCCCTGCGCCGCCGCAGGGGCCTGACCCTGGAGGCGGCCGCCCGGCGCGCCGGGCTCTCCCCGGCCCACCTGTCCCGTCTGGAGACCGGCCGCCGCCAGCCGTCGCTGCCGATGCTGCTCGGGCTCGCCCGTACCTACGGTACGACCGTGTCGGAGCTGCTCGGCGAGGCGGCCCACGCCGCGGACCCGGTGGTCCGCGCCGGCCGCGCCGAGCCGGTCGAGGCCGGCGGCTGGACCTACCACCAGGCGGGCGCGGCGAACAGGGCCATGCAGGCGCTGCGCGTGGAGGTCCCGTACACGGGGCTGCGCGACGCGGTCCGCGTCCACCCGGGCGAGGAGTGGCTGTACGTGCTCGCCGGGCGCGTACGGCTGGCGCTCGGCGACGCCGTGCACGTCCTCGACCCGGGCGACAGCGCCCACTTCGACTCGCTCACCCCGCACCGGATCGCCGCGGCCACCCGCGACGGGGCGGAGCTGCTGTTCGTCCACACCCTCCTGCAGAGCTCCGCCGCCGACCTGTGCCTCGGCGGCGGCCCCGCCCAGCGCCACTGAGACGACCGAGAGGTACGCGTGTCCGAGCCGGAGAACCCGAACCCCATCCCCAGCACCCAGGAGCGGTGGATCAACCGCAACCTCGTCATACGGCTGTTCGCCTACCTGGTCGCGGGCCACCTCTTCGCGGCCTTCCTCTACCTGCTCTTCCTGCTCGGCGGCCAGAACCAGTAGCCGCCCGGCCCGCGCGGACCTCAGACGTCGAGCAGGCGCTCGCGCAGCCGGTCGCGGGTCTCGCCGCTCAGGCCGAGCCCCTCGCCGAGGTACCGCTCGGTGGAGCCCCAGGTCTCCTCGATCGTCGCGTACGCCGTGTGCAGGTACTCGGCGCGCGCGTCGAACAGCGGGCCGAGCAGCTCCATCACCTCCGGGGACATCCCGGCGGGCGACGAGTCGCTGCGGCGGACCTTGTACCGGCGGTGCGGGTCGTTCGACTTCAGGTAGTCCGCCTCGATCGCCTCGCGCTCCACGCCGACCGCCAGCAGCACCACCGCCACGGACAGACCCGCGCGGTCCTTGCCCGCCGCGCAGTGCATCAGCGCGGGCACGCTGTCCGCGGCGAGGGCGTGCAGGACCCGGCTGTGCTCCGCGGTGCGCTCGACGACGATGCCGCGGTAGGCGGCCCGCATCCGCGCCGCCGCCTTGCCGTCCCCGAGCAGGTCCCGCAACTGGTCCAGGTCGCCGTTGCGGACCATCCCCCAGAACTCGGCGCCGTCGGCCGGGTCCGTCAGCGGGATGTTGACGTTACGCACCCCGGGCAGCTCCACGTCCGGGCCCTCCAGCGCCTGGTCGGCGGCGTTGCGGAAGTCGAAGACGGTGTGCAGCCCGAGCGACGTCAGGAACGCCGCGTCCTCCTCGGTGGCGTGCGCGAGGTGCCCGCTGCGGAACAGCACCCCGGGCCGCACCCGGCGCCCGTCCACGGTCGGCAGCCCGCCCACGTCACGGAAGTTGCGGACGCCGGTCAGCTCCGGCTCGGCGGTCGACGGGAAGGACGGCAGCTGCTGCGTCACGGGAGCTCCTCCGTGTCTGGCGTCGGCGACGGCCGCCGACGAGGTAGCGGTCCGACGATACGACATCGCTTCCCCGGGCAAGGATCCGCCGCGGGGTGGGTGCGGCGCACCGTCCCGCCGGTGGCGCGCGGGTGGCGGGACGCCCTGCTCCCCACCGTGGCCGCGTCCTGTTCCGGCGTGGTTCGCCCAGGGGAGCCAGGCGGCTTCGGCGCGATGATCGTCCGCTTGTGTCGTTGTTGATCCGATGATCACGTAAGAGGGATTCTGTCGCTTCTGTCCGTATTGATGGAGTACGTCATAACGCGCCCTGGAAACAAGGGGGATGGGCTCCACCGCGTGAGCAGCGTCATAAAGGTGACGGATCGTATCCGGTGGCGCCGCCTGGAATCCCCGCGCCACACGGGAATTCATGATCCGTAATCCACGGAGGGTGACCGGAATTCCCCGAAGAATTCCCCGGCGTGAATGAGCGGGGGCAACCATCCGCTTGTTCCCGTCGTCCCCACTCGTTTACGGTCCCGTTCCAGCCGGGCGGATCGCCGAATCCTGCCGCCGCCCCGGAATTCGCACCCACCCACGTGTGGCAGGAGCGGGGGAACCAGGTAGGCCGCCGTACGGGAATTCCCGTACGGCTCGGGGTGAAGTCGCGCCACCCGCGCGGCCGGGCAGCTCCAGCCCGAACCCGACAGCTCACCTCGCAGGCGCCGGAGAGGAATTCGCCATGCCCGCCAAGGGTAAGCACCGCCGTATCAAGTCCAGCCCGCTCACGCGCGGTTTCGTCGCCGCCGGAACGGGCGGTGCCGCCATCGCCCTCCCGCTCCTCGGTGCGACCGGCGCGCACGCCGCCGCCCCCGCCACGGCCCCGGCCGCCGCCCCCGCGCAGACGGCCGCCGTCGCGTCCGCCGCCGGGACCGCCAAGCCCGCGCCGCGCGTCTACACCGTCGTCGCCGGCGACTACCTGGCGAAGATCGCCCACAACAAGAACGTCGAGGGCGGCTGGAAGAAGCTGTACGCCGACAACCGCGAGGCCATCGGCGACGACCCGGCGCTCATCCACCCGGGCCTGAAGCTCACCCTCGGCGCCAAGGCCACCGCCAGGGCCGACGACTCCCGCGGCGAGCGCGCCTCCCGGTCCGCCGCCAAGACCCAGGCCCCCGCCGAGGTCCAGGCCCCCGCCGAGGCGAAGCCCGCGGCCGACACCCCGGCCGAGGCCGAGACCCAGGCCCCGGCCGAGACCCAGACGCCCGCGCAGAGCGGCTCCGGCTTCACCGCCCCGGTCTCCGCCGGCATCACCACCCCGTACCGCGCCTCCGGCTCCATGTGGTCCTCCGGCTACCACACGGGCGTCGACTTCGCCGCCTCCTCCGGCAGTACCGTCAAGGCCGTCGGCCCGGGCACCGTCGTCTCCGCCGGCTGGAGTGGCGCGTACGGCAACGAGGTCGTCATCAAGCACGAGGACGGCAACTACTCGCAGTACGCCCACCTGTCCTCCCTCTCCGTCTCCGCCGGCCAGACCGTCGGCGGCGGGCAGCAGATCGGCCTGTCCGGTTCCACCGGCAACTCGACCGGCCCGCACCTGCACTTCGAGATCCGCACCAGCCCCAGCTACGGCTCGGACGTCGACCCGCTGGCCTACCTCCGGAGCCACGGCGTCAGCATCTGAACCTGACGCGCGCGTCACCGCGAACCGCCGCCGCCCGGCACCCCGCGAGGGTGCCGGGCGGCGGCGCGGTGGCGGAGATCACGCCCCGTCAACCCCTCCTTACGGTCGCGTAGGTCACATCCCACGGTGGATGATGTGCTGCCGTGGCAGACGATTCGACGATGGGGGAGAACGACGTGATCGGGTCGTACACGGCGATCGGCGACAGCTTCACCGAGGGCGTGGGGGACCCGGGCCCGGACGGGCGGTTCCTCGGCTGGGCCGACCGCCTCGCGGTCCTGCTCGCCGACCGGCTCCCGGAGGGCCGGGAGTTCCGGTACGCCAACCTCGCCGTGCGCGGCAGGCTCCTCGACCAGATCGTGGAGGAGCAGGTGCCCCGGGCCAAGGAGCTCCTCCCCGACCTGGTGACCTTCTGCGCCGGCGGCAACGACATCATCCGGCCCGGCAGCGACCCCGACGACGTGGCCGCGCGCTTCGAACGCGCGGTCGCGGACCTGACCTCCGTCATCGGCACGGTCGTGGTGACCACCGGATTCGACACGCGCGGCGTCCCGGTCCTGCGCCGCCTGCGCGGCAGGATCGCCACGTACAACAGCCACGTCCGGGCCATCGCCGACCGGTACGGCTGCCCGGTCCTGGACCTGTGGTCGCTCAGGACCGTCCAGGACCGCCGCGCCTGGGACGCGGACCGGCTCCACCTGTCGCCCGAGGGGCACACGCGGGTCGCGCTGCGCGCCGCCCAGCTCCTCGGCCTCGACGTGCCGGCCGACCCCGACCAGCCGTGGCCGCCGCTCCCGCCGCGCGGAACCCTGGAGGAGCGGCGCGACGACATCCAGTGGGCCCGCGAGTACCTCGTCCCCTGGATCGGCCGCCGTCTGCGCGGCGAGAGCTCCGGCGACCGGATCTCGGCCAAGCGCCCGGACCTGCTGCCGCTGTAGCGGACGCTCCGGTACGGCGAGCGGGGCGCGGGCGCCGGCCACGCGCGCGTAAGGGGCGGTCCGCTCAGGGGGGAGGCCGGTGCCGGCCCCGATCGGCCGGCCACGCGCGCGTACGGGGCGCTCCGGCCCCGGCCCCACCGCCGGCCACGCGGCAGGGGGGCGGTTCCGCCTCCGCGCGCGGCGGTCGCCGTACGGGCCGACCCGGCCGGTTCGCCGGGAGCCCGCCTCCACGCGTGCGCCCCGGCCGCTCAGGCCCCGCCCTCCCCGGTCCCGCCCAGCTCCCGCTCCAGGGCCTCGTCCGCCCAGCGCAGCACCGTCGTACGACTCAACGACCCCCGGTACGTCGTCATCCGGACGCCCAGCCCGTCGAGGAGCGCCGTCAGCCGCCCGGCCGCGCCCTCCGGGTCGGGGCACCGGAACTCGCCCGCCGCCGCTCCCTGCGCGAACACCTCCGCCAGCGCGGCCCTCCACTGCCGGTCGAGCCGCGCCGCGACCTCCCGCAGCGCGCGTTCCCGCGGAGCGGCCGCCCAGCACTCGATCCACAGCCGCCATCCCCGGGTCCGCCGGCCCGGCACGTACCAGCGCACGGCCGCCCGCAGCCGCCGGGCCGCCGGGGCCCGCCGGTCCAGGACGCGGCGCAGCTCCGCCAAGTCCCCCTCCGCCGCGTGGGCGAACGCCGCCGCGACCAGCTTCTCCTTCGTCGAGAAGTGGTACAGGACCAGCGCCCCGCTCACCCCGAGCGCCGCCGCCACGTCCGCGACCCGCACCGCCGCCATGCCGCGCGCCTCGATCTGGGCGACGGTCGCCCGCAGCAGCTCCTCGCGCCGCTCGGCCGCCGACAGCCGCACCCTCGTCACGTCATCCGCCCGTCCTCCGCCCTTCGCGCGCGACAGTATCCCGGACGCCCGCCCACCGCCCCGCAGCCCTGTCGTACCGTCCGCTCATAATGGAAGGACCTGAGCCCCCTGGAGGTGCTGTGTCCGGCGACGACGCTCTCGGACGGCTGCGCGCCCGGTTCCTCTCCCTGCGGCCGGCCGCCTTCGGCGCGGACGCCGCCGGGGACCGGCTGGAACGGATCCGCCGCTCGCCGAACTTCGCGGACGGCGCCTTCCGCAACCCCGGCGCCACCCGGCACAGGCCCTCCGGCTCGGCCGCCGAGTTCGCGAAGACGTACTTCCGCAAGGAGGAACGCGTCCGTCGCGCCCCCGCCCGTCCCGTGCCCCTCCACCCGACCACGGCCGCCGACCTGGCCCGGCCCCCGGCCTCCGGGCTGCGCCTGACCTGGATGGGGCACTCCAGCGTGTTCGCCGAGATCGACGGCCTGCGCGTCCTGTTCGACCCGGTCTGGGGCGACCGCTGCTCGCCCTTCTCCTTCGCCGGGCCCAAGCGGCTGCACCCGGTGCCGCTGCCGCTCGCCGCGTTGGGACCGGTCGACGTCGTCGTGATCTCCCACGACCACTACGACCACCTCGACCTGCCCACGATCCGCGCCCTGGCCGGGACGGACACGCTCTTCGCCGTCCCGCTCGGCGTCGGCGCCCACCTGGAGCGCTGGGGCGTGGCCCCCTCCCGGCTGCGCGAGCTGGACTGGGACGAGTCGACGCGGATCCGCGACGTGCGGCTCACGGCCACCCCGGCCCGCCACTTCTGCGGCCGCGGCCTGCGCAACCGGCAGCACACGCTCTGGGCGTCCTGGGTCGTCGCCGGCCCGGAGCACCGCGTCTACCACAGCGGCGACACGGGCTACTTCCCCGGCTTCCGCGACATCGGCGCGACGCACGGCCCGTTCGACGCCACCATGATCCAGATCGGCGCGTACTCGGACTTCTGGCCCGACATCCACATGACGCCGGCCGAGGGCCTGCGCGCCCACCTCGACCTCCAGGGCGGCCGGCCCTCCGGCGTGATGCTGCCCATCCACTGGGCCACGTTCAACCTCGCCCCGCACCCCTGGGCCGAACCGGGGGAGTGGACGGTCGCGGCAGCAGCCGCCGTGGGGCAGGCGGTCGCCCTGCCCGTCCCCGGTCAGCCCTTCGAGCCTGCCGGCGACCTCCCCGCGCACCTCTGGTGGCGGGACGCGTCCCCGTCACCGCCCCGCAGGTGGCCCGTCCCGGAGACCGTTCCGGTGGCACCCCGCGACGGACTCGACCTCGTGGACGAGGGCTGACCGCGGGCGGACCCGAGCGCGCGACGGAACCCCCGGTGACCATGTGGAAGCCGGGCGGGCGCGGGCCCTGCGAGTCGTCGACGGGCCATCGCGTCGAAGGGGTCGGGAACGGACCTCGGACACCTCCGGCGTGCGGTCGCCCTCGGCGTCGTCGGACTCGTCGTGCTCGAAGCGGGCGATCAGCGGGAGCACGAGCAGCGCGGGCAGGATCGGGTGCGCCCGGGTGTACGCGGCCGGCGCCCGGTGCGGAGGGGTGCTGGGGTCCGCGAGCTGGGCGGCCATCGAGCCGTTGAGCAGTTCCGGCCGGTCGGCCGTACGCCGGAACCGTCGCACCCCCTCCGTCGGGGCCGCGTCCCCCAGGGCCTCCAGCGTCCGTTCGGGGTCGGACAGCAGGTTGCGGGCGCCGGCCAGCGTGGCGCGGAAGTACGGCTTGGCGTACGCGGTGTGGATCCGGGCCATCGCGCGGTACGTGACGCCCACACGCCGGATGTCGACCTCGCCCGCCCTCCTGCCCTTGGCCGCGGCCTCGGCGCTCTTCTTCTCCTGCCGGGCCTGTTCACGGGCCGCGGTTTTCCCGGCGCGCTCCTCGAAGTGCCTGATGGTGTTCAGGATCTGGGTGCGGCCGCGCACGGTGAGGGCGACGAGGCGGGTGTCGGCGTTGGAGTAGTGGCCCGGTTCGTGCGCGATGACCGATCGGAGCTGGGCCTCCGTCAGGTCCTGGGGAAGGGGCACGCCGAGGTGGAGGCGGCGCGGGCCGGGCAGCAGGCCGAGCAGGCGGGCGTCCTCGGCGACGGCCGCGTTGGCGTCCGGTACCAGCGGGATGCGGGACGGCGCGCGGGTGCCGATCCGGTCGGCCGGCTCCCGTACGGTCCGCCACGGCTCGGGTTCGTCGGCCTTCGTGACGGGCAGGCCGGGGGGTTCGTCGGCCTTGGGCGTGCGCAGCATGAACAGGCCGCGGACCAGCGGAACCGCCAGGAACACGGAGACCAGGTACGGCTTCACCGCGACGCTCGACGGGGCGTACGAGTACAGCAGGTGGTCGATGCCGGTGAGTACCGCCAGCAGCAGGACGCCGAGCAGGTGGAAACCGGCGAGCAGCAGGAGAGCGCGCAGCGCGCGCAAGGTCACGCCCCTCGGGCAGGGGCCCCCACGGGATATCGGGTTGACGGCATCGGGTGCGGCGACGGGGTGCCGCGGCTGATCGCGGCCGGCGGGAGGCGGGCTCACAAGCGGTCGCGTTCAACAGTTGTGGGGGAAGCGGGGATGACCCACCGGGAGGCTGACGTGCGAGACGTGTACACGGCGGGCCGGTGGGTGCCGGCACGGGAACCCCGTACGGTGCGGTCCTCCCGCCGTCCTGGTCGGCGACTTTCCCCAGATCACTCGGTGAGCCGTTTTCATCCTGTGGTTCGCGGACGGTGACGGCTGGTGGCCGGGGGCCGTGACGCGGCAGGGCTCCTCGTGGTCCCGGACGGTGATCTCACTCGCCGGTGTCTCGACGCAGAAGCCTTGCCGGTCTCGTACAGGGACCGGCGCCACTGTCCGCACTCCCTGCTGCCGCCACGAACTTCCCCAGCACCACCAGCAGTACAACCGGGACCACGTCCGGCTGCGAGCACCGGGCGAACGCGCTTCCGCCCGCCCCGAGCAAACCCGGAGCGGTTCAGGGTGGCCCTCGGGCCCGGCCCTTTCCGGACACGGAGCGGCCCTCCAGCCCCGTATGGGGCGGGAGGGCCTTTTCCTCAGTGGGGCGTCCGTGAACGACGGGCGGGCCGACCTCGGGCTGGGTCAACCCGTTGCGTCACCGCTGTCCGCTTCCAAGTACGGGACCAGGTCATCCATGTAATCCCTGTGCTCCACGTGAAGCCTTTCGGCAGGGATCGACTTGAGCGGCGACAGATCCGCATCACCGATCTTTTCCGCGGTGTCGAGCTCGGAAAGCGCGTGCAACTGTGCTTCCAAGCACTCCCTGTCCGGCTCACAGGAAGCAGCCATGGCCAGGATCTCGGACAGCAATCTGCCGTCGCCGGAGGAGAAGGTGTCCATCCAGTCCTGAATCCGGTCACTGGCCGAAGACCGTACCCGGGGGTCGGGGCTCGTGAGCTCGTTGATGAGCGTCACGAGGTGCTTGCGCTCGATGCGCATGGTCACCTCTCAGTTGTACGAAGGGCGCGGGTGCTGGCTTGGCCAAGGAATGTGGGTCGCATTGGCACCCGCGGAGTTGTAGTGCGGGCTGTTCTCGTTGTGGACGTTCTTGTGCCACAGATGGCCCGATACATCCTGATACTGGTTGCCGATCTGGATTCGGTAGATGTCCCCCTTGGCCGCGTTGCTCCCAGCCGGTGCCTTGGGGTCAGCGGCGTGTACGCGCATGCGGACCGTCTTCCCTGTGACATCATCCTTCCACTTCCACTTCACACCCTGAGCCACGCCTCCGGCTTGCTCCGTCCAGGCCTCCTTCACGGCATTCTTTGGAATTATGCTCATGGGGTTGGCGCCGTTGCTGAATCGGCCGGATCCAGGACGGGGAGACCAGGGGGTGGGCGCCCGGCAGC